>JAGVGO010000226.1 GCA_020057085.1 Planctomycetota bacterium | reverse complement strand
GCCTCTATATTACTTGGTGTTTCAGTGTTTCAAACCCGCATGAGCGGGCTTGAAACACCAAGTTTTTAAGTGGATAGCATTCATCCCCGCCCACAAGGGCTGGGTTTTCTGCTATGTTTTCTATAAAGAAATGCTGAAGTTTCAACTTCTCTGTTTGTCTTTTACTAGGAGACACCCATGAAGTATAGCTGGATTTTGCTGTTGACGATAGTGGCACTGTGTTTGCCTGGCTTGTGGCTCGATGCGCAGGAAATCAAGACCAACGAGACGACACAGACGCCGCAATTGAATCTGGAAGAACAGCAGTTGCAGGCTTTTGTAGAGAGTTTTGTGCGACGTGCCGCGCGCATTGAGCGTGAAGGAAGTCTAGCGGAATGGAGCGCTTACATTACCGGAAAAAAAGAAGATTACGACAAAAAAGCGGAAATGACCAACCAGCTGGATATGTTGTATGCCGACAAGGATGATTATGCCTCGCTTCTGCGTCTCCGTGATTCCGGCAAAATTCATGACGCAGACATCAAAAGGCAGTTGATCATTCTGCTCAACGAATATGGCGCACGCCAGATCAAACCCGAACTTTTGAAACTGTTGAGCGAAAAAGATGCGGAAGTGCAGCGCGTTTTCAATACTTACCGTGGCCTCATTGACGGCAAGGAAGTAATCGAAGGCGATATTTATGACATCTTAATCACCAGTAAAGATCGCGAGCTGCGCAAAAAAGCCTGGGAAGCCCAGAAGGGTGCCGGCAAGAAAGTACAGCCGCTGTTGCTCGAACTGATCAAACTACGCAACGAAGCCGCCAAATCGCTTGGCTTTGACAATTACTACGTGATGGCCATTCAGTTCGACGATCAGAACGTCGCCGAGCTGACGGCAATCTTCGATAAATTGTATGAAGCGACCGAAGCGGCTTTCAGCAAAAACAAGGTGCAAATGGACCATATCCTGGCACAGCGTTACGGCATCAAAGAGAGCGAACTCAGGCCGTGGGATTACCCGAACCCTTTCTTTCAGGATACCCCCGGCATATTTGTCGCAGCCGATCTCGACAAATATTTCAAAGGCAAAAATCTGGAACATATCACGGCCACCTTTTACGAAAGTGCCGGCTTGCCCATAAAACAAGTGCTGGCACAGAGCGATCTGTACCCGAAAGCGGGCAAGTCAGAGCATGCTTTTTGTTTCAACATTGACCGTGGTAACGATATTCGTGTTCTCGCCAATTTACACGACGACGAAGATTCCTGCGCCACCTTGCTGCACGAACTGGGGCACGCCGTCTATGATCAGTACATGGACAACAAGATGAACTGGCTGTTCCGCCAGCCGGCCCACATCTTCACCACCGAGGCTTCGGCGATGATGTTCGGACGGCTTACCAAAAATCCAGGCTGGCTCATCCACATGGTCGCTGTGCCCAAGGAGGAAGCCGAGGCCATGCGCGCCGCTTTACAACAGAGCCTTGCGCTGCAGCAACTCGTGTTTTGCCGCTGGACCGAAGTGATGTTCCATTTCGAGCAAGAATTGTACAAAAATCCGGAGCAGGATCTCAACAAGCTGTGGTGGGATATGGTTGAAAAATACCAGAAACTGACGCGTCCGGAAAACAGAAACGAACCGGATTGGGCTTCCAAGACCCACTTCGCCACCGCCCCTGTCTATTACCACAATTACATGTTGGGCGAGCTGATGGCCTCACAGGTCATGCATTACCTCGGCTGCAAAATAATGGGCGACAGCAAGAACTGGGCAGCCCTGGATTTCGTAAACAAACCAGAGACCGGCAAATGGTTGCGCGACAATATCTACAGCCCCGGAACCAAATACCGTTGGAGCGATCTCTTGCTCAAAGCGACCGGCGAGTCGCTCAATCCACAATATTTTGCCGAACAATTCATCGAAGGAGCTGAAAAAAAATAAGTGTTACAAATTCGCGCAGAGATTTTAGCCAAGGGCGAGAAGTGACCGCCCTGAAGGGGTTCTCGTCCTCGTGCTTCTGCCAAGAAGCACAGAGGAAAGGCGCATAGCCGTAGCTCTGTAACTGAGGGCGCGACGATGCCATTGGCTAAAAGATCAAGCAAGTTGTAGCACTTATTTCTTTTCAGCGACGAAGGACAGTAATAACTATCAGACCCAAAGAGATACCTGCGGGTGTCTCTTCGTTTTAAGGAATCGGACGGGATGGAATACATTAACAGATTGATCAAGAAAGCCGCTCTCCAGGGCTGGCTTTCGCAAGAAAAAGAGATCCTGGCCGAAAAAATTGTGCAGGAATCCCGACACGCCTCAGCGATGGAGCTTCTCAAGCGGATCATGCAACAAAATGTCCTGAGCGAAGACCAGATTGATCAGATCACCGCCGAGCTGGAAGAAGAAAGCCAGTTGCATGTAGAGCTGCCTTCCCGCCCGACTATTTTTTACATCCGCGATGTAATGAAGAGCTATCGTACACCGGAAGGCCTTTTTTATGCCCTGCACGAGGTCAGCTTACAGGTCTACAAAGGCGAAATTCTCGCCATTCTGGGATTTTCCGGTTCCGGCAAATCCACCTTGCTGAGTATCCTGGGTCTGTTGACCACACCTGACCAGGGCAGCCGCATCTACTACAACGGCATCTTGTACGAGAGCCTGAGACAGGAAGAACGGGACCAGCTGCGCAAACAAAAATTCGGTTTTATTTTTCAGGAATCGCATTTGCTCGGGCATTTGAGTACGCTGGAAAATGTGGCGCTGCCACTGCGTTTGCAAAACTGTGCGAATGCCGAATGCGTGGAACGGGCGCGTAAAATGCTGCTGAAGTTTATGAACGACACGGAAAGACAAAAAACGGAAGCGTTTTTTAGCAAAAAACCGGCGCAGTTGTCGGGCGGCCAGAAACAGCGCGTGGCTGCGGCCAGAGCCATGGTACACGAGCCGGATGTCATTTTCGCCGATGAACCGACCGGTAGCCTCGATTTCGACACCGGGCAAAACGTCATGAACATTTTCGTCAACACGGTCAGAGAAAAACGGACGACCGTGGTCTTGGTTACGCACAACCCCAGCCAGGCTCGACACTATTGCAGCCGTTTCATGTGGATGGAAAACGGTAAACTGAAAAACCGCCTGGACAGCGCGATGGAAAGCACCATACGTATGGTGAGGCAGTTGAGCGGTAAAGAATTTAAGAAGTAACTGTGATGGCGCAACTCAAAAAAAATGTGAAATAGGCATCAATTCATTGCGGGACGCATACGGCAGATAGCTCGTGGCGACCCGCCACAGGTCGCCACGGGTGATACCGGGAATGGCACGAAGCGACAGCAATAGCCGTTTTAGATTGGCGTGCCGGCGCTGGTGTACGAAAAATTTTTGCCATGTCATGCCGTCGAGATCAATGAGATAGAGCCGCTCTTCGCTCACCAGAAAATTGCTGCTTTTGAGATCACGGTGCAATAACCCTCGCAGGTGCAGTGTCCGCAGCAAGCGGCCGACAGCTTCGAGTATCTTTTTCTTGCGGACAAATATTTCACCTGTAGACGTATACCCCAAATCTTTCAGGTAATCATACAAAGTTTGCGCTTGCAAAATTTCTTCGCACAACAGATAGCTCGTCGTGATGAGTGGTCCGCGCCTTTCTTCGGCAAAACAGAGTGGCTTGGCGGTGGGGATGCCGCGATTCATGCAGTCAAAGCCGGCCGCCCATGCTCGTCGCGCGCGTGAACCACGCCACCAATCGAACAGCATATTGCGTCGTTTTTTCTGACGATATTGCTTGAGAATGCCGTACTGCGTCCGTAGCACCAGGCTGGAACGCGAATCCTTGAGAGGCTGGCCATGTCGCAGTAAGTCGGGCAGAGAGGTCAAGGCGGTCTTTGCCTCTTGCCAGTCAGCGCGGTACATGCCATGGCGTGACTGGCCGTCACTCCAGGCTCTAAAATATTTGTTGCGACAGAGACAACGCGGCAGGCGTTCCCGCCAGAAAGCGAGACGATATGCCTCGACAGCGGCCCTGGCCTTTTCTACGCACTTACGCCATGGCTGACCGGCAAACAGTGGCGACGCTGCGAGGTAATGGCGCAGAAAATCGAGATGGTCGCTCGTCGTGGCATACATGGTGACGGCATTGCCCAGCATCGCTAGATTGCGCAGTCGTGCGCTGCGGCTCGTTCGCCAGGCGAAACGCACATCGTGCAGATCGAGCAAAAACACCTGCCCTTTGTTGTCCAGCAGAAAATTACCGAGGTGCAAGTCACGGTGCAGCACATTGTGGTTGTGTAAGGTAGACAAAATGTGGGCAAGCGCAGCACTCAAGTGTCGCCGTTCGCTAAAATCGAGTGGCGACGAGGCGATCTCCTTGAGCGGACGCACCTCGTGCAGACGGCGCATCAGGAGATACCCTGTCATGCCTTTGCTTCCGACCGCTAGCGGCTGCGGCACCGGCAGGCCAATGCCGGCCAGGCGGCGCATGGAGTTCCATTCGAGTAGTGCGCGCGAGGCTGAAAAATAAAGGCGCAGGCGATCCCATAACACCGGCGCATGAAAAATCTTGAGCACGCACGCGCAATCGCCCATCGCTACGAAAAACACCTCACGCGCCGGTGAAACCTTGATCGCCTGGCCGTCACGGCAGGCTGCGGCAACATCGAAGACGGCGAGAGAGGCGGCATGCGCTTCCTCACATTGCCAGACGATGCCGCCTACAGACATAACAGAGTTTAGCATGAGATTCCTTACGCAAAATTGGCGCGGATTTTTTCCATGCGCCGCACCACATCTTCCGGCTCAGGTCTGTCTTCCGGACGCCAGCAGATGAGATCTCGCACCAGCCGATCAATATTCGAGGAGATGCCAGAGGTAATATCAGAGGGAGCAAGCCCCTCACGGCTGGCCACGTCCATGTAATATTCCTCGCCCGTCTTGCCGTGGTAGGGCACGTTGCCGGTCAGAATGTAGAAACAGGTAACGCCCAGAGAAAACAGATCCGATTTGCTACCCACCTGCCCCAACAACCGTTCGGGCGCAGTGAAATGAAGGCTACCGAAGGCTTCGGCCGGATAACGATTGAGCAGCGCCGTAGCCCCCCAGTCGGCCAGCACATATTGCTTGTGTACCAGTGAACCACGTTTTTCCATAATGTTGCCAGGGCTGATATCGGCGTGGATGATACCGGTGCCGGAAAGGTAGGCGATCACCGTGCCGATGTCGCTCAATACCCCGACTGCCGTTCTTGTGCGCAGCTCTAGCGGCACTTCTGCCGCTCTTGCCGGATACCCTTCACTGCGGATGTCGTTTAGCAATACCTGGGTCGTCCTGCCTTTGCTCGCCAAGGATATCTGCAAAGGTTCGAAAATCGGCATGGCAAACCACAGATGTTGCTCGACCACACCATGATCGAGCATCGGTGGAATGCTGGGATGCGCTATCTCTTTGAGAAACCAGATTTCGTTCTGCACCCGCTCATGTGCGATACCTTGCGTCGCGCGGGCGATCTTGAGCGCAATTTCGTTGTGCGGATACAGCATCGCCCTTGCCCGCCATACGGTGGCATGAGAACCTTCGCCTAGCAGGTTCTGAATCTGGTAGGGCTTGTGGCAAACGGTCAGTTTCTTTTTGAGGAATGGTTGTTCGTCCATGTTTTTCTCCTAATGCCAACGCCAAGACCAGCCGGGACGCAGCGTCCGCACATAGCGCGCGCCTTTTACACGCAGAATTTCCATGCTGCCAATGGTGAAAGCCACGCCATTTCGGATATTGTGAACAGCCACCGGAAAAGAGATCTGTTTTTCCAGGATACCTGGCAGACGGCAGGGAAATTCCAGCAACGCAAATCCTGGCTGGCGGCCGGCCATGGCTACGGCACGTACGCGCAGGAGGTAATTGCCGTGCATGTCCAAAGGCACTGCCCAGGCATGTAAAATCCAGAATTTGACAAAGGTAGTATGCTTCTCACGCCAGCCTACACTTGGGGAAGGGCCAATGATCTCGCCGGCCTGGCCGGGATGCGGCAAAAAAGAGTCATCGGTGCCGGCGGTAAAGGTTTTGCAGGCATCTACCACCACCACTCCTTGTTCACTATGGGCGATCCATTCTTGCCACCGATTTCGTTGCTGTTCGGTGCAGATACCACTCACTGCCAGGCCACCGTCGTTTTTGCAGAGCCAATGGTGTGAGATGTGTTGCACAAAATGGCGACCTTTCATGATGCGGCCACTGGTAACGCTACACAAAAGGACTCCGTCGTGAATACGGTAGTGCCGGTTGGCCAAAGAGAGTTCACCGCTACCGCCACTTATGTAGCCGGCGAAGGCAAGAGTGGTACGCAGACCCGGCGCCACTTCGGAGAGTATCGAGGTGGCACTGACGATGCGGGCAAAACCACGTGCCATCGTTTGCCGGATGCCGGCACGGAAGTGAAACACCATACCTTTGAGTATACTTTCCGGCGGGCACTCCAGGCGATAGTCGGGAAATTCGTCGCGCACAGCAAGCGATGCTTCCGTGAGCAGTTCCTGGAACAGAATGCGTTTGGTGCGCGGACACATCAGGGTGGCCGAAAAGTCACCTTGCCAGTCGCCAGGCAGGTCATGATTGCCGCCGCACAAAAAGAGATGCGCCGTGCCACCGCCAGTCTCTTCCAAATTTAGCCATACCAGGCATTCCTCGCGCTCGATTTTTTCGGCGACTTCGGCGGGCAAGATCGCCTCTGCAAAACGTGCCATCAAGCGCAGCGAGGTGTCGTTCACCCACGACATCAAAGTGGAGAAAATCTCGATATCGAGGGTAAACAGGTTTTCGGCGGGCACCTTTTTGCAGGTGTCTGTTTCAAAAATACCTTCGTTGGTGAGTTCGAGCAGCAAGCGACTTTCATTGTCTTTGATGGCCAGATAGATCGGTGTTTTTTTGAGGTATTTCAAACCGTTTTCGCAGTAAAGTTGGCACAATGAAAGCAAGTGCGAGCGGTCAAGATGGCACGCCCTGAACGTCTCTTGCAGTGGCAAGAGTTGCCAGAAATGTGGCAGATGCAACAAAAAATCGTTGATTTCCAAAGGGACAGAGACTGCCCAACTGTGTCCGTATGCGGCAAGAAAACCCAGCAACCCAGGATTTTTTGCAATTGCCGCCCGCAGAGCAGCAAGATCGAGCGACAGAGCGGCTGCCAGATGGTATTGATGACGAAATTCCTGCGCACCTTGCAGCAACGGTTGCGATAACCCATGAGTCTCTTGCGAGTGTACAGGATGCGAGATTTTCTCCTTGAGCTGTAAAGTGGGCGGCACTCCGCCATAGAATATCCACGGCACAGCTTCCTCTCCGCACCAAAACAACAGGCCGATGCCGGAAAATGGAAAAAACCAGCGCCCGACCAGTTCCAGACTGGCAGGCGAAACACGAATCTTTTGGCAGGCACTTTGCCACGCCCAAGTGCCTCTGCCCAGACGGCATCCTTCTCCACGCAATAGCGCCAGCAAGAGAGCCGCTTTGCTTTGTTTTGCCGCATCGGCGAGAAGATCGATATCGACATCGACATTGAGGGCAAGACTCTTCTCGATGTTGGCCGGTAAAGCAATCTCGGCAAAACTGTGGAGATTATGAGCCGCCACTTCCAGACGATAATAACGTGGCTTCTCTTGTTGCAGGGTCACCACTAAAGTTTCCTGCTCCGGCCATCCTTGCCAACGCCACAAGATGCGAAAGAGTAGTTGCAAGGTGGCGCGTGACACTTGGTTTAAGGCCGGCAACGACACCTGTTCTTCGCCCGCTTTTCCCTGTTGTGCCTCATTCAGGAAAGCGTGCAAAAATTGTCCTAGCCACACCAGAGGGGGCGGATATGGTGTGGGTTCTTGGGTTGAGGGGGACTGATTGCGCATGCAACTGCCTTGTCTGAAACATGAATTTTTCGTCGGACTTATCGGACCTGTCAGACTTGTCGGACTTGTCGGATAATGTTTCATCCTTGAAAAAAACCGGCCCGGCCGGATGGGTAGCTTCTATGAAATGTTATTTTTTTACAGCTCCTAAAACTTGCAACCGCGCCGTCAGTTCCTCGGTTGCACATCCTGACACGGCCACCAGCTTGTTGCGAGAGGTAAGTCCCTGGACCACGGTAAGAGAAGATTTTCTGAGATTGAGCAGTTCAGCGAGGAAATGCAGCAATTCGTCGTTTGCCTTGCCTTTTTCCGGCTGGGCATGGATTTTCACTTTGAGTATACCTTCGGCAACGGCGACCACCTGATTTTTTGCAGCGCCGGGTATCACTTTCACCTGCAGGCAGGCTCTATCTCGATATTGCGATAACTCTCTCACTTTTTGAGTACACCCTTGCTTTTGCTGTCTTGGTCAGTTTCACCATAAGCCCTGGCCAGCTTTTGCGCCACTTCGCCTTTCATGCCGAAAATTTCGTAGAGTACACGCCAGGCGACGATTTCTTCATGGCGATAGCCGAGTTGATAGGCGTGATCGCCCAGTTGCCTCCAGGCGTCCACATCTTCGGGTTTACTTTTGGCGCGGCCACGATAATGGTCGAGCTTGTTGGCAAAACGCACCCAGTTCATATACTTCAGTTCGTACTGTTGTTTTAGCTCTTCGGCCCATTGGTTGATTTTACCACCGCCTTTACTTTTGCTGAACGTGTCCATAGCCTTTTTTGACTGGTCTATGTGTTTTTGATGTTCTTGCTCGTTACCGAGCCAGCGTTCGAGAAAGGCCATATGCTGATGGTAGACGGCGAGAAAACGTCTGTCGCGGCTTTCCAGTTTGCGCAGTTCATCGCGCGCCTTGTCGAACAGACCGAGCTGCATCAGGTATCTGATATATCTGGCTTCATGCCAGCGGTCGCCGGAATCCTGAAATTTTTGGGTGGCGTCGCTGGCTACCTTGCACAGATCGGCCAGTTCTTCGTTGTAGATTTGGTGAATACGATCGGCAATCGGCCCTTCTGTTTTAGGCATTTGCACGTTTTTGCCGGAAAATTTTTCCGCTTCTTCGAGACGCGCAATTTCTTCCAGGGTGTTTTTACAGAAGTTGGCCATTTCGCTAAACGCAGGCAGATCGCCCGTGTCATGGGCAGACTGTGCCTCTGCCCATGATAAAAACAGAACAAACAACATGCAAACAATTTTGTTTGGCATACTTGCTTCCTATTTAAACACCACTTCTTGGCTTTTGATGAAAATTTTACGAATAGCGATTTCGCCGGCAGTGGTCACCGCCACTTCTACCGACATATTTTGGCCGCGTTCGAGTGGCCGACCTTGATCCTGCGGAACGAAGTATTCTTCGACGCCGTAGCGCACGGACAAGATGCTTTGGCTCCAATCGGAGGTCGCTGGCAGTTCGTAGGCGTCTTCGAGCAGCCAGCGGTTGAGGCAGCTCAACGCATTGCCTTGCGGGTTTTGTGTGCATAAACTCGCCGCCCGTTCGCTCAGTTTTATACCGGCAAATCGCTCCTTGTCGTACAATACCTGACTGCGGATGATGCGGGTGAAATCTTGTGCCAGAACTTCGCTCAACTGATGCAGGCTGGGTTTCTTGTCATCGTACTCTTTGAGTAGAGCCTGACTGTCGGGCAGAAGCTGATGGCGCAAATACTCTGACAGTTTATCCTGGGAATCGCGCAACTTGACCGCCAGCTTGCCCGGCTCACGCACCTCATACGAGCTGAAGTAGCAGTCAGAGTAGGACAGGTACATCTCGTCGTGGTAAGCCTCTTGCAGAATGCGCATGTTGAGACGTATGAGTTCCTCGCCTTGCGAATTTTGCGCGATGAGTTGCCGTGTGGTGTCGCTAAATTTTACCTCGGCACAACGCTCCGCTTCGTAGATTGCCTTGTCTCTGATAAAGCGATTGAGTTCCATGACGAGCATGTCGCGCAGCCTTGCCGGTATCGGGTTCTTCGGATCGTAACTGGCCAGTAATTGTCGGCTCGTCTCCGGCAACAGGTTTTTGAGATAAAGCGACAGCGGATCAGCGGCCTGGCGCAATTTTTCGATGAACCCTGTCTTGACTTCATATTGCGAAAAAGTCGCGGGATAGGTGGGTGACTCGCGTGCTGACACCTGCAACACCCTGCCACGGATTACCACTACATCTTTTCGTTCGCACAGGGTCTCAAACTTGGTGGACACCTCTACCGCTTGCCAGAACTCTTTGTCGGCCGGTTTTTGCAGGGCGACATAGATATCGCGATGGCGGCGGAATGTCTCGCCACGCGGATTGAGCTGTTGCCAGTTCCACCATTGCCCCAATTGCGAAATTTTATAATTGAGGACGACATAGTCGCCGCCGAATACACTACGCGGGTCGCGCGGCAGGCATTCGAGTAGTACTGGTGTACCGCGTTCCAGGATAAAGTTTTGTCTGAAAATCATGCCTCCGAGTACCAGCAACTGGAGCATCACCACCACGACAAAGGTTTTTTTGGGAAATTGGCTCATGGTTTTCTCCTTCTACCTACTTTGGCTGCCTTGTTCCATCTTCTTGAGGAGAAGCCGCCGATTTTTTTCCAGGATGTAGCCGCCGCCGAGCAACACAAGACCGGTGACGATAAAAAGGGCGGAACCGCTCAACATATCGAAGAACAAATCGAAATAACGAGTGAGTACGTGCAGGACGAAGACAAAGAGGGCGGCATTTACCACACGCGGCGCATTCGTCTTGACGCCGTAGTAGATGGTGCTGCCTTCGAGCGTGAACAAGAGGATGTTGAAAATGAGCGAGTAGGTAACCCAACTGACCGCTGGCCCAGAGATGAACAAAGTTCCCAGCGAGATAAAAAAGGTGATGGCCGAGAGCGAAATCAGCATCTTGTCACGACAACGCAGGTAAAGTATGGCGTACAGGCAAAAGGCGATGGCGAGAAACAGCCATAGCATGAGCAACACAACAGGGCTTGCCTCGAAAATGGAGCCTTGCTCGTGGATTTTGAAAGATACCAGGTACAAGATGATAAATGCCATGGCCACACTTACATTGTTGATGTAGGCAACAGGATAAGGCTTGTTGCGCTCTATTGCCAATAAGTTTGCCAGTTGGTTGATGAGAAAACATACGGTGCCGAACACGATAAAGCCGATGCAGTAGGCCAGGTAGAATTTGCGCGATGACAGACCATAGGCGAAGAAAACAAACCCTTTTGTCACCACGACGGCGAACATGAAAAAAAGCGCAAGCCATCTTTCCACTCTGCGTGGCGTCTCGTTGACGTGGGACAACACGAGCATGCTGCCGAGATAAACGAGAAGTGCCAGGTGGGTGGATACGACAAGCCAACTGCCAACGCCAAGCGGTAGAGCATAGGCAAGGCCGAGGCAGGTGGCGATGGCCGGCAGACGATAATCCAGCTTGCGCTGGTAAAGGAAGACGATCAACACGGCAGCAAATATCCACAGCGCGGCATACTGGTAATACAAAAATTGGAGCGAAGCGATTTCCCAGAAATATTGATAGCCGCTGGCCCAGTTTCCCAGCGGCCAGGAGAGCGCCATCCACGGTACTAACACCAGCAACCAGCCGATGCCGGTCATTGCCTGACTGGCCCAGCCGATGATCTTGTTTTGTTCACAGAGTCGGGACAGAGACACCATGATAAGGCCGACAGGCAGGTGCAGGAAGAGGCAGGCATAGAGTATTGCCTGTTCATGGTTGTGATCATAGGTAAAGTAATGCCAATCGTTAGCCCAGCAGCTATTCACCTGGTACAGCCAATAGATCACGCCACACACCATGATGACCAGACCGACTCTGGCCTCTGCTGTGTAGAACAGCCAGAATAAGCCTAAGGCGAATAGCGGAAACAGGTAATTGGCCTGTTCATAGGCAAACCAAACTTCCGAAGTCCAGATGAGCGCCAGTCCGGCCGCCAGATAATAGCCCCACCTCTCGCGTGTGACCCACGACATGAGCATGGTGCCCAGCACCCAAATCATAAGTCCGGTGCCGCCGTGTGCGGTGATGTGGTAAATCTGGGCTATCAGCACAATGGCGGCGCCGAACGACACCATGCCCATCACCAAAAAGGCCCGTCCGATGCGTGGCATATCTTTGATGCAAATGAGGTAATAGGCCGTGGTGTAGGTGAGAATCACCAGGGCAAATACCTGCACCAGCTTGAGGTAAGGAGGCATCGTTTGCCAGTTGGCGGCGTAGAACAGAATAACGCCGAGTGTGAGCAGAACCGTGGCCAGCACCACCATAATCAGCGGCGCACGATTTTTCATGTCAACCTTGGCTTCGCGGTAGAGCGCCAGGATCGGTTCCTTCTGCTCTTCGCGCAAGAGTCCGTCGCTAATCCAGCGAGGCAACTCAGTGCCGAGGCGGCTGACAAACGCTTTATTGCTGCGGGCGCGTACGGCACGCCAGGTCAGGTACAGCATGCCGCAGACAAAAGCGATGAAAATGAAAAAACCTATCAATTCCAGGATCATAAGCACCCCTTTCATTCTACGGGACGGTCCCCGTGAAAGCACGGGGCTATAAAACTTTTGCGTCTACGGCGTATAGAGGCAGGTCTATTTGTCCCACTCTTTTTCGTCGAAATTCTGGATCAATTGCTTGATATGGGCAAATCTGTCTGTGTCTTTGGTCAAGGTAGAGAAGTCTATCGGCGCTTCACCGACATCTGGACCTTCTACCACGGCGCAAACATCCGGATTATCCTCTTTGGCTGTCTGCCTCTGTTCCAGCCACTTGGTAAGCTTATCCAGGCGTTCTATGCTCTTGGGATGAGAGCCTCCCGCTTCGGTGTCCTTGACTTTCAGTTTTTCGATCACCTGCATCATGGCGCTCGGGTTGTAGCCAGCCTTCATGGCGTAGGAGACGCCTGCCAGGTCGGATTGTATTTCGATTGTAGAATCATAGTCATGGGCGATCAGGTTGCCGGCTAACTCGATGATGAGCTTCTCGATCTGGTCCATGTTCTTTTCCATATTGACAACAGTCAGGCCGCCCTTGAAGATGTCGCTAAAACCGGCCGCCACTTTTGATTTCTTGATAGCGTCAACAGCGTGTTTTTGAGCGATATGGGCAATCTCGTGGCCGACCACCATGGCCAGTTGTGCCTCATTATCGAGCAGTGCGACCAGCCCGCTGGTGACAAAAATGTAGCCGCCCGGCGTGGAAAAAGCGTTGATTTCATTGGACTTGATCACCGCCGCATGGTAGGGAATCATCGGCCGTTCGCTGTGCTGGCCGATCACATTGGCCATGCAATTCATGTACATCATCACCTCCGCGTCTTTTACCGGTACGCCGAACTTGTCAGTGGCGTATGCCTGGAGCGCCACTGCTTCGCCGAAAGCACGCTCCTCTTCCAGACTCATACCGCTAAAGAGTGCATCGCCTACGTTGTACAATCCCGTACCCACTTGTTTCGTGCCCTGGTATGGCTTACCGAGGGTGCTTTCCGCCTTCTTATCCATCTCTTTGACGATATTACAGGAAAATCCTAACATACATACCACGGCGATGACAAACAGTGTGATGTAACGTATCCGAGGGTTAGCGGATGTCTTCATGTTTGAACTCTCCTAACTGGCCTTCCTGCAGAAATTTTTCCAGGTTGTCATCATCAATCTTGACCGCCTTGATGCCGGGTTCGGTGAGATTGGGCGCCGATTCGCTTTTGCTAACACAAATGTACGACTGGTGGTAGTCGGCAAATCGCTTGTGGCGATCCGTCACCTTGTTGCGGTCGGCGAATTTCTGTGATACCGGCCCAAGCCCTCGGATAGCGCTGCCGGCAGCCAGCTCTTCACCGATTTTGGGGTTGGCCGTGCCGCCTTTGGTAAGACTGGCATCTTCTGTGATTTTACCTTTGGTGACTTTACCCTGATAGATCCAGCCCTCTGTGCTGGTTCCGGCAATTTTCACTTTATACCAGTTTTTCTTGAAAGACATTTCTTTCAGCTCTTTGCCGCGATCCACAGGAACATCGTTCTTGGATTCTTTGCTGGGGTCTTTGCGCAATTTGCTGTTTTTTGCCTGTACGAACAGCGAATCGTCTTTCTTTGCGTACAGCAACACGCCCGTCAGGAACAGGCAGAGTAAGAGTAAAATATACGATTTTTTTGTCATACGAAGCCTTTCTAAACATGGTTACATAACGCCACAACGCATGAATGGCACTAGATAAGGACTTAGTCGCTGTAAAAAAATAACCTTTACAACTTACTTGATCTTTTGACCAATGGCGTCGTCGCCCCCTCAGTTACAGAGCTACGGCTATGCGCCTTCGG
>JAGVGO010000029.1 GCA_020057085.1 Planctomycetota bacterium | reverse complement strand
CGATGGTTATTCATATTTGTGAGCTCTTTAACCCGCATAAGGATGCGGCTTACCCTGCCCACAAGGGGCAAGGTTTCCGCCGCATGTTTTCTATGAAACCGAAGTCGAATACGAAATCGAAAAATTCAGTAGCCGCAGGGTTGAGCGAAAGAAAACATGCGAGGGGAAAGAAGCCAACCGCATTCTCAAGGATAAGGATTTACCGTCGGTCAATCAAGAGTTCGCGGCACTGCTGCCGTTAAGTCGCCTTTGTTACCAGATCGTGTCTATGGCACGGAAAACCAACGGATAGACCCAACGCGAAGCGGTCTTGCCGTACAAAATATCTATATGCTTGGTGCGGGGAACGATAAAGTAATTGACCTGGCTTGGGTCTGACACTATGTCGCCGCAATCCTGCTTGCCCAGTATTACCGTTTTTTTGCTGGTATGTCGGTAAATTTCCTGAAAATTGTTGATATCCGGCGGCGCCAGCGGATCTTCCTCGGCGAGAAAATGCACCAGCGGGATGTGCGGATCGAGCAAAGCGACGTTTTTTGTGTAACTGTACTTTTCGTCGCCCTCGGCAAACAGATGATCCATGCGAGAGATGCCTTTGCCGGTGTAAATGGCTTTTTGGAATTGGAAGCCGATCCCCAGCGAGAAATCGCCGACCGCCCGGCGGATGAACTGGAACATGAAATCGGACTCGCTCAGATTGTCAGGATTTATGAGAAAGTTCATGTCGGCAAAGTCCATATCCACGGCCATACTGAAAAGATTCCTGATGCCAGGCGTTTTGCAGAGAAACGTGATGATTTCACGGAGCGGCACGCGGTCTACTTTTAAAAACGGCAGGATATAGTTGAGCCAGAGAATCATCGGATAAAAGAGATGCCGGTTTTTGTCGAATTGTTTGGGCGCGCCCAGGGTAATCAGCCCCTTGACTTTGGAGAGCGAATCTCGGTCGCCTTGGCGAGACCACATTTGCAGCATGAACTCGGCCACCATGCCGCCCATGCTGTGGCCTAACAGCATCACCGGTTTGCCCTTGGACCGCTTGTGTACGAAGTCGATGACCGATGGCAGATCGTCGTCTATCAAGGTGTCAAGGGTGCAATCTACATCAAAGGCCACGCGGTTGCGACCCATACCGCGTGGCTCGAACAGATAGACCCAATAACCGCGCCGCGCCAGGTCGCGTGCCAAAGCATATTTTGCGCTGACATAAAAAGCATTGCTGCTGCAGGCAATCCCGGGCACGAGAATGACGGAAGGCCGCTTGTCTCCCGGCGTTACCTGCAGATCATCAATGAGCATGGTAAGGTCGTTGACCATGCCGTCTTTGGTGATGACCCGATAGTGCTGTAACGTATACTGCTCATCGCTGATTTCGATCTGCTCGTTGTGCAGGTATGACAACTTCATCGGGTCGTCTATGATACTACGCAAAATTTTTAATTCTCCGGCTTTACGTCGGAAAAACTCCTCTTGTACCTGCAACAGAGAGGCGAGCGACGCGATGTCGCGGTCGCGCAGAAAAATCGCAGAGCCGTTTCTTTCCAACTGTCCCTGTGACAGCATCTCGCAAATCCACGCTACCAGCTTCTTCCTGTACTCCTGACGTTCTGAGCTGCCTTCCAACGGCGTCTGCGATTCCGACAAAGTGGCCCGCAGGAAAGACATTTTGATGACACCCAAAACCTGTGCCAGCTTGCGCACCGCTTTTTCTTCGATTTGTTTTTGCGTCGGTAAAATGCGCGGGATGAACGATTCGATCAGATTGATACGAGATTTTTTCTGATAATAATTACTGAAGAGTTGATAGGCAAAATTGAGTTGTTTGGCAGGGATTTTTTGCAAAAGCGTGTTGATCAGTGATGGATACATAAAAATGTTATCATTTGCTTATCTGAAACATGAATTTTCATACGACTTTCGCTCGCAGTAAGTCTGCTCCACGACGATCGGAACAACGAACGTTTGCAACTCTCTGTGCTCGATAGCCGGACAGCCGATCGTCGTTGCGCAGACTTACCGCTTCGCTCCAGTTTCATCGCTTGTACTCGTGTCCCGTGTAGTCGGGACAGAGAGTATGAAAAAACTGGCCGCCCGTCGGATGGCATGCCGCCAGTCTTTGCAACAGATGCGTTTATCTCCAGGCATAGCCCGAAGAGAACCAGCTTTCCACCACGCCACCAGAGCCGGAGCTGCAGTGACGCACCTTCACCTGGCCACTGCCGACCGAGATGACGATGCCACAATGCGAGCTGTCGGTGTTAGTCCAGATGTCGCCGACATTGGCATTGCTGAGTGAATGGCTGGTGCGGCCTGCGGTCACTTGCGAGACGCGGATGCCGTAGCCGTCATAGCAACCAGGGCTCGAGTGGATGCCTTTTTGATGGGCTACCCAATGGGCGCAGCCTGTGCCGGGAATCGGCCGCCACGGCAGGCTTCCACCGCCGTCTTTCCAGACAAAGCAATACTTGGGACTGACATGCGTCGGCACGTTGGCCACCGCTTCGTCGCGGGTGGCATAATAAGAGCGGCTCTCGTACTCGCTGGCCGAGAAGGAGGTAAGCCCTTGCCACCATGAACACTCGCAGGCCGGCTGCATCACACTGAGCAGGAGCGGGAGCGCACTGTCGAGATCGATCCCGGGCGTGGATTTTTCTTCGTCCACTTTGATAGTGAGCTGCATGCCGCTCTTCTCCATGATGCCGCTCAGGGTCGTCTGTTTGCCTCTGATTGCGCGAATAGAGAAAGCAATGGCATTGCCGTCGCGCACGAAATACAGATGATATACTTTGTCCTCCTGGCTGGTGAGCAGGGAAACGGTCTGCTCTCCGGCTGCCACCGAGAACAGGCTACCATCGCGTTCCAGCGCGATCCACACGTCGGAGCTGCCGACCGTAATCCGCTCTTTGGCCAGCACTGCCTGATGCAACACTTGCAGCGTCTGGGCTTCCTGGGCACCGACAAAGGACACGCAACACAGCAATACGAACATTGTCAACAGATATTGTTTCATACATTTCTCCTCTTCTGTAAATTTCAGTTACGACTTTTGTTCTGACCTACCTGACTAAACTATGTGCGTATTTTATGAAAAAATGTAATAAAATATGCTAAAAAAATAGCCTAATTTAAAAACAAATCTTCAACGGATAACACAAATACCCACTACTCGGTATGAGCCGAGCTACTTTTTTTATGAAAGGCTCCAGAAAAGCATCACCTATGGCTTTGCGCAAGATATTGAGCGCACCGTTGATGTCGGCATTGATAAGGAGGCCGAGAGCCGCTTATACATCGCGTCATGTTCATTGAGACGAAAAGCGTACACTTGCCTCATACATCCTCCTGCACCAGTTCCTCGATTTTCTTACGCTTGCGTGCCGAGTACAACTTCATCACTATTTCTTCCAGTATTTTGGCAAAATTTACTTTACATTTCAACTATTTTTTATATTTTATTACTTTTTATAGAAAACATAGCAGAAAACCCAGCCCCTTGTGGGCTGTTTTGTACCCACATCTTTGACTCACAGTTTTCATGCGATAACATATTATTACCGCGCTTCTCACTGGAATTGCATACATGAGCATCCGTACCT
>JAGVGO010000033.1 GCA_020057085.1 Planctomycetota bacterium | reverse complement strand
GAGTGCATCCCTTTCCTGGCACTAAAGTGACCAGGCTTTATTACTTTGCCGCATTCGCGGCAAGCAAAATTTGAGTTTTTACACAGGCATCAAGGTTGGCACCATCGCGGGCACCACCTATCGCTGCGATTTCGACATCGAGATCACCATGGATGTGCTCAAAGTCATGTACCAGGTGCGGCCGGACATCATCGTGCTGGCGAGCGGCGATTCTCACTTCGTGCCGCTGGTGCTGGAACTCAGGAAAAGCGGGATTCGCGTCGAGGTGGCGTCGTTCGAGGACGCGGCCGCGCGCGAGATGATGCTGAAAGGATCGGGCCATTGATCCCAAGAAGGTGTACCACGAAAGTGACCTGGTTGACAAGAAGGGCCGGCCGATCAAGATAGACACCATCCCCGACCGCACCAAGGGCAATTTTCTCACAGATCTGTTCGGCACCGCCAGCGCGCCCGTAGATAGCCTGTTCTGGGGCAACCGCAGCGACTATTCCAAGACTATCATCCGCGAACAGGTGTACGACATCGCCGAGCATTGCTTCAAATCGGGCGTGGATTTCGACGACGACAATTGCCACTGGATGCAGGTGCACAAGTACATCTTGCCCGAGGTGTGGCACAACATCGCCACGACCACGCCGCTCCTGGTGGTGTTTCCCACCCAGTACCCGGAACTGCCGCCGATCGGATTCTACATGAAGGCCGATCTGCAAGGCGCACCGGACGGACATCTGTTCCCCAATGTCTACCACGAGGCCGCCAAGGAACCGCTGGAGCAAGGCTGGAAATGGTACTGCATGTACGTGCGGTCGGGTAGCTGGCAACCGGTGCGCGTGCGGAAATCGGGCGACTGGAAACACGGCGACAATCTGTGGACGTATTTCACTCTCATCCGCGAGGTATTGGCCAGCAAGGAGTAAGCACATGGGCGGCAAGAAACGGCACTTCGAGCGCAGCAGTGTGCGCCGCAGGAACAAGGATTGCTTCACGTGTAATGTGTGAAATATGATAAAGCGACAGCTTTCTGGCCATTGCAATGTGCTTCTGCCCTATCAGCCAAAGCCAGCATGACATCGCCGTGCAGGAATTGTACCTACTATATGTTGTTGCGACGGCAATTCGTAAGTGTCCGGACTTTTTAAATTTTTCTATTGAAAAACTGATGATTGTATGATAACTTATATGTGAACATTATTAGTATCATATATAATAACAAACAAAGGAACATGCTTTGGCTGATATTTTTTGGACATCTTATCAGGAACAGCATATTACACAACGTCATGGGATATCTGAATCCGATTTTGAAGAAGCATGGTGTGATCGAGTAGATACTTTTCAAGGGGAGCACTCAAATGGGACCTATTTTGAAAGCTGTGGTTTCACGAAAGATGGCAAACTTATAGAGATGGTATGGCGGTGGCAAGACGAAGCCGTGTGGCCTATTACTGCATATTTTGTTGAGGAGAATACTTTATGGTAATAAGACGGGATGATCCAAGAACAGAAGCACAAAAAAAAATTGACAACGAGATAAGGTGTTCAGCAGAAGAAGGAGTTTTACCCAAAGCCTCAAAGATAGTCCGCAAAAAAGCAATAGATCTCGCTCGCAAGAAAAGTTTTGCTCGACAAGCGGCAGCTAAAGTAGGGCTTGAGCTAGGATGCTTACGCCGTTGTTTTGGCATTACGCAAGAGGAAATAGCTGAAGCAATTGGAACTAAACGTTCTGATATTAGCCGCATTGAGAGAGGAGACTATGGTGGGCTTACAATCGAACGCCTTTTTTCGATCCTTTCTATCATAATGGAGCACGAAGCAATCAGTCTTGATGCGCTTTTGCAAAGAGACAAAGCTAGAAGTTCGCTGTTGCTTATTTCTATATATGATAATGGCATTTTTTATCCTGAAGAATCCATGTGCCAAATCAAAGGAGAGGAACATGCCAATCAGTAGATTGGAGAGAGAGATACAGATGAGTGACATTGCTTTTGAGCTACAGTCATGGTGTAATAGTGTACTTGACCTTATGGATAAAGGACTATTCTGTATCGCACGGGATGTTTCCCATTACGATGCCATGCTGTTAGGGGTACTTACCAAAAATGCCCGACTCCTGTGTGAAAGCACAATTGATAAAGAAGGAACTCTTTACACTCCGGTTTGCCTTACTTTGGCGGCTTTAGCGCGAAAATTAAAGCTTACTATCAAAGCCGAGTACTGGAAAGCGGCTATCGAGAATGTTCTTCAGCTTCGCCATCAGTTAATCCTCCAACAACCAGATGCAATAGGAATATATTTAGGCACTCCTGCCTCAATTTTTATGGGACAGTTAGGAGAAGCCTTGAGTAATGCTGGTTTATTGCCCAGATCTACAATTCTAAACGAAGAAAATCGCAAATTAGCTTTAGGTTTATCGCTTAATTGGCTTCTCCGTTTTTTGCTAGCTTATGCTCTAGAGGCTGACAAAGTAAAGCCCCAAGGAAAAAACGTAAAAGATATTGCATGGATTAAAGGTCTACTGGAGCGTAATCCAGATGTACTTGAAGGGACTAAGCCATGAGTTCTTATGCTGATGCAATCTGGAAAATTGCCGACTCAATGCGCGGTAGAGAGTGTTTCAATATTAACTACAGCCATTGAACTTCCTGCTGGTACGTTTTATCCCCTTACAGGATGCGTCACACACATTATAATCGTTCAAAAGACATCGGCTACTACGATATTTACTGCCGCCGACGATCGTCATCAACCCGGAAATCATTGCCGCTTCTGAAGAGAAGCTCAAAGACTGGGAAGGATGTCGGAGCATCCCTGGCATTCGTGGGTTGGTGCCGCGGCACAAAACAATCACGGCGAAATATACGACCGAGGATGGGAAAACCGTGCAGTGCGAATACACCGATATCCTCGCCCGCATTTTCCAGCACGAATTCGACCATCTGAATGGCCTGGTGTTCCTGGATCGGTTGGACAGTATCAAGGACATCGTGACGGAGAAAGAGTACCAGCGCATCGTGCAAAATGCGGGGAAAAAGTAGCTGGAAAGCAATTTCCGTAATGTGAAAACAGGTGGCTGACATGAACGAGGAACAATTAATTGAAATTTGCAAGAACCATGTTTTACCGCCAGATATTGATGTGGTAATACGAGAACCATATGTACTGTTGATTACCGCGTCTTCGCCGGAAATTCGGCAAGTGAGAAGGTCGCGTTTTCTCAATTTTCAGCAGATTACCATGCCCTATCTGGCCGCCCGAGTTCCTGCGGATTGGCAGGTTCTTCATATCGATGAAGAAGCCGAAGGCATGGACTGGCGCATCGAAGCCGAGGTAGTGGGCATTACCTTTCACACGCCAAGTGCCGACCATGCTTACGAGATCGCCGCCCATTTCAGGTCGCAAGGAAGTTGTGTGGCCATGGGTGGCCCGCATGTGACCCTGTTGCCAGAAGAAGCCAGCCAACATGCCGATGTGATCTTCATTGGCGAAGCGGAAGGTTTGTGGGAAGAATTCTTGCACAACTTTCGAGCCGGTACCTACCGCAAAGTTTATCGGCAAACCAAAGTGCCGTCGCTGGAAAATGTGCCGATGGCCCGCAAAGATATGTTCCACAGGCACGATTATACCGCTGGCGTTCTGTTCGCAACCCGAGGATGCCCGCACCGGTGCGACTTTTGCACCATTGCCAGGATGTACCCGCATGGGCTACGTAAGCGGCCTGTTACTGAAGTCGCGGCTGAGTATGCGTCGTTCAAGGGCAAAGTGATCATCTTTTGGGATGACAACATTGCCGGTGACCTCGAGTATGCCAAAGAGTTGTTCCGGGCGATTACTCCCTACCGGAAGTGGTGGAGCAGCCAGGCGAGTATTGACGCGGGACGGGACGATGAATTTTTAGAAGCGGCCGCCCATAGCGGATGCAAACAGTTGTTTTTGGGACTGGAGTCGATCTCGCAATCCAGCATGGCGGAAGTCCACAAGGGGTTCAATCGGGTGGCGGAGTATGCCCGAATTATCGAGCGCATCCATGCCCACGGCATAGCGGTGCAGGCTGGGATTGTTTTTGGCTTCGACAACGACACGCCGGAAATCTTTCGTGATACGCTCGATTTTCTGGAAGAAGTTGGAGTACAGAATGCGACCTTTAACATCCTGACGCCTTTTCCCAGCACGCCCCTCTTTCGGAAGCTCGAAGCCGAGGGCAGGATACTGACACGCGACTGGCGCAAGTACAATAGCCGAAGCGACGTGGTCTACCAACCGAAACAAATGAGTGTTGACGACCTCCTGTCAGGGTTTCACTATGCAAATAGGCGGTTTTATTCGCTTCGCAGCATAGCCAAACGGTTGTCACGGTCCCCGGTTCAGTTGTGGTGGGCATTACCGCTGAACCTGGCTTATGGTTTTCAATGGTGGAAAGCGGGATCGGAGTTCCGACGATGAGCAAAAAATTGTGGGATAAGGACAGAAAGGCATAACAAGCAGGAAAACCTGCCGAACGTGTTTACCGGAAGAAAGCCGCTGGCAAACGTAAAACCGCAAAAGCCAAATAAAGGAACTCTCGTGGACATCTCGACATTATCGAATCATCTGTGGGAATCGGCGAACATCCTGCGCGGGCCGGTGGACGCGGCCGATTTCAAGACCTACATCTTTCCGTTGCTCTTTTTCAAGCGCATCTCCGACGTGTACGACGAAGAAGTGAGCACGGCATTGTCGGAATCGGGCGGCGATGCGGAGTATGCGCAGTTCCCAGAGCACCATCGCTTTCAGATCCCGGAAGGTTGTCACTGGAACGACGTGCGGGCGCGCACGAACAACGTGGGCTATGCCTTGCAGCAGGCGATGCGTGGCATCGAGCAGGCCAACCCCGACACCTTGCACGGCATCTTCGGCGACGCGCAGTGGAGCAACAAAGAGCGGCTGTCGGATGCGCTCTTGCGCGATCTGATCGAGCATTTTTCAAAACTGTCGCTGGGCAATCGCGAGGCGGAGACGGATGTGCTTGGTCAGGCGTATGAGTATCTCATCAAGAAGTTCGCCGACGCCACCAACAAGAAGGCCGGCGAATTTTACACGCCGAGGCCGGTAGTGAGTCTGATGATTCGCATGCTGGCCCCGCAGGAAGGCGAGACCATCTATGATCCGGCTTGCGGCACCGGCGGCATGTTGCTCGAAGCGGTCCAGTATGTGAAGCGGCACAACGGCAATGTGAAAACGCTGCTCGGCAAACTGTTCGGCCAGGAGAAAAACCTGACCACCTCGGCCATCGCCCGCATGAACCTGTTTTTGCACGGCGCCGAGGATTTTCACATCGAGCGCGGCGACACTTTGCGCCAGCCGGCTTTTTATGCAGGCGACAGTCTGGCGCAGTTCGATTGCGTGATCGCCAATCCGCCGTTCTCGCTGCAAAAATGGGGTGCCGAGGTGTGGGAAAGCGATCCCTTCGGCCGCAACTTCGCCGGGATGCCGCCAGCCACCAACGGCGATTATGCCTGGGTGCAGCACATGATCAAGACGATGGCCGCCCCAAGTGGTCGCATGGCGGTGGTGTTGCCGCACGGCGTGTTGTTCCGCATGGCCCGCATCTATCAGTGGTATGCCGATTATCGGGATGTGCCGGGCATCGCCAAAGTGGTGCCCATGAATGAAATTGCCACGAACGACTACAACCTCAACATTCCCCGCTATGTCGAGCCGAAGGCGGAAGAAAAATCGGTCAGCGTGGAGGAAGCGATGGCGCAGCTACAGAAAAGCGCCGAACAGGCGTTTGCCGCCGAAGACAAACTGCTGGAACTGCTGAAAAGGATGAAGGATGAATTATGAAGGATGAAAATGGAAGAGAATTAAAACAAGTCCAAACGAAAGCCAAAGATATCATTCATCCTTCATCCCTCATACTTCATACTTCCGAAAAGACAGGAGACTTGAAAATTCGAACAAAAAAATTTGCATTGAGAGTGGTTCGGGTTTATTGTAGCCTTCCCAAATCCACAGAAGCTCAAGTATTGGGCAAACAGTTATTGCGTTCTGGTACTTCTGTCGGTGCTCATTATCGAGAATCAGTACGTAGCCGTTCCCAAGCGGAGTTCATCAGTAAACTGGAAGGTGGTTTGCAAGAACTGGAAGAAACATTGTATTGGATGGAGCTTCTTGTAGAATCCGGCATATTGGGAATAAACCGAATGCAAAATCTTATGGATGAAGCAAATCAACTGATTGCAATCTTGACAACATGTGTAAAAAAGATAAAAGGAAAAAATGAAGAAAGAAAAACAAGTTAAGGAAAAAATTCATCCTTCATACTTCCGCGCTCGAATCCTACCTGTGGGGCGCGGCGACGTTGCTGCGCGGCTACATCGACGCCGGCGATTACAAGCAGTTCATCTTCCCGTTGCTGTTCTACAAACGTCTGTGCGATGTGTACGACGAAGAGGTTGCCGCGGCGCTGGCCGAGTCGGGTGGCGATGCCGAGTATGCGCAGCTCGGCGAACAACACCGTTTTCGCATCCCGCCGCACGCCCACTGGCAAGCGACGCGCAGCCAGGCGAAAAACGTGGGCGAAGCGTTGCAAGCGGCGTTGCGGGAGATCGAGAAGGCCAACCCCGACACGCTCTACGGCGTTTTCGGCGATGCCCAGTGGACCAACCAAGAGCGGCTGCCCAACGACATGCTCAAAGATTTGCTGGAGCATTTCAGCTCGCACACGCTGTCGCTGGCCAATTGCCCGGAAGATGAGCTGGGACAAGGCTACGAATTTCTCATCAAGAAGTTTGCCGATGATTCCGGCCACACTGCGGCCGAGTTTTACACCAACCGCACGGTCGTCCACCTGATGACCGAAATGTTGCAGCCGCAGCCCGGCGAGGCGATCTACGACCCGACCTGCGGCTCGGCAGGCATGCTGCTGTCCGCGGTCGCCCATCTCAAGCGGCACGCCAAAGAATGGCGCACGCTCAAGCTCTACGGCCAGGAGCGCAATCTGATGACATCCTCGATTGCCCGCATGAACCTGTTTTTGCACGGCATCGAAGATTTCCGCATCGAACGCGGCGACACCTTGGCCGAACCCAAGTTTGTCCAGGGCGACCGGCTCATGCAGTTCGATATGATATTGGCCAATCCGCCCTATTCGATCAAGCAGTGGGATCGCGATGCATGGGCCAGCGATCCGTGGGGACGCAACATCTACGGTACGCCGCCGCAAGGCCGCGCCGATTATGGCTTCTGGCAGCACATCCTGGCCAGCCTGAAGCCCAAGACCGGGCGCTGCGCGATTCTGTTCCCGCATGGCGTGTTGTTTCGCCAGGAAGAGGCCGAGATGCGGCGCAAGTTGATCGAAGCCGACCTCATCGAGTGCGTGCTGGGCCTCGGTCCGAATTTGTTCTACAATTCACCGATGGAAGCGTGCATCGTCATCTGCCGCACTGCCAAGCCCAAAGAACGGCGCAAGAAGATTTTGCTGATCAACGCCGTCGAGGAAGTCACCCGCGAGCGGGCACAAAGCTTTCTGACGGACGACCACATCCACAAAATTGTTCAGGCCTACGAAGCGTTCCAGGACGCACCCGGCTTTGCCCGCGTGGCGACGATAGATGAGATACGCCAGAAGGACGGCAACCTGAGCATCCCGCTTTTCGTGACACCGGCTCAGGCCGAGGCAATCACCGTCTCCAGCGCCCATGCACCCAATCTTGCCGACTCGCTCACCGCCTGGATGGCATCTTCGCGCGCCGTGTACGAGGCTTTGAGCAAAATTGTGCCCGGCATGAAGATCAAGCCAGCAACGGGATTTACGCCGGGGAACACGGACATTCCGCTCTTCGACCGCTCCAAATGGCAGCAAGTGCGGTTTGGGGATGTGGTCGAGAATGTCAATGAAACCAAGCGCGATCCACAGTCGGCTGGCATTGAGCGATTCATCGGTCTGGAGCATATGGAGCCAGGCTCGCTCCACATCCGGTCGTGGGGCAACGTAGCGGACGGCACCACCTTCACCCGCCGCTGTCGGCCTGGACAGGTACTCTTCGGCAAGCGCCGTGCCTACCAGCGCAAAGTGGCCGTGGCAGAGTTCGACGCTGTGGTGTCTGGCGACATCTACGTGTTCGCGCCGAAAAACGGCCGCTTGTTGCCCGGACTCCTGCCGTTTCTCTGCATGTCCGAGCGATTTTTTCAGTATGCAGTCGGCACCTCCGCCGGTTCACTTTCGCCTCGA
The DNA here is from genome assembly GCA_020057085.1 of Planctomycetota bacterium. Classification (GTDB taxonomy): domain Bacteria; phylum Planctomycetota; class Uabimicrobiia; order Uabimicrobiales; family JABWCH01; genus JAGVGO01. The sequence continues at coordinate 1,560 of JAGVGO010000033.1, read as the reverse complement.
ACAAACTGGAACAGCATTGCCAAGTTCGAGTTCGCCCTCCCGCCGCTCGACCAGCAACGCCGCATCGCCGAGATTCTGTGGGCAGTGGATGAAGTGGTGGAAGCCTCGATTGCCAACTTCAACATGCTTGCAACATTGAAGCGTGCGTCATTCGAGCAGAAAACAATATTTGGTAAGGCTAAATTTCCGGTTCGGATGCTTGGAGATGTCGCAACGTGTCAGTACGGTCTTTCGTGCGCACTGAGCGATTCTGGCCAGTACCCGATTTTGCGCATGATGAATTATGAGGAGGAACGCATTGTTGCGTCAGATATGAAGTTCGCGGATATGCCTGCCGAAATAGCTGCCGATTTTACACTGGAGTACGAAGACATTTTGTTCAACCGTACCAACAGCGCAGACCTTGTAGGCAAAGTCGGTATTTTTCAACTGGACGGACTCTACTTGTTTGCATCCTATCTGGTGCGAATTAAGACCGACCGAGGAGTTCTTCTACCCGAGTTTTTGAATTTCTATTTAAACAGTGACTCCGGTCAAGCAGGAGTGAGGGCATTCGCCACGCCTGGAGTTAGTCAGTGCAACATTAGTGCTGGGAATTTGAAAAAAGTATACATCCCCGTGCCTCCACTTTTAGAGCAGGAAAGTATCGTCAAAGAGCTAAGACAAATCGCAGCAGCAAAGATGACAACAAAGCGCCACATTGAATATCAGCGGAAGATGCTCTGCGAACTGATCAATGCCTTACTTGGGGAAATTGCATGACAAAATTGAAGATTGTAGAAAAGAAAGGCTCTCCGTCATCTATTTGGAAAGCAATTCAGTCGACCCCCTCTTCAATCAAAGAGGCCGCTGAAAAACCGTGTCAAACTATCAAAGAAGGGCAACCCCCCGTTGATTGGTCAAGCCCATTCGATTAAGCTGGCCGGTCGTTTCGCGTAAGTCGTCCAAACAGCGGTAATAACTGATCGAATGTTTTCCGGTCTATTCTGCCGAAACTCTTGAGTACAATGGACTGAGCCAGCGTGTACACTTTGTCTGCTCGGATACAACTGAGTCTGGGCAGTGTGCCGACTTCCAGATTGGCAGTGGAAATGGTCAATTCGTATGCCAGATGTTCGATATTCGAGGTGATCGCCATAACCACAATGTCCTCGGTCTTGCTGTTGTAATCGTCGTTGGAGATCACCACCACCGGCCGTTGTTTGCTGGACGACAGATCGGTAAAAGGAAGTGGAATCAGGACAATATCGCGCTGCTTAAACATGGTTCCACACCTCGTCATCCGTGGCATTGTTCCAGAATTCCGTACTGCTTTGCGCAGCCAGCACCATATCGGCAAAATCGTCTTTATTCAGCATGTCGGCAACCAGTTTGATCAGCTCGATTTTTTGCTGCCTGGGCAACGGCACCACGTCCCTGGCAATTTCGAGCAATGTTTTCATTGCATTCTCCTTGTTTCTGGTTTATAGAAAACATAGCAGAAAACCCAGCCCCTTGTGGGCGGGGATGAATGCTATCCACTTAAAAACTTGGTGTTTCAAGCCCGCTCATGCGGGTTTG
>JAGVGO010000211.1 GCA_020057085.1 Planctomycetota bacterium | reverse complement strand
TACAAGTTGCGCCGAGATTTTGGCCAAGGGCTAGAAGCGACCGAAGGCGCATAGCCGTAGCTCTGTAACTGAGGGCGCGACGACGCCATTGGTCAAAAGGTCAAGTAAGTTGTAAAGGTTATTTTTTTACAGCGACTAGACACGATATACAATCAGCCGCACGAAGCCGCAAGCGATTTTTTACAGCGACTATATACGCGCAAGCCTTTCCGCTATAATACTGGCAAAAAAAATTGTTGACAGAGATAAATTTATTTTTTATACTATAAAAAATAGGATTAAATTTATCGTATTTTTTACGGCGTCAACAAAGGCATAGTGCAATGGAAACATGCGAATTACTGTGCCAACTCAAAGACCGCAACCGTGTAAAACAGTGCGAAGCCATCGTACATCTGGCGCAATTGGGCCCTGCCTCATTGGAAAAAACTTTGGCAGCGGCCGATGCAGAAGTCTGGCGGGCAGTCAAAATGTTGGTGCAGGGTATGGAAAAAGAGACACCGGCAGTGCGCCTGGCTACCGGCAAAGTGGCGCGGCAACTGCTGCTGGCGAGCAGGCCGGATAGTACGAAAAACAACTCCTACCTGCACCAGGAGACCATGCGTGTACGCGAGTTGCTGCTTGCACGCATGGCACAGCCCGACGCACCGGCCCAAAAAAGCGACCGAGAGCTGAGTGCCTTTATCCATGAACAAGTGCAACTTTCTCCTCTACCCGCCGTGAAAGTAGAGCCGAAAGCCCCGCCTGCCAAAGACAGCGAAGCCGAAGTCGTGCCGCCGCTGACAGAAATAGTTTTGCCGCAACTACCCTCCCCGCTGCCAGAGAGCTTCCTCGATGCTCTCGTCATTCCGCCCGATGTCATCCGGAAACTACCACTGGCCATGGCCAACATCTACCGCGTCATACCGATCGCCTTTAAAGACGATGTGCTGACCGTGGCCATGAGCGATCCGCGGAATCTTCAGATACTCGATGACCTGCGTTTGATGCTGGGTTGCCAGGTAGAAGGGGTGGCCGCCCCAGACGAGCAAATCGAGCGTGCCATCCAAAAATATTACGCCCAGAAGACAGGGGAAACTTTGTACGAGGCTCTCGGCGCAGAGGAAGAGGGAGCGATGTATTCGGCTATCAGCGAGAGCGCTATCGAGCCTGTCGAGAAAGAGCCGCCGGCCAAGGAAGAAGAGAAGACACCAGACGGCGGAGTGCTGCTAGACAGCGAAGTGGAGCTACAAGACAGCGAAGTGCTGCTGGTTGAGGAAGACCTCTCGGAAACGCTTTTGGATATCGATGACTTGACATTTGAAGAAGACAGCGGTACCTATACACTGGAAAAGTCGGATGATGATTCAGCGCAAGAACTGGCACCGGCCGAGCCGGCAGAAAAAGAGACGAAAGACAGCAAGAAAAAACGCAAGCCAGAGACAAAAGTGGGGAAAGGCGGTAAAGAGGCACCAATAGTGGAGAAGGAGGAGAAAGCAGGAGACAAACATCGTCTACTGGTAAAGCCAGAAGAAATGGGTCTAACAGGCAAGCTCAGGGAGGCCATGCGAGAAAGCGAGATGGGTGTAACAGGCATGCTCAAGGACATGCTTGAACGCGAGACAGGCCTGCCGCAAAAATCGAAAATGCCAACCCCGTCAGAGTCAAAACAGTTGCCGCCTGCGCGCGGCAGGCGAAAAGCGGACGCACACACGCGCGAAGAGGTTTCACCTCCGGCAGAACCGGAAGCCACCGAAATCGGGCGACGGCCGGCGCCCAGAGTAGCGAAAACCGACAAAGACGAGAGAGTGTTTGCCGAGTCGGCGCCGATCAAAAGCCTGTTCAACCTGATTCTTATGCAAGCACTGAAAGATAAGGCTAACGCCATTTACTTGGAGGTTTTGCCAGATCGTTGTGTTCTCTTTGGACGCAGCGACAAAAAATTCATAGAGATGCTACCGCCACCGCATTGGTTAAATCGTGCCCTGGTAGAATATATCAAAAAAGTGAGTGGCTTAAATCCGGACGAAACACACCTTGCCCAGCAAGGCAGTAAGAGTCTGCAGATGGCCGGCCGCACCATCGTCTGCAGTGTCACCACGCAGCCTACCCCGCATGGCGAAAACTGCATAGTGCGCCTTATCCCGGAGCGGCCACAAGTGGCGCGAACACCGCGCGAAAAATCTTATTTCGAGAAAATATTGGGCGACGAGGCGGGCACTCCTGGCCCGGTGGAACGGCTTGCAGCACAGGCAAAGTGGCTGCTACAGGCGATGCAGGCGACGCTTGGCCTCAGATTCATTCTGCTCGCCAATGCCTGCGACATTCTGCTCGACACGGTTGCCGGCTATATCCGTGGCATCTTCGATGCGCTGAAGACCGGCAAAGCGATCCGTCGCCGCCTCAGCCGCCGTCAACCGCAGGAGCAGATCACCGGTCTGGCCGAAAACCTGGCCATCAGCCGTTTGCAGCTATCCCGCCTCTTTGCTTTCTCCGGTTTTCGCCTGGAAGAAGCCTACGCGCGCATGGCACCAATACCGGCGTGGGAGGAAAGATTCAGCCCTACTTTTGCCTTGCAGCTTGCCCTCGAGCTACGCGCCCATCTCGACGAGATGAAACGCGACCTCTCTTTCCTCACAGCACAGCAGGTGAGGCAGTTCGTGTCCAAATCGTTGTTTGGCTTTGTGACGAGCTTTATCCCCAATCCCGCGCAACTGTTCACCCCGTGGAAAGATTGGTTCATCATCGTTTTTCTCATGCGCTATGCACGTGAAGACATTGAGGCGATGTACCTCGATGTCGTGCTCGGCTACCGGCGTATGCTCGATCTTTTGCAACAAAAATACAGCAAAGAGCTGGGAGACGACTTTCTTGCCGGGTTACCCGCCTACCAGCGTACGCTTGCCAATTATGAAGCCGACATGGCCGAGCGGCTCGGAAAAAACTCTGGTTCTGGGAGCGATGTGGAAAAAGTTATTGCCGACAACCGGCGCGCCTTGCAACGCTTGCAACAGATGCTGGCCAACCCGCATAGATTGGTCGTGCCGCGCCTGTGGCCCCGCCATGAGCTGGTGGCCGAAGTGGCTAAAATGGAATCGCTGGTTAGCCCGCATCCGTTGCACGAGCTGGAACTGGAACATTGGTTGAGCCAGGAAGTGTCGCACGCTTTACGTGCCAAAGGTATGCGCCTCGATGCACAAGAGCGCACGGCACGCTGGCACGAAGCCCGCGCCTGGCGACAAAGATACCATCTCGCACGCCGACTGTGGGCCAAGTTTGTGTGAGAGAGAAAATTCTTGCCTCGACAGACCGCTTGTGATACACTAACTACATTCCTGACTACAAGCTATTGTTTGATAAATCCACCCTGATTGCTAGTCGGTCAGGGACGTGACACACGGATGCAGGTAAGTACCCAGTGAACAAACTCCCAGTTCCTGGCTCTACGTCAATCCTGCACCCAGTTCAGGGAGACCTACCTGGTGCGGCAGGGCCTTATAGGCAATTTGAGTTTTGGGAATCCGCATAATTCCCAATCCTTCTTTTAGCTTAACGCATTAAGTCGCTTATTGATTTTTTTTGACTAGCAATTATTAGGGTAAATCCATAACAAGCAAGAACGATTGTAGCTCGCGACTGTATTGTCACTGTGTAATCGTTAAAATCACTAAGGAGAACGTCAATGAAAAGTATGTTATTTGTTGTTTTATGTGCAGCGATTGTCTGTTTGCCGCTGTATGCTCAGGATAAACCCGTGGTAAAGGAAGAAAAACAGCAGCAAACTCCGGCAGCGGAAGTAGTGAAACAAGTATATCATGTAACCGTTGATGGTGTGAAGGTAAAAATCACCGTAAGCGGCGACCCCCAGGTCATGGAAAAATTCCAGAACAAAGAACTGAATATCCGCAAAGAGGTGCTGGGCATTCATCAGGACATTGCACGTATCCAGCAGCGCCTGAAAAGAATCTACCAGGAACTGGAAGTCCATTGTCCAAGACTGGAAAAAGTGTTCGACAAATGGGTCAAACACAATCATGCAGCCATAAAAAAACAACAAAAGAAGCTGGAACAATGCCACAAAGCATGCGAAGAGAAAGAGCAACAGAAACCTCTCAAAGAGGTCAAGCAGAGCGTTGAAAAAGCACTGGAACAGCCGGTAATCGTGGCTCCAGCCACCCCTGAAAAACCGGTGGTACCAGAAACAAAACCGGAAGTGAAACCGGAAACAAAAGATGTAGCACCAGAGGAAAAACCGGTGGTACCAGAAAAACCGGTAGTACCAGAAATCCCTGTTGCACCGGAAACCAAGCCGGAACCAAAATAGCAAAATATGTCCCCCAATCTGGCGGAACGTTTTTTTCAAGATGAAACGCTGTCCGACGAGTCTGACTTGTCCGACGAGTCTGACTTGTCCGACAAAAATTTCAGTTCAAACAAGAGGAGTGAAGCATGGGGAAAGGTGGGTATTTTCTATCTCACTATTGTTCCGGCGATGAGATCCAAACTTACGAAATCGTGCCGGGCGAAGAAATACAGACCATCGGTAGTGCCGAATCTTGCCACATACGCCTCTACCACGATGCCTATATCCAGCCGATCCATGCAATGTTACGCTTTAACGATGGCCGCTGGCAAATCTGTCCCGTAGTTTCCTGCCAGATAGACACAGAAACTGTAGAGGCAGACGAGTGGCGCGATCTGTCGTTTATGCAATATTGCTATCTTAGCAGTACAAGCGCCTTACAACTGAACAAAAGCAAAACTCATGGCAAAACGGAGATGACGGCTATCAACGTCGCCAATTTGGGTAAATCGAAGAAAACGGAACCCGCTATTGTTCGAGCAAATCTTTTGCTCGGCGAATCTGAGCTAGTCCCTCCCACACCATTAGAATTAGGCAAAGACGAAGAAGTCGTATCCCGCTATGCTCATTTTATCAAAGGAAAAAATGCCAAACCGGTGGCAGAGGAGCCGAAGGAAGAACTGACCATCATGGATCATGAAGAAATTGATCAGTTTTTGCAGGAAGATGAAGACGATGAAGAGGTCGCTTCCATCCTCGCCAAAATCAAGAAAACGCCCGAGCAACCCAGCTTAGATAGTAACGAGAGCAAAGCGCAAGATGAAATTATCCCTACGGAAATGCTGGGCAAAACCATTGCCAACCGTTACCATATCATAAAAAAACTGGGCGCTGGCGCCATGGGCGAGGTGTACGAGGCTAACGACAACCAACTGCGACGTAGGGTCGCCCTCAAGATATTGTCAACGGTAATGCAAGATAGCGTAGTTTCGCAAAGGTTTGCCAATGAAATCAAGGCGGTTGGGAAATTGCAACATCCGCATATTGTAGCGATACACGATGTGGGAGAATACCAAAATCGGCCATTTTTCACTATGGACTTGCTGGTAGGCGATGACCTCAAGAAAAAAATCGAGCAAGGCGAGGTTGCCCCACGCGATGCTATGGAGTGGATCCAGCAGATTGCCCTTGCTCTGCAAGTCGTGCACCAGAAAAAAATCATCCATCGTGACATTAAACCGTCCAATATTCTCATAACGGCACACGGGGCAATACTCACCGATTTCGGCATTGCTAAAGACACTTCCGTAATCTCCCACTTGACAACCGCCGGCGAAACATTGGGTACTCCGGCCTACATGCCTCCTGAACAGGCACGCGGAATTTCGCCGCGTATCAATGCGACAAGCGATATCTATAGTCTGGGGGCGGTTCTCTACGAACTTCTCACTCGCTGTCCGCCGTTCAGTGGCTCGCCGGTGGAGGTGATGCAACAAGTATGCACCATAGATCCGCCCGCTATCCGAAAGCTCAATCCGGATGTACATCACGATACGACCATCATCACCATGAAAGCGATGGCCAAAGAACAGGGTTATCGCTACCAGAGTGCCCAGGAAATGGCAGATGATATTCGGTGCTACCTCGATGGCCAACCATTGTTCGGCAAGATACCGCCGATCTGGGCACGTGCCAAATACAACCGCAATCTGCGTCGCTTATCCGTATCTGTATTAGGCGTCTTCCTGGTAGTGTTATGCACATTAGGTTGGATATTGTTCCAGTATTACAAGGCAGCCAAACAAAAAGAGCAACTGGTGCAACAGTATCTCAGTCAGGCTGAAGGGACTCTGGCCAGGGCACAGCAGATGCCGTCCGAGAAAATCATGGACATTGTTGATATGTTTACGCAGACGCTGATTCTCAGCCCAGGTAACACACGTGCGCTCAAAGGCAAATTTGAGGCGATCTGCTTGATGGCCGGCCAGGCGCAAAAACAGGGTAATCTGGAATTTGCCGAAGCACTCTACTATGTCGCTGTTTCTTTGATGGAACCACGCGAAAAAGAAACAGCAGAAGAGAGCAACCTGGTTCCTCCTTTTGGGCGAGAGGATATGGCACGTATTCGCCTTGGTCGCCAAGAAATTAGCGAGCTTAAAGTCAAACGCAAAGAACAGCAACGGCAAGAAGCGGAAAAAGTGCTCGATGATTTAAACGAAGAAAATGTCGGCAAAGAGGTGATAGAGGAAAGCGCGCTCTCTTTGTTGCGTTTTCCTGATGTTTTCGATGAAATTTGCAGCAAATACCAAAAAAATGCCAGGTTTGCCGAAGCGATCCGTTTAGCACGTAAATATGTCCACAAGAAACTTTCCTACAAGACCGACATCAGTCATGCCGACTCGAGAGAAGAAATGATGATTCAGCTTTTGCCGTACAGCGGGCCGGCTTTACACTCTGCTTTGTGCAAAGAGCTTGAATCGGATGTGACTTCAATACGCCTTTTTTGCTCACAATTGCTTGGGTTAACACGTTGCCAGGATGCCATTCAGCATTTGTTGAAGAGACTCCGCTATGACAATGAACCTGGTATACTGCGTTCTTCTCTACGCTCGCTACTGATGATTGAAGGAGGAGGGGAAGCTTTTCTCGAAGCCATTCGTATTGATTATGGGCAGGAAGTGATGAGACAGGTCGAGACGCGACGTCGCTTGATTCAACAATTGAGCTATGGTGAACAATTTGCACTTGATCTGGCGCTGAAGATACTGGATCAATACCAGAGCAATTTAGCGGCCAGCCGTGGCAAAGAATGTGCGGCCTATTTTGTGCAAGAAGAACCATGTTTGCTACAAGAAGTGTTTGTCAAACTCAAAAAGAGCTCGGTCGCTTCTCTATTGGCTAAAGTACAAAAAGCGGCGGGGATAGAAAAATTACTTTTGGTAAAAACTTTGGCAGAATATCCTGATGAACGAGTATTACCCTTATTGTTACAGGAAGCCAAAAATAGTGATGCCGATATTCGCCTTGCTGCGTTTGCAGGTTTGGGCAGGCTCGTCGTGAAAACTGACAAACAGGATGCCAGTCAAATGCATACGTATCAACAAGAAATCATGCCGGTGTTGGTTTCAGGCATGCTGCCGCAAGAAACGGTAGAAATCCAAACAAGCATTGTAAAAACTTTAGGCAAGCTAAAGTGGAAAACCGCTACAGGGCAGATTTTTGATTGTCTGGCGCAATCATTTCAAAGAATGGAAACCATTGCCCCCACACAGCAACCGGTACTTATGAGTAATCTGCAGGAATTGCAAAAAGAAACCCTGAGCGCGCTCCGCGCCATGGGCGAGGACATTATACCTATGCTACAACAACGCCTGCAGCACGAAAAAGGGCCGAGTAAATTGATTCTGTCGCAAACACTGGCTACCTTGCAGCCGCAAGAGGCAATACCAGGCCTCGTGCAATATCTGGCAAGTGGCAAAACAGAAGAAGTACAGATGGCGATTGAAACTTTGCGCAGCATCGGCCTGCCCGCCTTGCCTGCATTGCAAGAGGCTTTTCATAAGGGCGACAACGATGTGCGCTATGCCATCTTGCGTATCATCGAAGATGTGCCGCAAGACGAAGTTTTTACCATCTATGAAGCCATACTTGCCGATAGTACTTCTCCGTTCATACAGCAAGTACTGAACAGTCTCTGCAAAAAAGGCGAAAGAGGATACCAGTTACTTTTGCGAAGTTTGTTTACCAGCGAGGGGACGACGCTACAAACGTCTGCTCAGTCTCTGGCAAAAATACAGCCGACTGTATTGCCACGCCTCATGGATGTATTCGAAAAGCCACAAGCTATGGCAGAACAATTTAAAAAAGATCAGGTGGCGATTCTTGACAACATAGCTAAGGTCTTTATCGCTATGGGCAGGCCTGTATTGCCTCAAATAACCCCTCTTCTCGAACACAAAGATACCAATGTCAAAGTACAGGCAGTAAGAATTATAGGCAAACTTGGCGATGCCAGGGAAACCGTTTTGTTGCTCAAGCTGCTGTTCGACGCGACGCTCAAAAGCGAAGTGAAGCGGGCATTTATCAATGATATGAAAAGCCTGGCGGTGCCCGATCTGCTGTCGGTATGGAAAGAGCGTACGCTTGTCACACAGGAAAAACAAGATATTCTGGAAGTTTTAGGTGAGATTGGCGATAAACGCAGCCTGCCTATATTTTACGCTTTGCTGGATGATCCGGCATTGTGGAAGGTGGCGGCATCCGCTTTACGCAAAGTCGGATCTATTATCATTCCCGACCTGATCATGTTACTCCAGGATGACAACAAAAAACGTGGCGCTGGCCTGACATTGCAATATATGGGAGCCGAGGCCATAATCCCACTCTTGGATCTTATGTCAACTACGCCACCATATTTGAATAGCCTGCCTTTTGACAAGTTACGTGCCATTCGCAAAGAAGTTCCCTGTTTACTTGCCACATTTGAAGTGCGCAAAAAAGATATCACAGAGGCAATGCTTAAACTGGCAACTACCGGCGGGCTTGAGTATGAGCTGAGAAATCAGGTATGGGAAGCCATAGGCAAAATGGGAACGGATGTCGTCAAACATCTGGTTGTATACTACGAGACGCGTGAAAGTATTGCCGATATGCATATCCCTATCAAAAAATTGTTGTTGAGTACTTCTGCTCATCAGACAGAAGCTTTGCCGTTACTTATGAGTATCTGGAAAAAAACGGGTTCCTCCTCGCATCTCGTACACGAGATTTTGCTCGAGATCGGCCGCAAAGACAATTCTACTATTGCCAGATACATGATTTCTGCTCTACGCGATAAAAATCCGATCATTCGCCGCGATGCAGCCTATTTTCTAAGAGATATCAAGGCTAAACAGGCAATTCCTGCTTTACAAAGAGCTCAAACCGATACTGACCCAGCGGTTCGCGGCGCAGCACAAAACGCGCTGCAAGTTTTGCAAAATTAGAATGACGACAATGAAAACATGCCCGGTTTGCCACACTAGTTACGATGCCACAGCGCAATTCTGCAGCATTGACGATACGCCTCTGTCGTTCGCCGAATCGGGAAAAAAAATTTCCCCTGGCCAAGTAATTGCCGAAAGATATACTATCGAACACGAAGTACACAGCAAAGGCATGTGGAATGTTTACCAGGGGAGAGAATTGGGCACTGAGCAACAGTTGATTATTAAAACGGCGGCTTTAGACACTCACCCGCGCCAAGAAGATATTGACGCGTTTTTACAGCGCCTACAAAAATTACAATGCAAATATCACCCCGGCCTGGTCACCATAATTGCATCCGGCGTGCTGGACAAGCAGTATGTATATGTGATCATGGAATTGATAGAAGACAAACCATTGTCCAGACTGCTTAATAATGTAAGGTCATTAACCGTAGAATTGAGTGTTTGTATTGCCGAACAAATTTTGGCAGTTCTTGATTTTTTGCACCAGCATGGCATAACGGTAACTACTTTACACCCGAACAAAATTTTTTTGCTGGGCAGCAGTGTCTCTCAGTTTGTCAAGATTGACGTTGTGGGGGAATTTTTGGCACAGACGGCTGCAGGCAATTTTTATTTCGAAGAAAAAAGCAATTATACGGCACCGGAAATTTTTTGTGGTCAGCAATGGAATATGCGTTGCGAAGTTTATACCGTAGGTGTCATGCTGTATGAAATGATAACCGGTGTTTTGCCTTATCCACAAGGCATTATGTTACGACAGCAAGGCGAGCATATTCCCGTAGCGCCACCTGTGCATCGCCTCAAGCCCGGCATTAAACTTTCCCGGCACCTCGAAAACACTATCTGCCGCGCCATCGCATGGCTGCCTACGTGCCGGTTTGCCGACAGCCGCCAATTTCTGTATGCGCTACAGCGTCGTGGACAAAATTATGTGGCATATGCTGCGGCTATTTTATTGCTGACCATGACGATTTTATTGGTATGGGAATTGCCGCGCGATTTTTTGCGTGAACATGGCAGGTACCTGATCAAAAAGATTCGCATGTGGGCGGCTGCTGACGAGAGCAGCAAAGTACCCAAACCGCGGCTGCCGGTGCATGCCAAGAAGCCGGCAGATATTACAGAATCATTCCAGCGAGCCATGGAGATCATAAAAAAACGTCCGCCCGGTGTGTCGCGAGTAAATATCAGTCACATGTGTTATGTGTCGGCAGGCAAAACAGCGATTGGTGAAATAAACGGTGACCTTGATGAGCAGCCGATGCAATTCATCGAGATCGCAGCATTTTATATGGATTGTACTGAAGTTACTTGTGCTCAGTACGAAATCTTTGTTAAAGAGAGCGGTCATCGTGCCCCCGAGTCGTGGATACATAAACATTGCCCGCCAGGCAAAGAAAATTACCCTGTGGCCGAGGTGAACTGGTACGATGCGTCTCTCTATGCCGCCTGGTGTGGGAAAAAATTGCCAACCGAGGCGGAATGGGAAAAAGCGGCTCACGGCGATGACGCAAAAGGCCCACCACCGCAGGCCAGAAGCAGGCGCTGGCCCTGGGGAAATTCATTTGTGACAGGCTATGCCAACGTCGCCACTGGGCAATGTCAACCGGTCGCACAGTGTCCACAAGGGCAAAGCCCGTTCGGTATTTTTGATATGGCCGGCAATGTTTGGGAGTGGACTAACTCCTGGTATGATGTAGAAAACAAACAAGACCGTGTGATACGCGGAGGCAGCTTTACGTCTTCCGCCGATCAGGCACGCACCAGTTATCGTGATGGTTTTTGGCCGCATGCCAATCGCAAAGATATAGGATTTCGTTGCATTAAGGAAGCAGAATGATGCAAAATAAAAATTGTAGTTGGCAATTTTGGCGACATTGTGTTTATCTATCGTTGTTGGCGACATTGTTCATTTGCTGCGAGAGTGAAAGTGGGCAGGTACGCGAGTTGAGGGAAAGAATCCAGAAAAATGCACGCAAATTGCAAAACATGGGAGATAATATCCAGACCCTCACAAGCGAATTGATTGGGACGTGGGGGCGCAGCCTCAAGTATCGCTTTCCCAAAGTGCAGGCAATCGTTAGCGAAGAGGTTTTACTCAATTTGGGCAAGGAGGGCTTGCCTTACTTAAAATCGGCTCAGTTTCAGTACAAGACGAACCATGAACTGAAGCTCACTTGCTCCTACCAGACTGATCAGGAGAAAGTAAGGCCGCAGTTTGTTCTATATATCTTTGACCAGTACGGCAGCAATATCCATAAAGAAGTGATCCACTATAAACCAAAATACCTCGTGTTCGGCAAAGATCTGGTGCGTGGCAAACTGACAAGGCAGGATTACAAAATCAATGTCGTGAGCAGTACGTTACCGATATTTTTTATGATTGCCAAAGTCGCGGAAGCTGCCAATTGACAGAACCTTTTAGAAGCGCGGATAAGGGATATGGCAGAAAAATATGATAAAATTGATACGCCACTGGCAACGGTGTTATTCCTGGTACACATTGCTCTTCTCGGCCTTTGTTTTCCTGTTACCCGTGCTGTTGCGCGATGAACTTTTTTATTACCAGGATTTTAGCCGCTATTTCTATGGGCAAAAAAAAATATGCGTTGATGCTTATTTGCGAGGGGAGCTATTTTTGTGGAATCCCTATCAAGATTGCGGGTCCCCTGGTCTTGCCAATATCAGCGTAGGATTTTTTGATCCCTTTAACCTCCTGCTGTACCTTTTCCCGTACCATCTGGGATGCAAACTGTTTGTGGGCGTCTACCTTTTTCTTGCCGCAAGCGGGATGTACTGCTGGTTGCGCCTCTGGAAGCTGGAAAAACTGGCCGCTTTGATCGGCGCCATTTGCTTTGCTTTTAGTGGCATCCGTCTGTCGTTGTTGCCTAATTTGTCGTATTTCGCTTCCTCAGCCTGGATGCCTTTTATCTTTGCTTCCTTCCATCTGGCAATTTGTAGAAACTCCTGGAACTGGCTGGTGACGACAGCGATTTTGTGTACATTTTCGTTGTTAAGCGGCGATCCCCAATCACTGGCTATGACTTTGGGGCTACTGGCGGTCTACTTGTGTTTCCCTGATACGACAAGGAGCAGGCGACAAATTTTACTGCAGGCGCTATGGCTGTTACCGCTATTGGTGTTGTTAGTGCTGTGCCTGGGGGCTATACAAATCCTACCGACCTGGGAATTTTTGCAAAATTCGATCCGGCATACTGGGCTGCCTTATAGCCAGGCAACCACCTGGAGCCTTACGCCGCTCCAATTTTTGCAACTGTTATGCCCGGCTTTACAAGGATATCCTCCGCAACAATGGTTTGGCCACATCAGCGATTACCTTGATTTCCCTTTTATTTCCACGATCTTTATGGGAAGCTGGGGGCTTTTTCTGGTATGTGCCGGATGGTGGCTCACCTGCCACCGCCTGAAATGGTTTGCCTTGCTCTCTACCCTGCTGCCATTGCTGCTGGCTTTTGGATTTTATGCGCCTGGGTTTTACTGGCTTTGGGAATATATCCCGTTCCTTTGCATCTTTCGTTATCCATCTAAATATCTGCTATGTTTTGCGTTTGGCTTTGCTACTCTAGCGGCTTGCCATTTTCAATCGCTGTTCTGTTGCTGGGAAACCCACTGGCCCTTGGCAAGGAGAAAAATTTTTGTCGGTCTTGGCCTGCCGCTGTTGGCTTATGGCTTTCTGGCGATTCTGGTTTTGCTCCCAGCGCACTGGAAAGATCTGATTCCCAACGAGATTTCATTGTCTTCGCCCACCATCCCCGTCAACTTTGCGCCCAACGCTCTCAGCCATGTTCTGCAACTGGCTGGTCTGTTTTTGGCGGTTATCGGCTTGTGGTTTTGGCTGATCCGTAGTCCTGCTACTCGCTCATGGCTGGGGAACGTTATCGTACTTACCATGACCTGGCAGTTGATCGCTCTTGGCTGGCTGCTCAATCCAACTTGCTCAGAGAACTATTATCGTCAACCGAACTGGGGTGAAAAACATTTGCGCACAAACCTGTCGCAGACCGGACGCTATTACAGTTCTGCTTCGTTACCCCTATATATCGTTTATGAACCGGCTCTATCCATAAAATCGGACATTGCCAGCTTCGAGGACGTTTTCGTGTTGTGTGCCGGCACCAAAGCCCATTCAATGGGCTTACCCAATGTATTCAGTTATATCCCTGCCACGCTCCAGCGGTGGGAAGAGTTCAAACAGGTCTATGATCTGCCTCAGATATTCTATCTGGCCGGGGTGGAATATTTGTTGCTCTACGAACAAGAGTATACTGCCAGATTCTCACAATACCCCGTCCTCGACAGGTATCGGCAGTGGTTATTCTGTGGCAAACTGTCTTCTCTAGGTAAAGCCTGGTTCCCCGACCGCGTCGTCCTCGTGCAAAATTTAGAGGCCTGTCGTAGCGAGTGCGAAATTTTTGCCAAACTCAACCTCATGAATGCTGCCTGCATCGAAACCTCCCAGGCGGCTCAAATCGAATACCAGCCAAACTCACAAGCTTCTGTAAGCCTCAAAATGTATGGGTCTCATAAAGTAGTCTTGACGGCGACTACTGATCGGGAACGGTGGCTTATCTTCAACGACTCTTTCTATCCAGGCTGGGAATGCCGGATTAACGGCAAGCCTGTGCCGATTTATCCGGCCAATCTGCTTTTCCGGGCGGTATTGGTTCCGCAGGGGTATAGCGAAATCTGTTTTGCATATCGCCCGACTTCATATTATGCAGGATTGAGTATTAGCTGTGCGACCGTTTTACTCTGCGGCATTGTCTTGCTTGCAAGGTGGCTCTGGCGAAGATCAAAGTAGTGAAAAACAACTGCCGATTTGACAGCGACTTAGCCATTTTCGCCTTCGTCGTTCTTCTTGCCAAGCCCCAAATCGCGGCTGAATTTAAATTTCATCGCCCGTGTGGTAGTAGTGGTTGGTTCTGCCGTATCGCTCTTTCGTTCTGGTGCAAGAGAAGCATTTTCATTACACGTCGCCGCCGCTTCTTCCATCTTTCGTTCTGGTGCAAGAGAAGCATCTTCATTGTACGTCGCCGCCGCTTCTTCCGTCTGTATTTCTTCTGCCGATCCGTCCAATATATTCAGGGTAGAGTCCTCCATTTCGAAGCCTAGCGATTTAAGGCTGGCCATCTCTTTGACACGGTCAACAACCACTTCGTGTTTCGATTTGACGGTAATTCCTAGTGCCTCTGCCAGGCGAATGGCTTCAGTACGTAAGGCCCAGTCGGACGCTCCTTCAGCCATTTCTTTGATGAGCGCATTTGTTTCCGCCGTCTCGAATTTGGCAAGAGCACGCAGTGCCTCCAGCCGCACGTAATTTGAGCGGTCTTGCAGGCAAGCTTTGAGAAAGCCGAGGCCGGTAACAGCTTTTAATTCACTGTAGGCGCTCACCACACTCCACTTGAGATCGGGATCCTTCTCGCAATATCGAAGTTGTTGGATCAGATCAGGCGCCTTGAATTTCAACAGAATGTCAATGGCGCATACTCTGATCCACCAATCTACATCGCTCTGCAGAATCTGCACGATGCCGGGTATAATACGGCGGTCCTGAATATAGGCGGCAAGAAACATGCAGTCAATCCTCACTGCCTCATCGTTCAACAATTCCAGCACAGCATCGGCAATGCTGGCCGTCACTTTGGCGAGACTCTCAAAAATACGTTCGCGCAGCCAGAAAGCGATGCCGCGTGTGTAGATCAGAAATTTTTTGATGATTTCTTTTTTATTCGGCATTTCTGCCAGAAGGCGTGCCGCCATATCGCGCGAAAGATCGTTGTTGCTGGCCAGTTCAGGGATCACCTTTTCTTCCAGCTTCAACTCTGGCTTTTTGGCAAGGCGAACGAGGGCAGCAATCATTTTGTCCTGCAACTCTTTTGGTTCGTGAGGCAGGCGGGCAAAAAACGGCTCCACCAACTCCACTGCGTCAATCTGACAAAACTCCTGGATGACACGCTGCCGGATACGGTCTGTCTCGTCGTACAACATCGTAAACAGCTGTGTAAACACTTCCTGGTTCTTTTTCACATACGAACACAACTTGACCGTTGCCGCATAGCGTATTGCCTGCTCAGGGTCGTGTACCGCCTCCAGCAACATCGGAATGAATCGTTCGGCGCGAAAAAATTGGGAGATAATCTCAACAGCCAGAGAGCGATCTTTTACCTCCGAAGCCGCGATTTTTTTTTGCAAAAAGACATCCAATCCTTCTGGGTCGATGCGGGGAAGCAACGGCAAAATGTATTTGCGGCCGAGGACCTCCTTGTTCTTCATCTCTTTGATGAGAAGTTGAAATGTGGCGTAGCTGCGATCGCCCACAATCAGCTTGCTACCTACTTCCCGTATTTTGCTGTCGTGGTCCGTGAGCATCCAGATGATGTCACGCGCAGGCAGATTTTGCTCTTGTACTTGATCAAGCAAATCGAGCTTCTCTTGCTCCTTGTATTCGTGTTTTTGCAGTTTTTCGAGAGCGCTTTGTTTATCGAAAAATAACATGGGTGTATCCTTTTACTTTTCTTAAGCCTGGCGTTGCTCGCGTGCCTGTAGAGCATAATAGAAAGGCCGGTAAAAGCGGCTGTTTTCAAGGAGCGCACTCTGCAGAATTTGCGGGAAAGAGGCTACATCCGCCACATTTACCACCAGATTGGCGCTCACCACAAAACTTTGCATCTGGTTGCCGGTTTCCATTGCACTACCGAGCAGCACATAGAACATATTACGCCGCGCGACCATCGGTAGCGATGCCAGAAGCTGCATGATTTCCAGGGAATAATTTTCTTCCAGCACGGCAACGTGAAAAGAGTGGCTTTGTAATTTGGCCTGGGCATCTTCGGGTGACTGTGCCAGATATACCTTGCAGTCCCCATCGAGCAAGCCGTCTACCAGTGTCTCACAGGCAGCAGATGGCGACATGCCGACAATCACTTCAAGTCCTGCGCAGCCGGTGAGGTCGGGTTGTAGAATTGTGGTAATCATCTAGTTTTCCAACTCCAAAGTAGGCATTTCTTTGTTGTCAACGGGCGATTTGTCTTTGTTGTCAACGGGCGATTTGTCTTTGTTATCGCTGGCCAGTTTGAGTTTTTGCTGGATAGGCATCGCTTGGGTAGTTTTGTGCAGCGTAGCAGCACTGCGCACCGGCATAGTCCTCGTAGGCATAACCTCGGTTTTTGCAACTACCACTTCTTTCTTGCCTGGCATGATATCTGCCGGTTTTTCTCCTTTGCTCGCGACCTTTTGATCCAGGCGCAAAGGGTGGATGTCGGAAGTGGCGATTCCCTTGCTCGCCTTGATTTTGTCAATGCCCTGCAGCACATAACTTTTGCGCGAACAGTAGCTTTTTGCGATTTCTTCGCTGACGATATTGTCCTGGTACAGTGCGAGCAGATGTTGATCGAAGGTCTGCATGTCGTGTGGAGCGCCTTCCGTAAGAATGTCGTAGAATTGTTTTTCTTCGCTTTCCCCGCGCAAGATAATTTCCTGCGTGCGCAGAGTATGCGCCATGATCTCGAAGACCGCCACCCGCTTGCCGTTAAGCCTCGGCACCAAACGCTGGCATACCACCCAGCGCAGCGTCTCGGCGAGCCGCAGACGGATGAATTCTTCTTCTTCTTTAGCAAAGAGACCCAGAATGCGGTTGATGGTTTGTCCGGCATTGGTGGTGTGTAGTGTACTTAGCACCAGGTGGCCGGTTTCGGCGGCTGTCATGGCGATTTCTACACTTTCCCTGTCGCGTATTTCGCCTATGACAATCACCTTGGGAGCCTGACGCAAGGCGGCACGTAGCCCAGTGGCAAAGGTATCGAAATCACTCCCCAATTCACGCTGATTGAAAGTCGCTTTTATGTGCGGATGTTCGAATTCGATAGGGTCTTCCAGCGTCACCACATGCACTGCTTTGGTTTCATTGATATGGCGGAGCAGTGCGGCAATGCTCGTAGATTTACCTGAACCGGTAGAGCCTGTGACAAGGAGCAGCCCGTTGTGTTCCTCAGCCATTTTATAAAACGCTTGCGGCAGATGGATATCCGCAATGGAAGGAATCTGCGAGCTGAGCTTGCGCAGAACAATGGAATAGGCACCGCGTTGCGCGAAAATATTGACGCGAAAACGGGTACGGTTAGGCAACTGGTAACTGCAATCGCACGATCCGGTTTTGAGAAGTGTCTGTAAGAGCTGCGGGTTACCCTGCACCAGGTTGAGCGCAAACATTTCTGTTTCGAAAGGAGTGAG
Source organism: Planctomycetota bacterium (assembly GCA_020057085.1). Classification (GTDB taxonomy): domain Bacteria; phylum Planctomycetota; class Uabimicrobiia; order Uabimicrobiales; family JABWCH01; genus JAGVGO01. Next base: position 8,253 of record JAGVGO010000211.1, on the reverse strand, counting down.
CTGCAGCACCGGCGGTTTCAACTGCACAGTTTTGAGTTGCCCTTCGCTTTCCACTTGAAACGGCCTGCCCACCGTGATGTTGATATCCGAAACGCCAGGGTAACTGTCGAGCAGGCTGGTAAGAATGGCATCGCTTTCGTTACGCCGCATAACCCATCTCCTATTGCGGATTGTTTGTCGCCTCCTGGTTTTCAAACAACTCTTTGTACTCTTCAGGGATTTCCTTGAGATATTTGACAAAACGTGCCTTGTCGCTGGCCTTTTCAAAGGCGTCTTCCGCTTCGATCAGATTGTCGTTTACCAAGGCCTCGATGGAATCGTCCATAGTACACATGCCCAGCCGTTTACCGGTCTGGATGACGTTGATGAGTTGCTGCGTTTTGGCTTCGCGGATGAGTGACCCGACTGCCGGCGTGTGTACGAGAATTTCCAGGGCGGCGATGCGTCCCTTTTTGTCTTTGCGTTTGAAGAGTGCCTGCGAAATGACAGCCCTGAGCGAATCGGAAAGCGTATTGCGCATCTGCTCCTGTACCTCGGCCGGAAACACTTCGATCACACGGTTTACTGTTTTGCAGGCATCCTGGGTGTGCAAGGTGGCAAATACCAGGTGGCCGGTAGAGGCTGCTTCTACCGCCAGCGAGATAGTTTCGAGATCGCGCATTTCGCCTACCATGATGATGTTGGGGTCTTCACGTAAAGCGCCACGCAATGCCGCCGAGAAACTCAAGGTGTCACGCCCCACTTCGCGATGGTTGATGATGCAATTGTACGATTTATGGATGAATTCGATGGGATCTTCAACGGTGATGATGTGCCCCCGGCGAGTCTTGTTGGCATAATCAATGATGGCGGCCAGGCTCGTTGACTTGCCGCTGCCGGTAGGCCCTGTTACCAGCACCAGCCCCTTGGGCAGATTGGCCATGCGTTTGGTCACTACCGGCAGTCCGAGCTGTTCGATGGTCATAATTTCACTGGGAATCTGGCGGAATACCGCAGAAATGCCATGTGCCTGACGGAAGTAATTGGAACGGAAACGTCCGACACTGGGCAGTTCGTAGGCAAAATCAATATCTCCCTTTTCTTCAAACACTTTGACTTTGTGTTCCGGGCAAATTTCATACAACATTTCGCGCAGCTCGTTATCTTCCATTTCCTTGTATTTGATGCGGTGCAATTCACCTTTGATACGCAAGGCCGGCACATTGCCGGAAGATATATGGAGGTCGGAAGCACCCTGCACGTTCATTAAGCGAAAAAACGTATCTATTCTTGCCATGCTCTTCACCTATGTCGCATAATTTTTTAATGCCTCTATCACTTGAGACATACTCTGGTAACGTTGAACGGGGTTTTTTTCCATCATTTTGAGGATGATGGCGGAAATTTTGCTATCAACCTTGACGCAGACTTCGTGCGGGGGAATCGGCGGTACGTGCAAAATATGATACATCATTTGCATCGCACTGCCCTGACAACAAGGTCGGTTGGTCACCATCGTGTACAACGTAGCGCCAAGCGAATAGATATCGCTGCGGCAGTCTACTTGTGCTGCCCGTACCTGTTCTGGCGACATGAATTGCGGCGTGCCGAGGATCGTTTCTCCGGTAAGTGCTGTCGTGGTATTGCTCAGGTTCTTGACAATGCCGAAATCGGTGATTTTCACTTCTCCTGTTTGCGCGATCATGATGTTGGCCGGTTTGATATCGCGGTGTACCATGCCTGCCTGATGAATCACCGAAAGTCCGGCCGCCACGGCGCTGACGATCTTGACCGCCTGGGAGGACGCAAGCGCTCCCGTGCGTGCGAGCATTTTGTCGAGACCCTCGCCGCGCACCAGTTCCATAACGATGAAGTAAAATTGTGGTGTCTCTTCGATGTCATGTACCTGTACCACGTTGGGATGCTCCACGCACGACGCCGCCTTGGCTTCGTTGACAAAACGTCGTACCGCGTTGGCGTTCATATCGGTGTTTTTCTCCAGAAATTTGATGGCCCGCTCTTTGCCTAACACTTTGTGGCGCGCCATGTACACAGCTCCCATGCCGCCTTGGCCGAGAAATTGGACGATCTCATATTTGCCGACCAACAGTGTGCCAAGCAATTTAAATGGATCCTTGCGACCGCTCCTAGCAGCAAGAGCGCCTGGCGTACTCTGTCGCTCGACACCGTTATCACTCATGGTAGGTGGTACTGCCGCGTTGGCTGGCCCCAAATCCGGACAAGTGGCATCCGTTAGTCTCTGACCATGGACCTGGCCTGGCGGTAGTGGTTGCTCGTTTCCCAAATATTCTTGCTGCTCCATCTGCAAAGTCGCCTGAAGCTGCTCTGCCTGCGGCTTATTTGCCTTCATTTGCATGCCTTGCGATGGTGTGGCCGGTATCTGTAAGGTCGAGGGCACTTGCAAAGACGGCGGTAATTGTAGAATCGATCTGGCCGGTGGAGCGGTCTGTGGTATATTCAGTGTCTGTGGTATATTCAGTGTCGCCGATTCGGCTATTGTCGCCATAGATGCGATGTTGCCGGCAACCATCGTTTGCGCTGGTGTCGCCGGCGCACTTTTTTGTGCTGGCTCCGTGGCCAATGTTTCCTGACCTCGAGAAGGCACGACTACTTTTTTCGCTTTTTTTTGCAAAAATTGGATGTCGCCGCCAGACTGTGATGCGGAGGCCACTTTACCCAATGCTACCGACGATTTGGGAAGATCTTTCTGCATGGAGGCGGCAAGTGCCTCAAAATTATTCTGCGCTTTGGCCGGACGAATGTCGCCGGGTCTACTTGCGGCAGAGGCAGATTCCGTTGTGTTCTTGGGTTGACTGTCTTGTTTGCCTTGGCTATCTTTGCCGAGTTTGCTGAAAATCCTTTTGTCCATAATCAGTCCTTAAAAAAACAGCGCCGCCCTATACTTCCATTTTACGACACAATACCGCTTACAGCAAATTCGTTGTTTGCAAAAATTGATAGCACTCCAGCATCTCGGCTTCACCGAAACGCGGCGCTATGTGCAGTACACGCATAGCGTGTGTCGGCAGATAGGAAAGAAGCGGGCGGAATGCTACTTCACCCATGCCGGGCGGATAGAGCCCTTGCCCATCCACCCAATCTTCCAGATGCGTACCGGCGATGTGGCGGCCATAATGAGACAGCCACGCTTCGCCGGAAGCCATACCTGCTTTCTCCTGGGCATGGCAAACAGCCGTATTGTGCCAGTAGGCAAGTCGCTGGCGTGGCAAATCTTCAAAAATCCAGGCTAGTTCCTGGTGCAACAGCAGCTCACAGGCAAACCGGGCCGGCGGCAGGCACAACGTGATATCTGGCTCCTTTTGGGTAATTTCAAACAAAGAACGACAGAGGCGGCGCACGAATGCCGGAGCCAAACGGGCGCGGCATGTTCGGGCGGCTGCATCCACGGCAAGAGTGGCAGGAGCGACCGTACTGCTCAGTGAGAGTGGAATATAACCGGGCCATATCACCAGGTAGGCAATCTTGTGCTCGCGTGCTTGCGCACACATGGAGAGTACACGCGCGATCGCTTGCTGCCTTTCCTGCTGGTTGTCCGCCGCCAGTGAAGGTGTCTCTGCCAGTTTTTCCGGCGTTGGTGCGTCCATCGCCAGATTGCAGATTTTCCATGGTTTGGCGGACCAGCTTTGCAGATGCGACAAATCTTTTTCACACAATTCAAAATGTTGAATGCCGCTGTTCCAGAGGGACATTACTTTTTCTTCTACATCGAGCGTAGAACACCATAGAGTCGAGATCGCAAACATGCCAAATCCTCTAATTCTTTTCTTCCACACAATAGACAAAACCATTGCTGCCGGCAAGAAAGATACGCCCGGCAAATGCTACGGGGGAGGTGAAGATGGAACCGCCAAGCGAAATTTTCCACAATTGGCGGCCGTCAGGAACTGCATAGGCATGCAAGTCGCCGGCGATGCTGGCCAGATACAGCTTGTCGTTATGGAGCAACGGAGTCGCCCGCAATTTACCGTAAAATTTGGATTGCCAGCGCAATTTTCCGGTTTGTGCCTCGACCGCGTACAATTGCCGATCATCCGCACCGAAATACAAGGTGCCATTAGCCAGGAGCGGCGTCGTTTCTAGCGGACCCTCCGCGGCAAACTTCCAGAGCAACTGATGTGTCTTGCTATGCAAGGCATACAGGCAGTTGTCGCGCGAGGCAAAATACAAAATTTCGCCTGCCCCGAGAGGCATGGCACGAATGGCACCCTCGGTCTGAAAAGAGAATACTTTTTGCAGATAGGGATTGCCCGGTGTCCACTGAAACTGATAAAGTTGTCCGTTGTCACGGCCTATCCACAAGGAGTTGCCCTGATAGAGCGGTATGCCGCAGAAAGGCTCGCCACGAAATTCGGAATATTCCAGGACTTTCTTGCCGCTTTCAAGTGACAGTGCCGACACTCCATCACCGGTGACAACGAACAACAATTTGTTGTCACGTGTCACTTGCGCCGGTTTGCCTTTGAGCGACACTTCCGCTTTCCACGTTTTGTCGAGGCCGGTGACCGCATCGAGAATTTGTAGTTCCTTACCCACTACAACAAGTTCGCCTTCGCTCTTGTCAAGCCATAGTGGGGCTACGCGGCCATTACCTGCGACGTTGGCCAAAATACGGTAACAGAATTCCTGGCGGCTGTCACTGTACAGCTCGTGGATGGAACCGTCATGCGTCGTGAAAAGCAAGCGACGGTCAGGTGTCAAAAGCGGAGCGGCAAGCACGGCAGGGGCCAATTGTTGCCGCCATACCAGGCCGATGTTGTCTTTGACGATGTGCAGGCAGGTAGCCTGGAAGTTATAAAGCGACGCATCTTGCTGGCTCCACAAGAAGAAGTTACCGCATTGCTGGAGCGGTTCACTTTCGCCGCCAGGCCACTCGTCGCCGTTTTTCCATTCGGCGATTTTGTTCAGCGTATTTTCCTTGTCTGCAAATCCGCTAGGGCGGTATAGAGCGAATTGTTCCTGAGCCACCATGAGTTGGCGCAGAAAATTGCCGAAACGCAGGTAGGCCGGTCCCTTCCCGGTAAGAGAGGTCGGTTTCTGTAAGGGGAACATAGCCTCGCGCGGGTTGGCAGGATTGATACCGAAGATAGCCTGGTGCGTATCGGTGGCCAGTGCCACCATGCCACCGGCCAGTGTGGCAGGAGTACGCATCACGCCTGGCATGGCAAATGTCTGAATCGCTTCCGGCTGAGCTTTTTTGCCGATGTAATAGAAATGAATGCCGGTTTTGCCGTTTTGCGCGGTGAACAGGCACAAATATGGCGAGATAGCGAGCGGCGCTTGGGCTATCTCGCCAGGCGAGGAGAGGATAAACGACAGTTTGCCGGAAGTGAGCGTATAGGCATGGATTTGCTCGCGTGCGCACAGATACAGGGTGTCGCTGCGCCGATCGAAGACGGGTGCTTTGTCTACCGCGCCACCGGTACGGTATGCACCTTCGAGGTTACCGTCGCTCAAAGCGACCTGATAGCAGTGATGATCGAGCGTGCCGACATAGACTTTGTCTTTATAGAGTACAGGTGTAGTGGTGATGAGTCCGGGCACCGCCGTTTCCCATATCTTTGTGCCATCCTCTGCCTGCAGCAGGCGCAAGGTATTATTTGCGAAAGCTGCCACCAGCACTTTGTCCACACGTTCCATGTTGAAATGCTCACGCCAGCCGGCAATAAAGAGAGAAGAAGAGGCGTTGCCCACATATTCCGTCCACACTATCTGGCCACTCGCTGCTTTAATGGCGTAAAGATAACCGGCGATAGTGACAAAAAAATTGCCCGCTACGTCGCTAAACTCGGCAAGTTGTTTTTTGCCGATAAGCGGCAAGAGCGATACGGATATTCCCGGCGGCAGGCTATTTACCGGCGCAGTTTCCGCTTTTGCTAACTCGGCAGCGGAGTAGAAACGGTAATAAGAGAGTTTTTGGTCTTTCTCTTTCTGTTCCAGTTCCTGTAAAAATTTTGCCACGATCTGTTCGCTTTGCAATTCGCGGACGTCGTTTTTGATAGTGGCCAGCGCCACGCGTGCGCCATGGAAATTGCCCTGGCGGATGTTCTCGGCGATCTCTTTCTGCAACGCGGCAAATCTTTCTTGTTTCTGTGCGCGTGCCATGGCCTGCTGCACTTCCTGATGCATCTCCCTGGCCTGGCGCGCCGTCTCGCCTTCGAGTTCCATTTGTTCGAGTTCGCAAAGTACCTTGTCGGCCTCTTGCCAATTACCCTGCCTCTGCCCATTTCCAGCCTGGCGGAGCAGTGCCTTTTGCAAATATTGATTGACCTCGGGCAGATGTTTACTTTGCGCATAGCGACTGCGAAAGTCGCGGCATTTAGCCTGCGCCTCGATGTAATTATTGTCCGCCAACGCATATTCGATTTGCTGCAATAGCTTGCCATCCGCTCCGGGGCCAAGGAAGGCAAAAACTACCAGGACCACCACTACCAGGACGCCGCCAATGGCGATATATTTAAACGGCGAACGCTGTTTGCTACTCCCGCCCATTACGGTGTTCGGTCGCTGGAGGGACTCGGTGGCGTCAATCTCATAATCGAGCAGCAGCTTCGAAGGCGGTGGCGTGGTAATATTGGAAGGTGGCGGGGTAAGGGCGGGCGAAACATATTTGATACCGACAATGCCCTGTCTGCACTGCTCCCTCCATTCTCTGTCCTGGAGATCTTCTGCCAACAGGTAGGCGGATACCTGTTGCCCTATCTCCTCAGCTTGCAGTGGCGGCAGTTGCCTCACTTGCGACTCTATGCTGTCACATGCGCTCGCCTCCCATTTGTTTTGCCTGAGCCAGATTTCGTCTAGCGGAACTACTTTGTTCTTCAACAGAAAGATGGCACGCTGAAACAAGAGGCTGCTCTGCAAATCGTTTTCGCTGATTATCCCTTGTTGGATAGCGACATGCGCGGCGAAAATGCCACGCCATCTTTGCTGCAGAAAATCGCCGAACAAAGCGGCACGGCGTTCTTCTTCACCTGTCTCACCGAGATAACGGTGTGCCTGCAGCAGTTCCAAAAGCAGTGTTTCGGGAATAGAGAGAGTGACTTGGGTCATGTTTCTACAACACTAAAAATGGTATTTTACTTGGGATTTACAACTAAGGAGCTGTAAACAAATAAGTTGTAATAGTTATTTGTTTACAGCGACTAAGTACAAGATACCACAAAAGATATGAGTTGTCAAGACAATCAGTGATAATTCCAGGATAATTCTCTGAAGTTCCAACATCAGCTAACCAGTCTCCAAGAGACCGTACCTGGCGAAGACATCGCGAAACGATTATTTCTATCTTTGATACAACCTGATGTAAGGTATAATGTTATGCTAATTTATCAAAAAACATCCCCTTGCCAGCTTGTGGGCAGGGAGGAGCCGCATCCTTGTCCAGAAAACAGGTCATTTCGTTGTCAGATAAGGTGCTACAGTCTTTTGCCACACCACATAGCCGGCGGTGGAAAGATGAAGTCCGTCCGCGACAAAGAGTTCGCGTTGTGGTGTACCATCAGCCCCAAGCATGAGAGAAAAGACATCGGCAAAAAAAAGCCGCTCGTCTTGCCTCGACCATGCGGCGATCAAACGGTTGGCCGTACGCATATGCGCGACGAAATGCCAGCGGGCAATGCTCGGTTTGATGGAAATGAAACCTATGCGGGCAGCCGGCAATTGTTTGTGTATGTGCGCGACCAGCGATTGGTAATCGGCAACAACGTCCTGTGGCGTCTTGCCCGCTGCCAAGTCGTTGTCGCCCGCATAGACGACGATGATGCGCGGTCGGTATGGAATAATGATGCGGTCGGCATAAAAGAGCACATCGCTGAGATGCGAACCGCCAAAACCACGGTTTAGTGTGTGGATGCCGGGAAAATCTTGTGCCAAGGTATGCCACAGCCGGATCGAGGAACTGCCGACAAATACCACGGCGCCAGGGGCGGGCGGATTGGTGCGGTCGGCGCACGTCAAGCGGCCGATTTCCTGCTCCCATCGCTCTGATCCTGCGTTCTCAGGGAGTGATTGAGACAAAGAACGAGGAGCAAGGATAAACAAGAACACAAAGAACCAGACAAGTGGGTGAGAGTTCATAGTGGCCGTATCCAATAATTAGGAGGCAAAGTAATTTTTTTGAAATAAGTATAGGTTTCTATGGGGCGTATCCAATAATTAGGGGGCATAGTAACTTTTTTGAAATAAGTACAAGAGTACAAGCCTATTACCTCTCCCCTGGCGGGCTGTTTTGTACCC
>JAGVGO010000120.1 GCA_020057085.1 Planctomycetota bacterium | reverse complement strand
TAAAGTCTCGCTCCCTGTCGGTAACTAAATTTAAAAAAATTTTGAATTTTTTGCTTGACTCTCATGAGAGAATCTCCCGCCAGGGGAGAGGTTTTATTGCGAAAAGCTACCCTTGTCAGCCGCCAGGGGAGCGGCAACCATCCCCCCGAATTGTTAGATACGCCCGTTTGGCATCAAAGAAAAGGAGTCTGCATGGGCGACATCAAATTGAACATCGAAGCCGAATCACTCAAAGATGTTTTTGAAGACCTGGTGTCAACTTTCGAAGAAATGGGTGCTATCGTTGTCAAGCCATTGGAAGACCCTCCCGAAGCGGTCGAGAAAATTTTTCAGAGCAAAGGCTACTTTCTCTACAAGCCTGGTGAAGGTGTGTCCAAGAATCTCATCAAAGCGATTGCCGAGGAAGATCAGGAGGAATTGATCCATTTCGTTCTCGCTAATCCGGACACCAGGCAACGGATACTGGAGCTTTTAGAAGAAAAAAATTATAAAATCACCAAACCGGAGCAAGAGGATTGGAGGTAAGATGGGCCTAGATGCCGAAGAAATCCGGGAAATCATTGAAGCATTCATGGTGGAGGGCGGCGAACTCCTCGAACATCTCGACCAGGATCTGGTCACTCTGGAAGAAAAAGCAAGCGATAGCGCATTGCTCAACCGGATATTTCGCGCCCTGCATACCATCAAAGGCAATGCCAATTTTTTGCTTGCCGAACCGGTCTTTGCGGCAATGGCACAAGTGGCCCACGCCGCCGAAGATGTTATGGGCGAACTGCGCAACGGCAAACTCGCTATGTCGCATGTCGTCATGGATGCCATTCTGCAAGGGGTAGATACCATCCGCAAATTGTTCGAGCAGGTAAAAACAGGCGACAAAAGAATAGCTGATGTAACTTCTTTGGTCAACCGATTGCGCACTTTTTTGCCTGCACCTGTTACGGAAAGTGGCAAGCCACAACTGTCATTGCCGGTGGTCAGTGCCCAACCGACAGCTGCGGAAACATCACCGGCCAAACCAGCCGAGCCTGCAAGCAAAGGCCGGGACAAAGATGTTATCGTATCACCGGCCGTCGCTCTGGAGAGCGCAGCGGAGGCCGCCCCATCAGCCGCTTCGTTGCCACCACAGGCAGCCATGCAAGGTTCGTTAAGCCAAGAAGATTTATTGGAACTGCGGCAGGATTTTTTGGAAGAATCGCAGGAGTTGATCGAAAAAATTGACGCCAGCCTGCTCAAACTTGAGCAAAACAAAGGTGATCGCAATCTGGTGGATGAGATTTTCCGTTGCGTCCATACCTTGAAGGGAACCAGTTCGTTCCTCGGCTTTAACCGAATCTCGCAGTTGGCACACACCGCCGAAGAGGTGTTGAAAGGAGTGCGTGCCGGCACGCTCGTCAATTCCTCGCCGCTACTCGACTCGCTGTTGGCGGCGGTAGATGTTTGGAAAAAACTGTTCCACGATATTTCCGGGGCCGAGAGCGACGAGAAAATTCCTGTGCAGGCAGCGATGACACAACTACATAAGTTCCTCATTGTACCTGCCGCTACATCGGCCGGCAGTGAGCCGGCAGAGAATAAGCCGGCAGAGAAACCAGTGCCAGCCGAGATAGAGGCGACGGCAGCCCGTCTACCTTCACCAGAGCAGAAGAACGGGAGCATATCATCCGCTATAGCACATGCTCCCCAACCATCTGCGCCGCTGCCAGTGCATGATTTGCCGGCCCCAAAAACAGGGTTGAGCCAGTCTTTCACTGCCAAAGAAGGAGAGGCTGCCAAAGGCGAGACCCACAGTGAACAGACTATCCGTGTCGAAGCCACCCGGCTCGACAAACTGATGAATCTGGTTGGCGAACTGGTGCTTGGCAGAAACCGGCTGGTGCAGGTAATGCGCAGCCTCAGCGAAAAATCGGGCGACGAACGCATGGGTCAGGACCTTGCTGCCGCCGTTGATTTTCTCTCTTTCGTGACGTCAGATCTGCAAATGGCTGTGCTGAAAACCCGTATGCAGCCGATCGGCAAAATTTTCAATCGTTTCACTCGTACCGTACGCGATCTGGCACGCGATTTGGGTAAAGAGGTGCGGCTCGTTATCGAAGGTAGTGAGACGGAACTCGACAAATCGGTCATTGACGAATTGGGCGATCCGCTTATACACTTACTGCGCAACTCGGTAGATCATGGCATTGAGAAGCCACAGGTGCGCAAAGAGCGCGGCAAACCGGAAACCGGCACCATCACTTTGGCCGCTTTACACGCCGGCAACAATATCCTGATCGAGATTCGCGATGACGGCAAAGGTATAGATGCGGAAGTAATCAAGGCCAAGGCCATTGCCACAAAGCTGGTGTCGTCCGAAGATGCCGAGAGGATGACACCTCACCAGATACTCGATTTCATTTTTTTGCCCGGTTTTTCCACTGCCGCTGTCGTCACCAACGTATCCGGCCGTGGGGTAGGCATGGACGTGGTGAAAACCTGTATCGAACGGTTAAACGGCAGCGTCGAGCTTGCCAGCGAAGTCGGCAAAGGTACCCTCTTCACCATCCGCCTGCCGCTCACGCTTGCCATTATCCAGGCGCTACAGGTGCAGGTGGCGGGCGAAATTTTCGCCATTCCGCTCGGCTCGGTGAGCGAGACAGTGCGAGTCTATCCGCATCAGGTGCAAACCATCTCCGGCAAGGAAGTCATTTGCTTCCGTAACGCCATCATCCCACTGGTACATCTCGAAACCGTGTTCGGCATGGGGGTACAACCAGCACCGCGTGACAAAATCTATGTGGTACTCACTGGGATTGCCGACAAAAAAATCGGCATTGTCGTTGATAAAATCATTCGCCAGGAAGAGATTGTCGTCAAGAGTCTAGGTAAACTGCTCGAAAACATTCCCGGTATTTCCGGTGCCTGCATCGGCGGTGACGGCCATGTCCACCTGATCCTCGATATCGCTACCCTGCTGCGCATCCTGCCGATGAACACGATGATGTTCAGTGCCGGCGGCGAAGCAAAGAAGATCAAAAAAGTCGAACGACGCGACAAACCACCGTGCATCATGGTGGTGGAAGATTCACGTAGCGAGCGCAAAAAAACGAGAATGATCCTGGAAAACCGTGGCTTCAAGGTGATCGAGGCGGGTGACGGACGGGAAGCGCTCAGTAAGCTCACCGACTATCCTGTGGACATGGTCATCACCGACATCGAAATGCCGGAACTGGATGGCTACGAACTGACCGCCAAGATCAGGGAACACAAGCAATACCGCACCATTCCGGTGGTGGCGGTGAGCTCGCACAAAGAGATGGTGGATCGTATCAAGGGCATGGAGTCGGGCATCAACACCTATCTGCCCAAACCACTGCAAGAGGAAGAAATCCTTACGGCCATCAAGAACCTGATGGCATAGAAAGAACCGTGATTATGCCACACATTTCTGTCGTCGTTCCTGTGTACAAGGCCGAAGGCTGCATTGAAGAACTCTACCGTCGTCTCGTTGCGGCGCTCACAGAGGTTACCCCCGATTTTGAGATCGTGCTGGTCGAGGACTGCGGCGGCGACCGTTCGTGGGAAATGATCGGTGTGTTGGCTGGCCAGGACAAACGGGTCAAAGGCATACAGTTCAGCCGTAATTTCGGACAGCATTACGGCATCACGGCAGGACTCGACCATTGCAACGGAGATTGGGTGGTGGTGATGGACTGCGATTTACAGGACAGCCCGGAAGAAATTCCGCGGCTCTACCGGAAAGCACAAGAAGGCTACCATGTGGTGCTGGCCATCCGCAAAAATCGCAAAGACAAATGGCATAAACGATTAAACTCGTGGCTATTCTACAAGACCCTGAATTACCTTTCCGGCATGCACTACGACAGCCGTATTGGCAATTTCCGCATCGTGTCGCGTCAGGTCGTGGAGCAATTCCGGCAGATGCGTGAGCAACTGCGTTTCTTCGGCGGGTTGGTGGATTGGCTCGGTTTCCCCTCTGCCAGCATTGAAGTGGAACATGCAGAACGGTTTGCCGGCAAGACCAGTTACACCTTTCGCAAGCTGTGGCGACTGGCCACCGAAACGATCATTGCCTATTCCGACAAGCCTCTGCGTCTGTCGGTGACCATTGGCTTGACCATATCGCTATTGTCTTTTCTCTATGGCATCTACATTTTGTTGCGTTCGCTCATCTACGGTACGGTTGTAATGGGATGGAGCAGTCTCATAGTCTCGCTTTATTTTCTCGGTGGCATTATCATCTTCAACCTCGGTGTGATCGGTATCTATCTCGGCAAAACATTCAACCAGGCCAAACAGCGGCCGCTCTATGTAATAAGGAGAATGACCGGTGACAAAAATTTTTGACTACTTGCGCAGAACTCCCTGGGACCAGAGGGCCTTTGGCTTTGACACCTTTGAGGTCAAACAGTTGTCCGAAGACATCTTGCAGCAACTTAAAACTGTGCCCGGACACTACACTGTCAAAATGTCGCCGCTTGCGCCCAAAGACCTTTTGCACAAATATGGTTTTTACTACTGCGATTCTCTGTTGGAGCCTTATTGCACGCGCGAGCATTTTCTTTTTCACCATCGTGATCACATTGCCATCTCGCGTCATGAGCCGCTCGAAGAGCTGCTCAAAATTTGCAACGGGGCATTTGTCCATGGGCGCTTTCATCGCGATTTCCACATTGACAAGCACCTGGCCGATGCCAGATACAACAACTGGCTGCGCGATCTTTATGAGGCGGGGAATTGTTTCGCCTTGCTGGAACGCGATGTGCTCGCCGGTTTTCTGGCTTTCGATAAAAGCAAAATGGTCCTGCATGCTGTGAGCGAAGAATATCGAGGCAAAGGCCTGGCCAAATATTTTTGGAGCGTGGCCTGCGACGAATTGTTTCGCACTGGCTACAACGAACTGTCAAGCTCTGTTTCCGCCACCAATGTGGCAGTGGTCAACCTCTATGCCACGCTCGGTTTTCGTTTCCGCAACCCTTGCGATGTTTATCACTTAATGGTAAAAGCCGAGACAAAGACACAAGGTACATCATTATGAACATCCCATTCAACAAGCCTTACATGACGGGCAAAGAATTGTACTACATCAGCCAGGCACACCACAATGCCCATCTCTCGGGTGACGGACCGTTCACAAAAAAATGTCACGCCTGGCTGGAACAACGCATCGGTTGCCACAAGGCGCTTCTCACCCACTCGTGTACCGCGGCTTTGGAGATGGCGGCAATGCTGGCCGATATTAAGCAGGGCGACGAGATCATCATGCCCTCATTTACTTTCGTCTCCACCGCCAATGCCTTTGTCTTGCGCGGCGGGGTACCGGTATTCGTAGACATCCGCCCCGACACCATGAATATGGACGAAAGCCAGATCGAAGCCGCCATTACCGGCAAGACCAAAGCCATTGTCGTAGTACATTACGCCGGCGTCGGCTGCGAGATGGATACCATCATGGGTATTGCCAGCAGGCACGATCTCCTCGTGATCGAAGACGCCGCGCAGGGAATCATGGCTGCTTACAAAGGCAGACCGCTTGGCAGTATCGGCCACCTTGGCGCATTGAGCTTCCATGAAACCAAGAATATTATGGCGGGCGAAGGCGGCGCGATTCTCATCAACGATCCACGCCTGGGCGAACGCGGCGAGATCGTTCGCGAAAAAGGCACCAACCGCAGTCGTTTCTTCCGTGGCCAGGTGGACAAATATACCTGGGTAGACATCGGTTCCTCGTTTCTGCCAAGCGAACTGATTGCCGCGTTCTTGTATGCGCAGATGGAAGAGGCAGAGAGAATCAATGAACGTCGCCTGGCCATTTGGCACACCTATCACCAAGCATTGGCAATGCTCGAAGCGAAAGGATTGCTGCGCCGTCCTGTCATCCCCGGCCACTGTCGCCACAATGCCCACATGTACTACATTCTGCTGTCCGATCTAACATGCCGGACACAGTTGATCGCACATCTGAAAGAACAAGGTATCCTTGCCGTTTTTCATTATGTGCCGCTCCACGATTCTCCGGCAGGAACCAAATACGGACATACCGTGGGTGACATGAAAGTGACGCAGGATACCAGTATGCGCTTGTTGCGCCTTCCCATGTGGCTAGGCTTGGAAGGGGCGCTACAACAAACGGTGTGTGAGCAGATATGTGCGTATTTTATGAAAAAACGAGTGCAACAATAACCAAGCCCACCCTACATCGCTTTCAATCCCTTCCAATTAGAAAGGCTGAGCATAGCCAGGCAAAATTTACGGTGAATCGTTTTGCCAAACTAAATTGTGCTTGCAATATCTTTATCTTTATGTTAGCCTTGAGAAATAAAAAGTGACAGTTACCCAAACATTGCAGCGGGTACTACCATTACTTGCAAAAAATAGGCGGTCTTGTGCAAGGAGTTTGTTGATATGAAAAAACTTTGGGGGATAATGTGCCTTTTTCTGATCTTGTTGTGTGTCAGCCCAGTATATGCCGAGTGGGCGGACCGTTTTACACCACCCCATGTGACATATTTGTCGGATATTATAAAAAATCCGCATGTCTGGTTGGATATTCCGGTGCGTATTCCGCTTCGGTTCAACCATCTTGGTAATATTTATACACCTTTCTTCACCCACTTCAGCCGTGAACAGTATATCAATCTCTCGGCTTGGGATGTACAGACTCATATATGGGACAAGGAAGGTTTCAACAATGACTATGCCCATTTTTATGTTGAAAAAGATTTGTCGGAACTCAAGAGTTTCTTGAAGTTGAAAACATTCGATACCATCTCGGCATTGGCCAAAGTAACCGGCATCTTCCGCGATAAACCTTACATTCGCATTACCTGGTTCTGCCGTATTCCCGGCACTCTCGATATGGATAACTTGCGCCTTCTGTATAAGGGCATGGCAGCATTCCGCGGTCGCAAATTTGATCAAGCGATGACCGTATTCCGCAAAACATTGACGACTGATCCGCCGCAAGATATACAGACTATGCTGTATAAACTGATGGCCAAAATTTATATTTACGAAAAGAAAAATTATGCTCAGGCCCTGGATGAGTTGAACAAGGCTCTCGAAGTCAATCCCAAGGATGACGAAGCCGTTGAACTGCACAATAAATGTACTTACTACATACAGGCAGGCGGTACGCCACTTATTCCTACCTATTGGGAGGAAGATGTGGAAAAACAAAAGCAGCCGCAACAACCACAGCCGCCGCAAAAACCGGAGGCAAAAAGTTCTACCCCGACCATTACCGTAGAACCTACGCAACCAACACCTACGAATCCTGTGATTCCCGAGCTTACACCTCCTGCCAAAGAGGAAATGCCTCCTATCAAAGAGGAAATACCTCCTATCAAAGAGGAAAAGTAGCGCAAGCAAGACCGATTTTTCACGGCGTAAACCTTGAAGAAATCGGTCTTACCGTTGTTACAAGAGGATGCAGTTTAGCAACCGCGTAAAATTTATGAAAAAAATGGAAGGACATTTTTCTTTTGCCATATGGGAGTGCAAAACTCTGATCAGGGTGGAAGGGTATGCCACGATGCAAAATTCTTTTGTGTTCCAAAATCTCGTGGAGAATATGTTGCAACAGGGCTGCCTCGATTTCACCATTGATCTTTCATTGTGCCAGGGGCTGGACAGCACTTTCATGGGGATACTAGTGGGTATCGTTGAACCTAGCACCGAGAAAAGCAAAATTTCGCTGTTGACGCTAATCAATATCAAAGAAAACCATCAGCGTTCGCTGGACAATCTGGGCATTTCCCATATTTTTCATATTACCAAAGTACCCATTGCTCTGCCAAAAATTCCTATGCAGGCAATCGAAGAGGTGTCTGTTTCACCACTCTCGCGGTTGAAAACCATACAACAGGCACATCGTTCGCTGCTGGCCTTGCCCAGCAATCACCAGAAGGAATTTACCGAATTTCTGGAAATGGTGGAACAGGAATTACAACAGCAAATTATCTCTTAAAAACCTACCTGAACAACACACATAACTCTTTGTTTTACCTAAACATACCAAATTTTATCAAAATAACTCTAGCAAATTGACATACTTCTTGCCATCAGCAGCCCAATAATAAAATTTTTTATTTACTTAACATGTTGTGCATAAGTATATTAAGTCGCTGTAAATAAATAACCTTTACAACCAATTCGGGCAAACTGGCTCAACCCTGCGCATTTTCCGAACGACGCAGGGTTGAGCGCGGTTGGCTTCTTTCCCCTCGCATGTTTTTTTTCGCTCAACCCTGCGGCTACAAGTCTTTTAAACATGCGATTTACAGACTAATTAAAGTTTTTTATAAGGATTTTTTATGGGCTGGCAGGCCAAGCTGAACATTTCTGTGCCGTACATTCTGATCATGGTCGTCGTGTGTGTCGCCTATGGGCCGACGCTGGAGAATGACTTTGCTCTGGACGATGAAGTGGTGAGGAACGGCGACTACCCGGCCACACTCGCCGAGATACCCTACCTGTGGTTCGAAGCAGTCCCGCAAGGGTCTACTTTGGTGTACCGGCCGTTTACCTTTGCCTCATTTGCGTGCGACCGTGTGCTGTGGGGCACATCGCCAACCGGCTACCACCTGAGCAACATGTTGCTGGCGACAGTGGCTGCATGGCTAATTTTTGCTCTTGGTCGCCAGTTGTTGCCATTGCCTTATGCTCTTTGTGCTGCGTTGTGCTTTGCTGTGTTGCCGGGACAGTGCGAAGCGGTGGTGGCGGTGTCCAATCGCAGCCAGTTGCTAGGCGCTGTCGCCATGATCGCTGTTCTCTTGTTTCTGCCAAGAACGTTACGGCAAGACAGCTCGCCACGCTGGCTAGGCTTAAGCGGCGTGGTGACGCTACTTGGCTGCTATGCCAAAGAAACTGCGTTCGTCATACCTCTTCTTACTTTGTTGTGGGTGCAAGGCACACAGCTTGCCGCCGATCGAAACAAGTTGCGCCGGATATTGACATGGCAAGTGGTGGCCTGTTTGCTCTATGTCGTCAGCAGACTCATGGTGATCTCTACCTTGGCTGCCCCTGGGCTGCCTGGTAGTCATTTTGCCGAAACCGAATCCGCGACCACTCGCTATTTCACTGCCGCCTTTTGCTTCACCACCTATGTTCGCCTTGTCGTATGGCCGTTTCCATTGAGCTGTGACTACCCTCTGTCGCCGGTTTCGTTCCATTTTATGGGACTTCTCTACCCCGTGCTGGTGGCGTTTTTGGTTTATTGGCTATGGCGTGGCAAGCCACTGTTGCGGCAGTGCAGCATGGCGATTTTGTGGTTTCTCGTGTGTCTGTTGCCGGCTCTCCATATCGTGCCGCTTGTTATGCCCATTGCCGAGAGGCTTTTGTATCCGGCGGCGTGGGGGATACCGCTATGTTTTGCCATCCTGCTGGCGCGCCTGCCGGCCAAGCGTTTTCTTCACTATACCTTATGGATATTGGCCAGCACCGTCATCGCCGCAGCCAGCGTTGTCACCATGCACCGTGCTATCGAGTGGCATGACAACTATAGCCTGTGGCATAGTGCCGAAGAGGTGTTTCCGCAAAGCTATCGTGCCGCCATTTTTCGTGGCTCAGAATACGCGCGCGAAGGCCATGCTATGATTGTACATGGTAGAAAAGAAGAGGCGGCCAAATGTTTTGCCAAGGCTATTCTCTATTACGAGAAGGCGCTGGCGGCCAAGGCCAATACTGCCAATCGCTTGTTGGTGTACTACAACCTGGCGCTGGTATGGCATTTGCTCGATGAACGGCGCAAAGCGGAGCAGTCGCTGTACGAATTGTTCACGTTGCAAGCCGACTATGCGCCGGCCTGGATGTTCCTTGGCGATGTCGCAGCACGTGCCGGTGACTGGGAGCGGGCGCTCCTCTGCTATCGCAAGGTGACAGGTCCGCGCAACCGCTGGGATCGCCAGTATGCCGAAGTAAAAAACAGGATTGCCAAGGCAGAGAAAACAAAACCAGGCAAGTGAAGAAACTATTTTTTTACCACTCTTTACGCTAACTGACACGGAGGGGAACAGCATGGGAACCTATTTCGCCGGTGAGTTTCCCGATTTCTACCAAAAGCCACGACAAACGTCGTGCGGCGGCAAGTCTGGCTGGTGCTGGAACAGGGGCACCGGAGCAGAAGCAATGGAAATAATGTTTGCCAGTACATTACGCCAAAGAGCCTGCGCCGCGCTAGTGGCTTGGTGGGCAGTGATGGCAACACCCTTTCTCAGGGAAACGCCGCCATTGCCGCCGGCACGGCTATCGCAGTTCGAGGCAATACGCAGTTCCACCACAGAACATCGAGCACCGCAAAAAACCTACGTAACGTTCCAGGACGCCCTGGTGGTGGAACTCTTGAGAGTACGCCAAAGTATGGCAGATTGCCGCTCTTGGCAGGAAAGCGATTATCGGATGGCCAGCGAGATTCTCGCTTCGCTGATATTGCGTGACGCCGCCAGCTCACTCAGCAGACATGAACAACTGCGCGAAGATCTCCTGCGTGTGTCGGAGCAAGAGCGGCAAAGACCCTGGTTTCGTAACAACCAGGCGCTCTTGCACTGGCTGGCCGAGATCAAAGAACAAACCTCCCCGCTACACCCCGATCACCTCTATAGCATCCAGTCACAAATGAACGAATTGCCTCTCGATTATGCATCGCTCGAACGCAAAGTAGCGTTAGCTACGCGCCCGCACTGGCGCAGCCTGCTCAATAAATGGCAAACCATTGACACGGCACTCCAACAAGTACCACGTATCGAAGTGCCGACAACGGCGGCTCAACTCTATCAGGAAATCAAAGAGTACGATGGTATACCTGACGTTTACGTGCGCGACAAAGGTGCGGTCGTGCGTCTCTTGTTGTTGTGCAAGTTGTATGCACAGTATCGCTGAGGAGCGCGACAATATTTTTTTCTGCCCAAACTTTTCATCTGCTCTTACGTACATTGTAAAGAGAGAGACAAAGCGTTTCCTTTCTGTGAGGAGGTCAGCAGAAACGATCATGGACAAAATCTACTACCTGGTTTACAGTTCGGGGCTGCAGTGCCGCAGCAACAGCCACGAATGGGGAGTGAAGTATAGCAACTGGGTTACTGAGAATGTCCCAGACTGGATCGAAGCGTGTGCTAGACGCTTGGCACAACAAGTCGGTCAATGGCAGCAGTTGACGGCCACTCGTGTAGGTGAAGCAAAAACGATATACTGGCTCGCCATGCCCGGCAAAGACGATCTGGAACGCGCCAATATTTTTGGCCTCCTCATGTGGCAAGACAACAATCAGGAGAGCCGGCACAGTGAGCCTGCTGTCGCCAGCCTCCTTCCGCCAGAGCAAGAGATTCTGCAACAGGCACTTCACACCTTACGCCATGAGATGCTGCAACAAGATGGACATTCTCACATAGCGATCAAGTGGGACCCATTACATACCTGGCAGACAGTACAGCAGCTAACTTTCGTCCAGCCAATCAACCAGGCGTCGGACGTGTCGCTAGAGGCTTATACATCTGACAACAGCGAACAAGCAGCTTGTCCACTGTGGCTGTGGTTGCTGGCTGGATTAGGATTTGTCACGGTTTTTGTGGTGTCGTGGTGGGGTGGGGCTAACTGGAGAAGGGCGTCAATAGAGACAGGACACCGCGTGGAGCGGCCATCGTCAGTGAGTAAATCATCTCCACCAGCCGCCGCTTTATCACCAGATGCAGAGCAGTCAGCGGCAAAAAAAGTTGCATCTTCTGTGACCGTTCGCCAACCCACTGTATCGCATAAATCGCTCAAAAGCAAGGCAAGCTGGGAAAAGGCTGTGTTCCCCGAAGCGGATGCTTCACCAGAAACCAAGCCCTCTTTGCAGGATTACCAGCAAGGCGGGCAACACAGCGGAGATGAAAAAGATTAAAGGAGATTTGTATGCCACTATGCAACCGGATAATTCTTTGCTTAATGCTCATAGCGATAGGATGCTTGTGGCCTTCAGCCCAGGGAGAGGAAGATCGCTATCTGACACAGTTGATACAGCAATACCCGTTGCAACAAGCCAAATTGCGTGAGCTGTATGCGACCTATGGCTTTAGCTTGCTCGCTCTCGCAGCTAGAGATGGGCATGCCGTGCTCGAATGTCTGTCTTCTCCCTTTGCGATAGAGACGCTTATGATGACTGCCGCACGACCACAGCCTTTCGCGGAGTTAAAGGAAAAATTCAGTCTGGCCGACGCCGTGCATATCACCTATGCGCTCTGTGCGCCTGATGAAGATTTACGCGCTTGGCAAGAAGAAATCGTCGCTTGTCTGGCACAGGACAGCGATACGAAAAAACTGGCCGGTTTCTACACAGATGCTTCACCTTTGCTGGATCTTCTCTACAAACGAGTGCGCTTTGCTACCATTTTCGAGCGAATATGGGAGCCTAGCAAAAAGAAAGAGTTGCTGAAGCGGCTCATGGCGCTGACCGAAGAAGAACGAGAGCAGATTCGTCAATCACCGCTGGCGTTGCCATATCTTTTGGTCACCGGCGAGTTGGGCAGCAAAGTACTGCAAGTGGGAGGCGGCGATTTTCTCTACTTTCTGAGCCTCATACGTGCCGAAGAATGGTATAATTTCAGCAATATCGCCATGCGCGACAGTAAGCCGTTTCTCGCTGCCCTTGAAGCATACGGTCTGCCAGCCTACCATTATTGGCTGAGGCAAGGGGTGCTACTGGAAAAACTGCTGCAAGTATTCAACGACGACACCACTCGTCTGGGCGATTTTCAGAAAGCGGTACTGTTCCTGTACGCCAATCGCGACACATTGCGCAAGTACCAACAAGAAAGCGATTTCCCCGACAAAGTGGCGGACGCTCTACATATACTGAAAATGGTCTCGCTGCCACATAGTGAGCTGACGCTGGCTGAGAGATGTCTGGTGGAGCCCAATCTGTTCCGTCTGGCTTACGAATACCCTGATCTCAGCCAGATTCCACTTGCACAGTTTGCCGGTTGTGAAGTGGCACTCGCCGATCTGTTGTATCGAGGAGCGTTGTCACCTCACATGACAACGATTCTACAAACCATGCAACATCGTGGCCATGCCGAGATGATCTATCGCGGTCTCCTGCAATACCACAGCAATGAACAGTTCGCCGCGATCATCGGAAAAATGGGTGGGCGCGGCATGCTGGTGGCAATCAACCTGGATCCCAACAAATACTGGCACGAATTGTTGCAAGAAGGGCACGGCAATCTGCGCACATATGAAATCCTCGACAACGGCACCATCAGAGTACATAAACCAAGCGCCGGCACCGTCGAGTTTTTGGCAGATCAATTTTTGCCGATTCCTCTACCTTTGGATTTGGCCCGCCTGAGCGAACGTCTGTGGAAAGGTTATTATCTGGATACCTACGATTATCTGCTTGCCGGTGCGGATGTCGCCAAATGCACGATGGCGGCAGTAGAACTCTTTATGAGCGGACAGGAAGAGGGGACGGAAGTGGTGGATGCCTGGATACGCTTGGCTATTAAAGCTGCCAAAACCGCTCTACGCGAGTCGAGCAAATATATCGAAGACCGCAAGACCAAAGAAAAACAACAATTTGGCAGACAATTTTTCTTGCGTCAGGTAAACGACTGGCTTCTCCAGAAACAAGGCAAGACCACGCTACAGGCACACAAACAACACTTGCGTCACTTTCTCAGTGAATTTGCCAGCGACAGCCAGCGCCTGCAAATAACCGCTGAGATTTCGCAGATGGAAAAAGAAATGCAGCGCACTATCTACAGTCGGCAGTTGCCGGAGAGAATTCAAGCATATACTTTCAGTGACTACCGCAGCGAAAGAAAACAGAGTGCTGCCACGATGGAGCCTTCGCCTGCAATTTCGGCTTTGACCTACTATATGCTGCAAAATATGGCGGATACGCCGTTATCTGCCGAAAAAAAATAATTTGGCAAAAAGCATGAAAAGATTTATAATAGCCTCCGACAGAAATAAACAAGCAAAAGGCGGGAGGACTATTATAACCCATGACTTATGTGGACGATGTTGAACTTATCAAACGATGTCAGCAAGGAGACCAGGAAAGCTTTCGGCAGTTGGTGGAACGATACTACCAGAAAGTCTTCTGGATTGCCTATCAGATGGTGAACAATCACGAAGATGCCCGTGATATTGCTCAGGAAAGCTTCATCAGAGTATATCGCTCGCTGTGGCAATTCAATTTGATGAGCAATTTTTACACCTGGCTATATCGCATTGTGGTTAATTTGTGTATCGATTTTTTGCGTAAGCAAAAGCCCGGTACGCGGCCTATTTCATTAGAAGAAACTGGCGAGGTGGGCGCTGAAACCACCTCCAGCGAGCAAAATTTGGAACAACAGGAGATGTCGCAAGAAGTTCGGAAAGTATTGCAACAACTTCCTTTACCTTATCGCTCTATTTTGATTTTGCGTGATATCGATGGACTGAGTTGTAAAGAGATTGGTAAAATTTTGCAATGTAACTCAAATACGGTACGCTGGCGATTGTTTCGCGCCAGGCAAATTTTCAAAGAAAGCTGGGAAAAATATCAAGCGATGCGCAACCAACAACCAAAGCGTACCTGAAAATCGCTTCGTCTTTATTGCCCGGCGACGGACCGGGAGAAAAAAGTTGGAACATTCTATAAACCATTTTAAGTGAGTAAGACTATGCAATGCTGGGCTGTACAAAAATTTCTGCCTCTTTATGTGGGAGATAACGATCTACCGTTGTTGTCAACGGCTATCGGCAAACATCTGGAAAATTGTCCAGCCTGCCGCCAGACCTACCAGCAATATCAAACTTCGCAAAAGTCCCTGCAGCAACTCAAACATATCCATTTATCGCAAGCCTATGCGCAGATTCCATGGCAAACCATCCAGCAAGCGGTTGCCGAGCCATCCGTCAGGCCAACACTGATAAACTCCTTGAACATAAAATTGTGGATTCCTTTAGGTGCTGCAACTGTGGTGGTGTTAGCGTGTCTGTTGTGGTTTTGGCAGGAGGTGGTAAAAAGAGATACCGACTTCCCGCCTGCTGTATTGATGACAAAATCTTTACCGTCCGGCCATCTTCCTCGTATCCCAACAAAGTCATCGCTCCCTGATGCGGCAATGGATCCGCGTAGTATCTCGACTTTCCTTAATTTGCCCATGTATGAACTTAACGAAGTTCTTCCTTTAAGCAAACGGGATGCATCTTTTTGACAGTCGGACAGTAACAAAAAAGAAATAGGACCCGATATGGCAAAGCTGAAGAATTGTTTGGCAGTAGTGGTAGCAATGTGCTATATAGCGCCTATGGTGCTAGGGCAGTCACTAAAAAATTTTGAACATGAATTTATTGAAATCGTCAAAAAGATACGTGCTTCGGTCGTCAGCATTGAAATTTCCCACGATCTACAGGATCACTGCAGAGTGAGTTCCGGCGTCTTGCTGGATAAGGCTGGCCACATCGTTACCGTGGCCAATACCCTGCGGGCAAGCAAAAAAATCATGGTCAAATTGGAATCACTGGAGCAATACGAGGCGCGGCTCGTTGGCATAGATTGCAAAACGAACCTTGCCATATTGAAAATAGACGCACCGCAACTGCAACCAGTGGCAAAGGGGTATTCCCAAGATTTACAGGTGGGAGCACTTCTCATTATTGTTGGCAATCCTTATGGATTGACCAAATCGGCTTCCTATGGCATTGTCAGCGGCGTAGACAGGGCCGTATGGATGGCCGACGCCAACTCTCCATTGACTGGCCTCATCCAGACTACCGCGCCAATCAACCCCGGTGACGCAGGTGGCCTCGTAGTGGATTCCCAGGGACGCTTTGTTGGCATTGCCTCCTCCACTCTTTCTCGCAATTTACTTATCTGCGGGTACCAACAGCTTGCTTTGCGTAAACTGTTCACTCTTCTGAAAGAAAATTTGCAGCAAGAAAACATTCCAGAGAGCGAAATGGTGCGTATGGCGGAAATGCTACAAAATTTACCCGGCAATTCATTGGTTTCTCAAGGGATCAATTTTATCCTCCCTAGCCATACCATCTATTGGGTAGCCGAGCAAATTATCCAATATGGCGAAGTACGGCGTGGCTGGATTGGTGTGGATGTCAAAGATTGCGAAAATGGGCAGGGGGTAGTGGTCACTAATATCATAGCCAAAAGCCCGGCTGCCAACCACGACATCCATCTTGAAGACCGTTTTCTGGCTATTGACGGACAGGAGATACCTCATTCTCTTTTTCTCTTGCACAAAATTTCGTATATGATGATCGGCCAGGAGGTATGTTTTACTGTGGCACGCGATGCACAAACTTTGCAAATCCGATTGCGCCTGGAAAAATCTCCGGAAAAATAGGAGGGCGAAATACCGCGATGGACAGTCACTATCGGGCTGTGTCGGGAGAACGAGATGAAAAGGTTGCTAATTTGGTGGCTTGCAGTGGCGGCCTATGTACCTAAACTTTTTTTGTTTCCAGCTACATTTTTTTTCCGATACCAGACAGTGCGAGCCAGTCCGCATTTGTTGTTTTGTGTGGTTTACATTTGCCTGTTGTCTCTTGGCATTATTTTTCCTGCTTTATGGCCAACCTATCTGCTAGCCTTTGCCGGTTGTTTATCGTTCAGCCTGCTGCACCACAAAATTTATCAGGAACAGCGTGCTATTATCGAAGGTCTTAAGCAGGAAGATAACTCGCTGTGCCTGGTATATGCCCCCCTCTTGCGCTTGCCCTTCCTTATCTGTAATTACACGGTTTTGCTGGTTTCTTTGATTTTGTTGCTGCGTCAGGTTGCTCAATTATGGGGCAGCGCCATATTTGATCCGCCTACTCAGAGTATGACAGCGTGGCTTCTCTATGCCGCCGATCTCATTCTTAAGGCTACTTTGTTCGATATCCCTGAAATTTATCATCTGGACCTGGTCGCTATCGAGCATGTCGGCTTCTGGGGCGCAACGTTGGTATTCGTCAGCCGCCTGGTCATTCTTGTCTTGCTACTCGGTTCATTACTGCGTTGGCGAGAGGTTTACCAGATGGTAGCTGCGGCCGTGGGCGTTCTGGCTTACAACCGTGAGATGGCGGAACCTCGACTGTTGTTAATCCTGCGCATGTTTCCAGGGCAAATAAAAAAATTATGCCGCCTTTGCCAGGATACAAGATTGCATCATTTGCAGCGAACAGGATTACTGGAAATAATGGGCAAGAGCAAAAATATGGCTGTTTTGCCTACCTTGGAGAAGATGCTTGGCGAGCGTGCGCATGAGGAAATCCGGCTAGCCGCGTTGCGTGCTCTGGCGTTTCTCGGCGCTGGCCCGCTCGCGGCCATACGTTCTCTATTTTCTGCCGACAACACGGTAGCCATCAAACAACAAGCATGCCATACCCTGGCGCTATGGCCGCCTCCTGACAATATCTCGACTCTGGCCAATATCGCCCAGAGTCGAGAAGATACAAAGGTACGCCTCAGTGCCATCCAGGCTCTGGGTAACATCAAACACGAAGAGGCGATAGCGCCGCTCTTGCTCATTATGGAAAACGGCCAGACCGGCAAAGAAGAGCGGTTTGCCGCCAAAGACAGTCTGATACGGATCGGTTTTTTACCTGCTAAAATCCGCCAACTGCTATGCAATTCCCTACAACTCTCGCCGTATGCCGATAACCGCCGTTTTGCTGCCATGGTACTCGGCGGCATTGCCGATGACGACAGTCTGGGACTGCTTGTCTCCCGCGTAGACAGCGAGCAAGATGCGGACGCCCAGACCCATATCTTGCGTGCTATCGGCAATATTGCATGTGTCAGTGAACACAAAAGAGAGCCAATATCCGTCCAGCTTGCCATGTGGCGACAAATATTCTCTACCGTCAAAGGCAAGGCCGCCAACAGCTCTGAACCATTCGTGCGGGTGGCCGCCATCCAGACATTGCTCGATATGGCCTGGCTGCTTACGGTGCCCGATTCGGGGGTTGTCGCCGGCGATTTCAGCGAATGTTTAGAACGCATGGCTGCGGAAAAGAATACCCAAGTGGCGGATGCCGCCAATGAAGGGTTGGCCAGACTATCACATTATACCCAGGACATTCAATTCCAGCAACGCCGTGAATGTATCACCGCCGTAGGCATTCAGGATCTTTCCTGGCGCAAGAATTGGTGCGTGCAGGAAAACAGTGCAGCGACATTCAACCAGAATCCTTCTTCATCAGCCATCTATAACCCTGCCGACGAGGTGAAGCAGTGGCGGATTACCACGGTATATCCTTACGCCACATCTTCGCAGCAGGAAGAGACGATGCCCAGCCGAGTGGATATACCGAAGGAAACCAACAGCGTGGAAACGAGCGATAAGGTATCGCTGGTCGCTTCAGACAATACCAATGTTAGCGGAAATTTCCCCGCTTCTCTTTCCCGCTACCGTCCGCTCTCACGCTTGAGTCGTGGCAAAGTTTTCGTAGTGTACCATGTGTGGGATAATTTGGAAAACAAGGAAAAAGTGCTGAAGTACCTGTCAATTCCTCAGGAATGGGCATGCCAGTTATTTCAACGCGAAGTGGAGGCGCTCACCGCTTGCCGGCATCCGGGCATCGTCCCCATGCTGGAAAAATACGAAACGGCCTATGCTTTTACCATGCCGTGGTTTGCCTTGCCCAATCTGTACCAGGTGGCAAATCAGAAGAAATCGCAGCGACTCATATGGAGCAAAGATGAGGCGGCGGCGGTCATCGGCAGTCTTTGCCAGGTGGTGGATGCCATACATCAAGCGGGCTGGTGTCATGGCGATATCAAGCCGGAAAATATTTTGTATTCGCCCGAACGAGTCATGCTACTCGATTTCAGCACCGCTTATCGTCTGGCAGGGCAGCAAACATCTGCCACTTCGCCGATGTCAGGCGGTGGCACTCCTTATTATATGGCGCCGGAGCAGGCGCACCAAAACTACTGTGATCAACGCACCGACATTTATGCCATCGGTGTGCTTACTTATGAAATGCTAACCGGCGTTCTGCCCATGGGCATTGCTCCCATGTCGGTAGCAGTCGCACGCTCAGATATATCGGGCAGAGTACAGGACGTATTGACACGGGCGACCGCTTTCTCGCTGCAAGAACGCTTTGCTACCGTGCAACAGTTCTGGCATGCTCTTGAGCGAGCTTTTGCCGAACAAGGTGAGAATCGCCCATGACTGTGGTCGTGCCTCAGTGTACCGCACGCGCTTGTATCATTACGCCGCCAGGCGCTGCCGGTATTGCTACCATCCAGGTGACAGGTCACGAGGCTATGGCAGCCGTGCAATGTTGTTTCCATGGCAAACGTGCCCTATCGCCATCATCCCGTCTATATCACGGTACATTTCATGCGCTGCACGACGACTCGCTGGTGGACGAAGTGGTGGTGACATGTTGTGAACAATCGCACAGTATGACCGGCGAATCTCTGGTTGAAATCCACTGCCATGGTAGCCGTGCGGTAACGGCAAAGATCGCTGAGGTACTGCTACAACTGGGCGTGCAACTGATGTCCCAGGAAGATTGGCACAACTGCCTTACCGGCTACCAGACAGCCATCGAACAGGCGGCGCTGCGCCGTTTCCTGGCGTGTGAAAGTGATCTCTCGGCGTGTGTGCTTCTCTATCAGATGCAGGGCGTCTTGCGTCAAAAACTGACAAACATCCGTCAAACGGTCGCCAGCGAACCGGACGTGGCGCTTGCGCATATGGTGCAATTGATCGAAACGGCGACTCTCGGCAAGGCGCTGGTCACACCGCCTCACATCGCCATTGCCGGCGCGCCCAATGTCGGCAAATCTACCTTGCTCAATCTTTTGCTCGGGCGCGAACGCGCCATCGTGGATGCTTCACCGGGCACGACGCGCGACATCATTTCCGAGCCGCTGGTGATCCAGGGTATGCGTTTTTTGTTGAGCGACACGGCCGGTATCCGCACTACGGATGACATGGTGGAACAGCTTGGCGTTCTGCGCAGCCAAACACTGCTGACGCAGGCAGATCGGGTAATATGGGTCTGCGATGCCGCTATCCCCCCACGCCCTCTTGACCAACCTCTCTCCAGTTCGGCTATCATTCTGGTCAACAAGAGCGATCTTGCAGTAAACCACCTGGCAGCCTATCGCCGTATTTTTCCCACCAGTATCGCTACCTGCGCTCTGTCCGGCGACGGCATAAAAGAGCTGGAAGAACAACTGTTGTCGCCGTTCCAGCCGTTCATGCCGCACACACCGGCCCCGATCGTTTTCGAAAAATGGCAGGAAGAGTTGCTGGCAAATGCTGCCGATGCTTTGCGACATGGCCAAAAAAACGAGGCGATGGCCGCTATCGAAAAGATGTTGCTGTGACTTTGTATCTGCTAGCCTAAGTTCGCTATAGTTCTATTTTTAGGAACGATTTCGATGGAAACTCACAATATTTTTTCTGCCTGTCAAGCATTCCTATCTCGCTGCGCAATATTCGGTAAGATTGCGATGTTGTTGCTGCTTCTGTTGCTGTTGGTGATGCCCCTCGATTCGCTAGATTCGATGTTACGTGAAAGGTTGAGCAGACGTAACAATGTCGTCAGCGAAATACATGGCACCTGGGGGCCAAGCCAGCATGTCGTCGGCCCATGTCTGGTCGTGCCTTACAAACACTGGTACAAGGTGTGGCGCGATCAGGTTATCGAATTCGACGACAAGGGCGAACCGAAACGTGTCAAAAAGGTCGAGGTGCCGGAATGCGAACTGCGCCAGGTCTATTTTTTGCCCGAAGAACTCAATATAGCTGGCACGCTCGCGCCGAAAAAACTGCACCGCAGCATTTATGAGACGGTCGTCTACGCAGCGCAAATCAAGCTTTCCGGTCGCTTCGTGGTACAGCCGGACAAACTCAAGATCAAAGTCGAGGATGTGGTGTGGGAAGATGCTCAGGTAACGATGGCTATCGCCGATCTGCGTGGCGCCAGCGAAGCCATCCAAATCAAATTCGGTGAGGGAGTGTCGCAATTCATGCCGGGTTGCAAGATCGAAGGGTACACAACCGGCATCAGCGCGCCGGTCAAGATAACTGGCGAAATGGTCAATAAAGATATCGCCTATGAAATGGATCTGAAATTCCAGGGCAGCCAGATATTTGCCATCGCCCCGGTGGGCGTGAAAAACACCGTCAAATTGACTTCCTCATGGCCTGACCCCAGTTTTCAGGGCGCATTTTTACCTAGCGAGCGCACGGTGACGAACCAAGGATTTGAAGCGATGTGGCAGGTTTCTTTCTATGGCCGCGACTATCCGCAACTGTGGACCGACAAGAACGACAAAAATGAAGTACGAGCCTCTGCTTTCAACAGCTCACTCTTCGGCGTGGCACTACTCACGCTCGTAGATTCCTATCGCAGCGTCGAGCGCGCAGTGAACTACGGCCAGCTCTTCATCGCCGTGATTCTGGCGGTGTTCTTCCTGTTTGAAATATTGTGCGCACTCAAGATTCATCCTTTCCAGTACCTTCTGGTCGCGGCGGCGCTGAGTTTGTTCTATCTGTTGCTGCTCGCCGTTTCCGAATTTTTGGATTTTATATTGGCCTACGCTATCGGCGCCGGTGTGGCATCACTCCTGATTTTCTGTTACAGCTTCGCCGTACTCAAAAGCGGCAAACGGACATTGGTGATCCTGGCAGGGCTCGTTATCAACTACACTTTCCTCTATTTTATTCTGCAGATGCAGGACTATTCGCTCCTGACTGGTTCGTTCCTGTTGTCCTTGCTGCTTGCGGCGGTCATGTACACAACGCGCAAAGTCAACTGGTACAAACAAAACGTAGCTAAGGATCTGTAAAAATAAGCACTACCTATGATAACTCACCTCTCCCCTGGCGCTAGGGGAGGGACGGATCTAAAAGGTAAAGGGCAGACTCCAACTATGCAATATCAAAGGCTGTCAGACGCCAGGAAAGTCGTCTGCAAGAAAGAATTGGGCAGTGGCGGTGAGGCGATCATCTACGAAGTGGAAAACGAGGCCGGAGTGGTGGCCAAAGTTTACCGGAAACCCACCCAGGCTCGTCTTGCCAAACTACAGGCTATGCTCGCCAATCCGCCAGAGGACCCCATGGCCAAGCATGGGCTTATTTCCATTGCCTGGCCGGTAGATATTCTCTACCAATGGGGCGGCGCCAATTTCGTCGGCTTCCTCATGCCGCGCGTGTCACAGATGCGGCCGATCTGCGATTTCTACACGCCGAAAATTCGCAAGCAGAAATGCCCGCTTTTCCATTACCAATACCTTCATCATGCGGCCTACAACCTGGCCACTGTCGTGGCTGCCCTGCACGCCGCCGGTTATGTGATAGGCGACGTGAACGAGTCTAATTTTTTGATCGGCAGCAATGCGCTGATAGCGGTCGTTGACACCGACTCTTTTCAAGTCCCTGACACTAAAAACGGCAAAATCTACCGCTGCCCGGTGGGGAAGCCAGAATTTACACCGCCGGAACTACAAAATAAAGTTTTTGCCGACATAGATCGCCAGGCCTCGCACGATTTGTTTGGCCTGGCAGTCCTCATTTTCCAACTGCTCATGGAAGGTACTCATCCATTTGCCGGCGTCTTTAAAGGTAAAGACGATCCGCCGCCCAACGAAGAGCGTATTTCTTCCGGCCACTTTCCGTACAGTCGCAAGAGAAACGTGCCTTACAGCCCACCGTTGTCGTCCCCACCCTTGGATATTCTGTCGCCCCATGTGCGCGAACTTTTTATTCAATGCTTTGAAAACGGGCACAGCCAGCCCAGCAAGCGCCCGCAGGCACGTGTCTGGCAAAAAGGCATCAAGATGGCGGAAGCAGGCCTGGTCACCTGTGCCAGAAACGAGCAACATCGGTATGGACACCATCTGGCAGGGTGCCCGTGGTGCGAGCGTGCACACAAGTTAGGCGGCCGCGATCCGTTTCCCGCCAAAAAGATGCACAAAGCCACGCCGCAGAGGCTGGCGTCGGTTGCCGCGAAAAAACCTGCCGGCAGCAGCCAGCCGGTCGCCAAGCCGGCCGTCTCAGCAGGAGGCAGTCAGGCAGCAGCAAGGCCGCTTAAATTTTCAGCAAGCCCCCCAGCCGCTGCGCCGCAGGGGCGATGGGGAACGCCACTTTTTATCATGATAGTGTTCGCTCTGTGCTATGTGTGGTATCGCTATGAGGAAAGAGCGAACGAGCGGTGGATATTAAGGCGAGACCAAGATAATGCAAGATTTCAACGCTCTCTTGATGAACAGATGAGAAAAACGCGACAAAGCGAGGGCAATAGAAGACCGCAAGAAGATATCGAAAAAACGAAAAAATGGATTCAGGAGGAGGAAGCACAAAAACAAAAGCAACAGGAGGAACATAGAAAACTGACAGAAAAAAAAGAAAAACCAAAAAAACAGGTTGAGGAAGAGCCAAAGCAGGAGGAGGAGCAGGAGTTGCAGCGGATCAAAAATGATCCGAAATTTAAACGCTTCGCCGCCAAGCAGGAGCAAAGAAAGCAAGTAGAAGCTTCCAGCGACGGCCGCTATCGTAAAAGTAGCGCTGGCGTAATTCTGGATACCCGGACCAACCTGGAGTGGTATGTCGGGCCGGACGAAGACACAAAGTGGTATCAAACTAAGAAGTGGGTAGCTAATCTACATGTGGACGGCGGCGGCTGGCGTCTGCCGTCCGTCGGGGAACTGCGTGGACTCTACCAGCAAGGCAAAGGACTTTGCAATATAGATCCAATGTTTGTGGTAAGCGGATGGTTGGTATGGTTTTATGAAGATGAAGTCTACTCTTCTGTGCGTTGTTTCGACTTCGGCACTGGCGACGTCGTCTTGAGCGTTCGAGGCGAGCCCGACTTCCGACGTGGCTTTGCTGTGAGGGTGCGCAAATGACAATAGGCTTCATTTTTTGCTTGCGGATTTGACTGCTGGCTGATAACATTGATGTTATCCAGTATGTCATACCCATCGTGGTTTCACCCATACCCCCTGGTTTTGGATACGCCTTTACAGCGATTAAGTTTGTGGGAGTAAATACCCTTGTTTTCTTTTTTATTTGGGGTTTTCCGTGCCATTATTGCACCGGTAAGAAAATTTTTGGATTACCTGGGCAGTCTGGAAATCCTGTTTTTACAGGCTTGTTATTTTTTGCCTTGCGCACTGCCTTGGCGTAAGAGCTCCAAGTTCAAATATATCCTGGGGCAACTCATGAAGATCGCGTTTGAAGCCTTGCCGATAGTTTTTTTGATGGCTTTTCTCCTCGGTGCGATCCTGGCTCTCCAGGCAGCCAAACAGCTTGAAAGATTCGGGGCGACCATTTATGTCGCGGATTTGGTGGCAATTTCATTGACCAGGGAAATCGGGCCGATCTTGATTTCCATCATCATTGCCGGACGGTCTGGTTCGGCTATTGCTTCGGAAATCGGCACCATGCTGGTCACGGAAGAAATCACTGCTTTGCGGGCCATGGGCGTCAACCCCGTGAAAATACTGGTCATGCCCAAAACCGTGGCTCTCTTCATTGGGCTTCCAAGCCTTGTCCTTTTAGGAGATTTGATTGGCATTGCCGCCGGTTTTTGTATCGGCTGCTTCATGCTGGACATCTCTTTTTGGGATTATTACAACCAGACAGTCAAAATTTTGAACATGACGCATATCTGGGCCGGAGTCAAAAAGTGCTTCGTGTTTGCCATTTTGATTGCCATGGTGGGATGCTACCGTGGCTTCTCTGTCACCGGTGGCGCCGAAGGAGTAGGCAGGGCGACGACGAATGCCGTGGTGGACTCGATTATTTTTATCATTGCCGTAAATTCTCTATTTACGTTGGTTTCCTTTTATCAGTAAGTGGAACAAACTATGTCTCCCGTAACTATATGGCAAAAAATATGTGCCGGTCTTTTTCTGGTGCTGGCCGTGTCCGTATGGATTTTTATGAGCATCGTACTTTCCGGACCGCAGGGAGGGCGGCACTATTACACGATTCTGGGAGAATCTGTGCGAGGTTTGTCACCTGGTTCTCTTGTGTGTTTCAACGGTATAGAAATAGGCAAAGTGACCAAAGTGAGTAATGATTTCACGATCAATAAAGTACGTGTAGATTTTGCCGTCACAGAAGCAACGGCACAGATATTTGCCGACTTCAAGGAAGGTAACAAGACCAAGCCCGGAACAAAGGTACAACTCATTACCTCCTTTGTCACAGGCATTCAGTATGTTGACCTCACCGGCGGTTTTGCAAACTATCCGCTTTTGCCGGACAACAGTCAGATATTATCTATGGACACTGATTTTGCGAAGCTCAGCAAGCAAGTGGGAGGCATAGTGGCAAACCTCGAGGAAATATTCACTCCGCAGAGCCTTGAAAATTTGAGGGACGTGATGGTCAATCTCAACAAGTTCTCCCAGCATCTCAATGATGATGTGATGGGCGATGGGCCGGCGACTGTTTTACAGAAATTGAAAAAAATCCTCGACAACATGGACAGCCTTTCAGGACCGGCACACAATCAGTATGTCGAAACGACCTTGAAAAATCTTGCTGCCATGAGCGACGCAAAACAGATGGGAGTTCAGGATTTTGTGCAAAACCTGAGCAACCAATCGCGAGAACTTTTGCAAACCATGAATACCCTGATCACAAACGTAAATCAAATTGTAAACTCTTCTGGCAAAAAGGAAGATATAGCTTCTCTGGTCAAAGAAATCAACAGTGTTCTGACCGCCAACGAAGCCAATATTCAAAAAACGTTTGCCAACCTGGAACGCCTTTCGGCACTGACTAACTCGCAGCTTGCCGCTTTAATGAAGGACACCAACTCGACCGTGCGTACGCTCAACTATTTTGTGCAGAAAGAGCT
Organism: Planctomycetota bacterium; assembly: GCA_020057085.1. GTDB lineage: Bacteria > Planctomycetota > Uabimicrobiia > Uabimicrobiales > JABWCH01 > JAGVGO01. The sequence continues at coordinate 1,826 of JAGVGO010000120.1, read as the reverse complement.
TACCCAGACAAACCAGGAACTCCAGGGAACACTCAAGGAACTGGCCTCTTTGCTGCGCATTCTGAAAGTCAAACCTAACGCTCTGTTGTGGGGTTCTGAAGTGAGGGGACAGTGATGAGAGAGTGTAAAAAAATACAAATTGCCTGCTGCCTTTGCTGGCTGGGGTGTCTGTCGTTGTCCTGTTCATCGTCCGTAGATCTCCGCTATTTTAGTATCCGTGAGTTTTCGAGTGGTTCAGCGGATACGCAGGAGAGGTCTTTGCCCATGTCCATAGGCGTGGAAAATTTTCGCAGTGCGCCATCTCTGCGGCGGCAGGAAATTATTTTGCGCGATGGCAAAGATCTGCGGCTTACTTTGTCTGCCAATCAATTATGGTGGGCATTACCGGAAGAGATGGTGACAGAATCTCTTAAAAATTACCTGGCAGAGCAAAAAGTTTTCCAGCAAGTCTTTTCCTACCCTACGACGCACGCTGCCCGTTATTATCTCGAAGGCGTGCTGAAAACATTGGAGATAGAAACCAATACCCAAGAGTGGAAGGCGCACGCGGCCTTAGAGGTCTATCTGGTTGAGCAGGAAAAGAATGAGATTGTGTGGGGTTCGGGTGTCCTGGATGTTTCCCTGACTTCTTCGCCCACAATGGAAGAGGCTGCACGTAAAATGGGGGAAAGCGTGCGGGAGATTTGGGCAAAAGTCGCTGCGCAGCTCCGTAAAGTATTGGCGCAGAAAATCGAAAATGCAGAAGGAAACAAACGGTGAAAAAATCGGCGCTCGTTCTCACAGATGTGGAAAAGGGATACCTCAACAAATACACGCAAAAAAAAGATACCGTTCTCAACAAGGTATCTTTGACAGCCTCTCTGGGTGAGGTGACGGTGTTGATGGGACAGTCAGGGTGCGGGAAAAGCACGCTTTTTCGCATCCTGATTGGGGAAGAGATGCCAGATGCCGGCCACATCGAAATATTGGCAGAGAATGTCTCGCCCCCTCATTACCGTAACATCGAGATGGTAAAAAAAAGGTTCGGCCTTCTCTTTCAGAACGGCGCGCTTTTTAATTCCATGACTGTCGGAGACAATATAGCTTTTCCTATTCTCGAACACCAACCTCAACTCCATGCAGGCATCGTTGACATTATGGTAGACACCAAGCTCAGGCAGGTGGAGTTGGAGCCGGAAAACTACAAATATAAGATGCCATCCACTCTTTCCGGCGGGGAGCGCAAACGTGTAGGCCTGGCACGTGCTCTAGCCCTGGACCCGCAACTGATCTTTTGCGATGAGCCATCCGCCGGGCTTGACCCCATTGTCAGCAGGACGATAGATAAACTCATCAAAGATCTGGTAACGGTACTCGGCATCGCAGCCGTGGTTGTCACGCATGAGCTCGACAGCGCTTTCAGTATTGCCGACCGCATGGTTCTTCTCAAAAGGGCTGTCCCTGAACATGAAGATGCATGGGACGGTACGGTCGTCTATGACGATGGTACGCCCGAAGATATCAAAAACTCTTGCAAGCCGTATACCGTCGAATTTTTGGGAGAATTTTCGCAAAATTCCCTGTGCCTGTCTTGTCGCACGGTACAGAAAAAGAATTTTTCCGTGTGTGAGAAATGTGGGAAAGTAAGACATATTTTCCCCTTGTTTTTGCCACCTGTAAAATAGTAGTATAAAGCAAAGACGAAAACGGGCGTATCCAATAATTAGGGGGCATAGTAACTTCTTTGAAATAACTACAAGAGTACAAGCCTATCACCTCTCCCCTGGCGGGCTGTTTTGTACCCACAAGTTTCGTGGCAGTTTTATTGTTCGCTCACGGTTGACAGT
>JAGVGO010000224.1 GCA_020057085.1 Planctomycetota bacterium | reverse complement strand
TGGGTACAAAACAGCCCGCCAGGGGAGAGGTGATAGGCTTGTACTCTTGTATTTATTTCAAAAAAGTTACTATGCCCCCTAATTATTGGATACGCCCGACTTTCGCTCGTGTCAGGTCTGCTCCGCGACGATGCGAACAACGAACGCTTGCGCCAAGAGTGACCGTTGTGTCCTGGCCCATGGCCCAGGACACGATACACGCAGCGCGAACGCGGTACATGCGCTCGTCGCTGCGCAGACCTGGCACTTCGCTCCAGTGTCGCAAACGGAGAGTGATACCATTCCTAAAGCGCAGAGCGCCCTCGGCGTCAGGAAGAAGCAGTACGCGTTGCACAACCTGGGTTCCTTCCATTTAATTACACCTTGTCGCCGGTTATCTTGCAAGAATAACTTGCCAGGATTGCGATATTTTGCTACAATGAACTCGTTCGTTTGGTAAATTTTAAGGAAAGAGAATATGCAAAACAAATCATTACTCGTATTGGCACTGCTAGGCCTGTGTCTGCTGCCGCTCACGGCGCAGCAGCGTGCCATGCGTGTGGAAGATATGTGGGCGATGAAACGCATCGGCCAGGTGACGCTGTCGCCCAACGGTGACTGGCTGGCATTTGAAGTGACACAGTACAATATGGACAAAAACAGCGGCAACAGTGACATCTGGCTGGTGTCAACGCGCGGTGGCGAGACGCGCCAGCTCACGGCAAGCCCCAAGTTTGACGGCACGCCGCGTTGGAAACCCGATGGCACTGCGCTGGCCTTCCTGTCGGACCGCGACGGTTCGCAGCAGATTTACCTCTTGCCCATGCAGGGCGGCGAGGCGATGAAGCTCACGAATCTGCCGGTGGATGTCGAAGATTTTGTGTGGTCGCCGGATGGCACACGTTTTGCCTTTGTCGCCACCATCTACGCCAGTGCCAGGAATCTCGCCGAGGCGGCGGAACTGGATGCCAGACGCGAGGAGTCGAAAGTCAAGGCACGCATCATTGACGGGCTCATGTACCGTTGTTTCAATCAGTGGCGCGACGGCAAGCACACCCACGTGTTTACCTGCACAAGCGAAGGCAAAGAGGCCAAAGACCTCACCCCCGGCCTTTACGATTCGCCCCCGCTCGATCTAGGCGGAAGCCGCGATTTTGCTTTCTCGCCCGACAGCAAGGAACTGGCCTTTGTGCGCAACGAAGAGCCTATGGTAGCCATTTCCACCAACAACGATGTGTTCGTGGTACCGGTGAGCGGTGGCAAGCCGACATGCCTCACCTCGCACAACAAGGCGGTAGACAACCAGCCTCGCTATTCACCCGACGGCCGTTTTCTGCTTTACAAAACCATGCAGCGCGTAGGCTTTGAGGCGGACCGGCTCAAGATCGTGCTGTATGATCGCAACAGCGGCGAGCGCCAGTGTCTCTCCGAAGCTTTGGACTCTTCTATCGCCGAGTGTGAGTGGTCGCCCGACGGCCGTTTCGTCGTTTTCAATACCGACAAGGAAGGGCGCGAGATCGTCTGTCGTCTCGACGTGCAGACGAAACAGGTGGAAACCATCGTCGCCGGCCATTCCAACCGCGAACTGAACATCAGCCCCGACGGCAAGACGATATATTTCAAGCAGCAGGCGGTCAATCAGCCGTTTGAAATTTTCGCCGCGGACATCGCCGGCAAGAAAGTGACACAACTGACATTCCTCAACAAGCCGGTGCTGGCGTCGCTCGCGATGAACGAAATCGAGGAGTTCTGGTTCACCAGTTTCGACGGCAAGAAGGTACACGGTCTCTTGCTCAAACCGCCTTTTTTCGACACGAACAACAAATATCCGCTCCTTTACCTCATCCACGGCGGGCCGCAAGGGATGTGGAGCGATGAATTCCACTACCGCTGGAATCTTTCGGCTTTCGCCGCGCACGGCTATGTGGTGGCGGCGGTCAATTTCCGCGGTTCACAAGGATATGGCCAGGAATGGTGCGATGCGGTGAGCAAAGATTGGGGCGGCGGCCCATACCAGGACCTGATGGCCGGCCTCGATTACCTCCTCGCCACCTACCCGTTCATTGACAATAAACGCCTGGCGGCAGCCGGAGCGAGTTACGGCGGCTACATGATCAACTGGATCGCCACGCAGAACGACCGCTTCAAGGTACTCGTCAGCCATGCCGGCGTGTTCGATTTGCGCAGCAAATATGGCGCGACCGAAGAACTGTGGTTTCCCGAATGGGAGTTCAACGGCACTCCGTACGAAAATCCGGAGCTGTACGCCAAGTTCTCGCCCTCGTCCTACATCGTCAATTTCAAGAAATACAAGACGCCGACGCTCGTCATCCATGGCGAGCGAGACTACCGCGTACCAGTGACACAAGCGTTCCAAATGTTCACGGCGCTACAGCGCATGGGCGTGCCCTCTCGCCTCATTTATTTCCCGGACGAAACACACTTCATCACCAAGCCACAAAACGCCAGGCTGTGGTGGAAAGAAGTGTTCGCCTGGATTGACAAATGGATCAACCAATAAGGAGTTTAATTCATGGACATTCGTCGCAAGAAAGTGGATGAAGACTGGAAAACGCAAATAGACAAAGAAAAGGTGAAAGAAGAAAAAGAGATTCAGGACGCAGAGCATGTGAACGCCGCCCCGGCGTTACAGCACATCGTCTCCATTTTTGCCACACAGGCACTCCTCAATCTGGGCGAGATGGCCAACCCTCTCACCGGCCAGGCAGGAGTGGATCTCGTCAATGCCAAATTCAGCATAGACACGATGGAATTCCTCAAGGAAAAGACCAAAGGCAATCTCAGTGGCGATGAAGAAAAATATCTGGACACGGTGTTGAGCGAACTCAAGATGTTGTACGTGCGCCACGCCGGCACCATGTCCGGCGTGTAAGGAATAAATCATGCAACAGCCGCAGAACATCTATGCCATGTTGGAAAACACTGTGGCGCGCCAGGCAGAGGAGGCGGCCTATTTTGAAAAAGTGGCAGGAGAATGGCACAAGACCACCTGGCACGGACTCAAAGAAATGAGCGACCTGTTCGGCATGGCGCTCCTGGCCGAAGGGCTGGAGCCGCGAGATGCGGTGAGCATCCTCTCGGCCAACCGGCTGTTGTGGCCGGTGAGCGATCTTGGCACGATCGCCGCCGGCGGCATCGGGGTAGGGATTTACCCGACCAACTCGCCGGAACAGTGCGCCTATATCCTGAGCCACTCGAAATCCAGGTTTGTCGTAGTTGACACTGATATCCAGCTCAAAAAGATCCTCGCGGTCAAAGAAGAGCTTCCCTGTCTCCGGCGTATCATCCTTGGCGAGAAGACCCTCACCTCCTATGCCAGCAAAGTTGTGATGGCGTGGGACGATTTTCTCAGCCTGGGGCGTGCATACTGCGCAGAGGGGTTCTCCCGCTACCAGCAGCTTGCGCACCAAAGTCGTTTGGCAGACATTGCCATCGTCGTTTACACCTCAGGCACGACCGGCAATCCCAAAGGTGCCCTGTTGAGCCATCGCTATGTCATCACCAGTTGCGAAGCACTGTCCCACACCGTAGCCGAAATGAACGCGCTCACACCGCCTGAGGAGCTTCTTCGCCACACCAGGGACGGCACCGTCGCTATTTCCTTCCTGCCGTTCTGCCACGTAGGCGAACGTATCAGCGGCATGTACAGCCGCCTCAATCTCGGCGTCGCCGCTTATCTGGTTGACGACATCGGCAAGTTCTACCAGTATCTCCTCGAAGTCAATCCCCACTCGTTCGGCGGCTTGCCGCGTTTTTACGAGAAAATCTACGCCAAGATCATGAATGAGGTGGAGACGGGTAGTGGCTATGACAAGAGCGAATTTCTGCGTGCCATTGACATCGTCAAACAGGTGAAGACGCTGCGTGCGCAAAGCCGTCCACTGCCGCCGGAGCTGGCGGAAGAGTTCGCCTGGGCCGAGGAAAAAGTCTGCCGCAAGGTGCGTGCCAATCTCGGCACGCGCATTCTATCCTGCACCTCGGGCGCCGCGCCGGTGCCCAAGGAAGTACTCGAAATGTTCGAGTATGCCGGCAACCTCACCATCCTCGAAGCCTATGGGCTCACCGAATTCGTCTGCTGCGCTTTCAATACGCCGCAGGCACACAAGGCACATTCGGTGGGAAGAGCGATGCACGGCTGCGAAATTCGTCTTGCCGAGGATGGCGAAATTCTGCTGCACGGCCAGCAGATGTTCAGCGGCTACCTCAACGACGAGGCGGCGACGCGCGAGATGATCGCCCCTGATGGCTGGCTCCACACCGGCGACATCGGACGCCTCGACGACGAGGGCTTTCTTTTCATCACTGGCCGCAAGAAGGAGTTCATCAAAACTTCGACCGGCAAGAAAATCGCTCCTCTCTACATCGAAAATCTGTGCAAACGCAACCATCTCATCAGCAATGTCATGGTCTATGGCGACAACAAATCGTATCTGGTGGCGCTCATTACCTTGAACCCAGTCGAACTTCTCAACTATGCCAGGGTGAAAAACATCGCCTACCGTGATTACATCGAACTGACGCAGCATGAAGAGATTCGCAAGATCGTCGCCGCCGCTATCGAAGAGGCCAACAGCAAGGTATCCACGACCGAGCAGGTGAAGAAATACACCATTCTCGACCGCGATTTCGCGATAGAAGAGAACGAAATCACGCCCACAGGCAAGGTCAAGCGCAATGTCGTCACCGCCAAATTCCGCGACGTGATCGAGAAGATGTATGCTCAACCGAGAGAGTTTTTATGCCAAGATTGACTGCCCAGGAACAACAAGAAATTCTACGCTACTTCGAAGCGGACAAGCCGCTGCCGGACAAGTACCGCTTTCTGCTGTTCGCCGACAAACGCGAAGTGGAACTGGTATCTGTATCGGGTGAGCAAAAATTAAAGGAGCATGAATGATAGCGACTGTGTCAGAAACGACTAATCAACTTGAGGAATATATCCAATCGGAAAGGCTGTCCCCTTTTTTTCTCCTAGGAGACGCCAGAGATATCCTATCGCAAATTTCCAGTGATACTTTTGATGTCTGCATGACTAGTCCTCCCTATTGGGGCAAGAGGGAATACCACAACGGAGGGATCGGCCTTGAAAAGGATTATCGTGACTTCATCAACAACCTGGCACTCGTCTTTGCAGAAGTCAAACGAGTTTTGAAACCAACTGGTTCCTTCTGGCTAAACATCGGTGATTCGTATGCAGACAAGCGACTTTTAGGTATTCCGTGGCGTCTGGCAATCAAACTGATTGATGAGCAAGGCTGGACGTTGCGAAACAGCGTTGTATGGCACAAGGTCAAAGGGGGGCCAGACAATACCGAGGACCGTTTGCGCAATGTTCACGAGGACGTTTTCCATTTTGTCAAATCTGCTCGCGGTTACTACTACAACGTAGATGAAATCCGAAGTAATCCCAAGAAAACCAAAGTGGTAAATGGGTCGGTGGTTTCCGCAACAGGCGTTAGCGGCGTTAGGTATCGGAGGCAGATAGAACTCTCGACCAGCCTGAGCGAAGCAGAGAAGAGAGACGGGCTGAAGGCTCTTCAACAATTGCTCAACGCTGTGTCTCAAGGTGAAATTGCTGACTTTCGGATGATTATTCGCGGCCAGCAAAGAACAACACACTCGGATTCAGAAAAGGTTTCTGGTCGGGCAAAAGAACTGAAAGAAAAGGGATTCTACTTTCTGAAGTGCCACCCAAACGGCAGCAAACCGTCCGATGTTTGGGATATCCTCCCTGAGGACACTCAACATCGCAAAGACCACTTTGCTCCCTACCCTGAGGATTTATGTAAGATCCCAATCCTGGCCACTTGTCCACCCAACGGAATCGTGCTTGATCCATTCTGTGGGACAGGAACGACGATGCTCGTCTCCGGTAAATTTGGGAGGAAATCCGTCGGGATTGATCTGGCGGAAGAATACATTACAGCAGCAGAAGAGAGGTGGCGACACTACTATGAGCGACTTGGTTGAACTCTTCGGCAATTCGACAGTTAATCAGACCGGCATAGATTGGAAGAAAGTTGTCAAAGAACAATGGTGCCCGTATTTGAACCGCAAGTGCATCAAAATAAGGAAGAGCCAGCCGGAGATTTCCATTGGCACTTGCTCTGTTTTTTACGGACGCAAGAGAAATCCGATAATCATCTGTCCATATCGTCAGATTTTTACCTTGTTTCATGAATTGGCGCACCTGTTGCTTCAAACGGGAGGCATTGACACACGACTAGAAGATTATATTGATTTGCTGCAGGCCGACAACAAGCAAATCGAAGTGTTGTGCAACAGTTTTGCAGGAGCGTTTCTGGTACCAGACGATGATTTCGACCAGAGGATTCGCGGGCTGATACCCTTAAGTGCACAGGCAATCAATGACGAGACGATTGAATCTCTTGCCCGATGTTATTGGGTTAGCCATGAGGTGATCTTGCGTAAGCTCCACGACAGGCAACTCGTAGAGCCAGCGTTTTATGCAAGAAAAATAAGTGAATGGAGCCGAAAAAACCAAAAGAAAGCAGGTACAGGCGGGAGTTACTATGCCAACCAAGGAGTCTATCTTAGCGAACGTTACCTAGAGTTGGCCTTCAGTCGCTACTATCAGCAGCGCATCTCTCTGGAACAACTCGCGGACTATCTGGGAGTCAAAATCAAAAACGTACCAGATGTGGAGGCTCTGCTGCTGCGTAAGGAGACCACTGCATGATTTACGTGTTCGACAGCGGTCCATGGATTGTCTTGTTGGAACATTTTTACCCGAAACGATTTCCGACTTTATGGGAACGCGTCGCTCAATTGATCCATGACAAGCGCATCATTTCTGTGCGTGAAGTGTACCATGAGGTTGAGGAGCGTGGCGATCTGCTCTCCGAATGGGCCAAGAAAAATCAATGACCACCAGCTTAAGGCTGGTGGTATGATAGAGGCGTAAACGCCTGTTAAAGGGAAAACCCGTAGCCGACCCATTCGTGATCGCCAAAGCCAAAGTAGTTGGTGGATGTGTTGTCACACAAGAAAAAAAGAAACCTCAGGCCGCCAAAATTCCCAACGTTTGCGAACACTTCGGTATTCATTGTGTGAACCTGGAAGGTTTTATGGAGCAAGAAAATTGGACGTTCTAAGGGAGGTGAATATCTTCGGCAACGATACCATGACGATTGTGGATGTGAATATCGGAAAGAATGGAGGGAAGAAATAACAGAGAAAAAATAACAGTAGAAATTTTGCTATCGGCTAGAAGCCAATAAAAATAAGGTTGCCATAGCAATAATCATTATACAATACGACAAAATGAAGAAGGATGAGTATGAAATCAGCTAGGATTTTGTGTAAGGAATTAAGATATATTGACTGGCGTAATTTTCATAATGTTATTAAGCGCGCCAAAGGATTAATTAATAGTGGAAAAAGAAAAGGTGTTATTTCAGAAAAACATACGGAAGTCAGAATAGGGAAGGGCGCTTATAGAAGTGTTATTGATTATGAATTTGACCATGACGCAGAATTGCTAATTACTGAATTGGCAGGCTCTTTCAAGGTTATCAATCACTATCCAATACGCAATGAATGCGTCTTGTTGTCGCTACTAAAAAAATACTGTCATGCAAAGAATCTCTCATTTATTCCTCAATACAATATTGGTAACTATTTTTATGATGCATTTGTCGCAGAAAAAATATTGATTGAGTTCGATGAGCCACACCATTTGAATAAACGACAAAGCCAAATAGACAACAACAAGAACACCTATGCAAAAGATCAGAATCTGTTAATATTACGATTTGGCATCGAAAGCGATATAATTGACATAATTTTAGCAATAGAGCCGTTTCTATATCTCCAAAATAATCAAGTAAAAGAAATGGGAGAACAATAATGGCTCTGCATCCCAACTTTCCTGAATCGCCCTATGACATCCTCGATCCGGACATGCGCTGGTTCCCTGCGGATGAGAGCCTGCGAGAGAGCAGCATGGACAAGCTCATGCCGCCGCTCGTGTCGCAATTACGACGGCAAGTGAAAGAATGGCGGGACGGCGGCTATAGCGGTGCGAGCGACACCAGCAAAGCCCTCCTCAACTGGTGGTTCAACACGCCACACCTGCTGCCCCAGGCAGACGGCACGATGGCCGAGTTCCACTATTACTTTGCCCAGCGCGAGGCACTGGAGACCATCGTCTATCTCTATGATGTAGCGGGCGTGCAGGACAAGTACGATATGATGCGTTTCGACAGTTCCGGCCTCGTATCGGCAGGCATGTTCGACGAGACCTGGCGGCGCTTTGTGGTGAAAATGGCGACCGGCACAGGCAAAACCAAGGTCTTGAGTCTGGTGCTGGCCTGGAGTTTTTACCACAAGCTCTATGAGATAAAATCTGACCTGGCGCGGAATTTTTTGGTCATCGCCCCCAACATCATCGTGCTGGACCGCATCTACAAAGATTTTCAGGGACTGCGCATATTTTTTACAGACCCTGTCATTCCCGACAACGGCGTGGACGGGCGCAACTGGCGCGACGATTTTCAACTGACGCTCTATAAGCAAGACGAAGTGCGCATCATCCGTCCCACCGGCAATATCTTTCTGACCAATATCCACCGGGTTTATGCCGGCAACGACATGCTACCATCGCCGAATGATGAAGACATGCGTGACTATTTCCTGGGCAAGCGTCCCACCGGCGCAACCAATGAATCGAAGGTAGACCTCGGTGTGATCGTACGTGACGTTGACGAGCTGATGGTGCTGAACGACGAAGCGCACCACATCCACGACCCGCACATGGCCTGGTGTAAATCCATCGAAGACATCCACAACCGCCTCAAGCAAAAAGGCTCCTCGCTTTCGTTGCAAGTGGACGTAACCGCAACGCCCAGGCACAATAACGGTGCAATTTTTGTGCAGACCGTAGCCGATTACCCGCTGGTGGAAGCCATTTCGCAAAACGTGGTCAAGCACCCGGTTCTGCCCGATGCCGCCAGCCGCGCCAAATTGGTGGAGCGTCAGAGCAACAAGTACACCGAAAAATACAGCGACTATATCCACCTGGGCGTACTCGAATGGCGCAAGGCGTATGCCGAACATAGCAAGCTGGGCAAGAAAGCCATTCTCTTCGTGATGACCGATGACACCCGCAACTGCGACGACGTGGCGGCCTATCTGGAAACTACCTACCCTGATTTGCAAGGTGCGGTGCTGGTCATCCACACCAAGAAAAACGGCGAAATCTCCGAAGCGACTACGGGCAAAGACAAAGACGAACTGGATTTGCTGCGCAACGAGGCGAACAAAATTGATAGCATAGACAGCCCCTACAAAGCCATCATCTCGGTAATGGTACTCAAAGAGGGCTGGGACGTGAAGAACGTCACCACCATTGTGGGTCTGCATGAAATTGCCAGAAAATAACGGCTGCCGCATCCGCGGCGGGAATTTTTCAATAGTTCGCAAGAAGATTAACATTGAGGCAGTTAGGAGAAAAGAATGGCGCTAAAAGGGCGAATCATCAAGGGCAAGTATTTCGATTCGGTAACACTGATGATCGTGCAGAAAGAGATGGCGGCAACACCTGGCGTAAAAGACGCGGCAATCGTCATGGCAACGGTGCAGAACCGGGCGATTCTCTCGACATCCGGCCTCTTGTTGCCGGAGTTTGCGCAGGCCGAGGACAGCGATCTGCTCATTGCCGTTCAAGCGAACGACGAAAACGTCGCCGGTCAGGTGGTACAAAAAGTCGAGCAACAGTTGGAGCAGGTGAAAAAAAAGGCGGAAGGTGGTGGCGAAGCGAGGCCAAAGAGCCTTGACGGAGCGCTCAAGCTTTTGCCCGATGCCAATATCGCCCTCATCTCGGTCGCCGGGCGATACGCCGGTGAAGAGGCCAAGAAGGCTTTGGACAAAGGGTTGCACGTCATGCTGTTTTCCGACAATGTGTCGCTCGAAACCGAAATCGCGCTGAAAAAATATGCCTGCGACAGGCAGCTTTTGGTGATGGGGCCTGACTGCGGCACTGCCATCATCTCCGGCGTGCCTCTGGCTTTCGCCAATGTAGTGAGCCGCGGCCACATCGGCATTGTCGCCGCCTCCGGCACCGGGTTGCAGGAGGTGAGCAGCATCATTACGAACGAAGGCGCGGGTATTTCTCAGGCAATCGGTACAGGTGGCCGCGATGTAAAAAAAGAAGTCGGCGGCCTGATGTTCCTGCAGAGCCTTGAGGCGCTCGCCGAGGACGAGGCAACGCAGGTGATTCTCCTGGTGTCGAAGCCGCCGCACGCAGACGTACTCAAAAAAATCGCGGCGCAGGTGGCCGGCAGCAAGAAAGCTGTGGTGGCGGTATTTCTCGGTGCCGATCCCGAAACTCTCCGTCCGTACGACATACATGGAGCCAGGACGCTCGAAGAGGCGGCGCTTCTTGCCGTCGCTCTTGCGCGCGGCGGCAAGCCGCTAGAGATCGGCCCGGAAGTGCGAGCCAGGCTCAGCGCGCGTGACGGCGACCTCAAGAAATTGGCCTCGGGTGAAGCGGCCAAACGCAAGAAGAAACAGAAATATGTGCGCGGTCTATTTAGTGGAGGTACCTTTTGCAGCGAGGCGCAAATACTGCTCGCGGACATGGTGACGAGCATCTACAGCAATGCCCCGACCGGCAAGAGCAAACAACTCGAAGATGTTCTCAAAAGTAAGCTCCACACCGTCATAGATCTCGGTGAAGACGAATTCTGCGTAGGGCGGCCGCACCCGATGATAGACTACACGCTGCGCTGTCGCCGAATCATCGAAGAGGCCAATGACCCCAAGACGGCCGTCATTTTGCTCGATGTGGTACTCGGTTACGGCTCGCACATGGACCCGGCAACTGAGCTTGTGCCTGTGTTACGGGAGGCAGTGAACAAGGTAACGGTGGTGTGTTCTGTCACCGGCACCGACCGCGATCCGCAAAATCGCGCCAGCGTGATGAAGCGTCTGACAGAAACTGACGCTCTGGTGATGCCGACAAACGCCGCAGCCTGCCAGTTGGCTGGCTACACAGTCAAACTTTTGGAGGATAGATAATGGCGCTGAAAGATTTGTTCAAGCAAGAACTCAAGGTGGTAAATATCGGACTTGCTTCTTTCCAGGAAGCTTTGCATGCTTATGGCACAAAGTCGGTACACGTGGATTGGCGGCCGCCGATTGAGGTCGCCGGCCCGGCCAAAGAGACGATTGCCGCAAGAGAAAGTGACATCACCAGGGCCAACGCCAAGGTCATGGAAATCATCTTGAACGGCAAGCCGTGCCTCGTCGGCCTGGACCAGGCCATGCACGTGATACCCGGCATGACCAGGAACACCATCCTGCACGCCGGCCCGCCGGTGACATGGGAACGTATGTGCGGCCCGATGCGCGGCGCCATCATCGGCGCACTCATCTACGAAGGCCTGGCCAAAACGCCGGACGAAGCGGAAAAACTTGCCGCTTCCGGCGACATCCACTACGCCCCATGCCACGAACACTGCGCGGTGGGCCCGATGGCCGGCATCGTCTCGGCGACCATGCCGGTGTTTATCCTGAAAAACGAGGCCTATGGCAATTTTGCCTACGCCACCATGAACGAAGGGCTTGGCAAGGTGTTGCGCTACGGCGCTTTCAGCGACGAGGTGATCCAGAAACTCAAGTGGATGGAAACGACACTCTATCCGGCGCTCAAAGCGGCGATTCAGAAACTCGGCAAGATAGACATCAAAAATATCATCGCCCAGGCGCTCCACATGGGTGACGAGGTACACAACCGCAACCGTGCCGCCACCTCGCTCTTGTTCCGTCAGCTTGCGCCGTCCATCGTGCGCACTTGCGCGGATGCGGAAACGGCGGCCAGGGTGCTCGAATTCATCCACAGTAACGATCACTTCTTTCTCAACCTGGTGATGGCGGCGAGCAAGGTGACGCTCGACGCTGCGCGCGACATCCCGCACAGCAGTGTCGCCGTGGTGATGGCGAGAAACGGCACCGATTTCGGAGTGCAACTGTCCGGCACGGGCAACACCTGGTTCACCGGCCTATCGCCGGTGCCTGACGCTCTCTTTTTCCCGGGTTTTACCAAGGATGATGCCAACCCTGACATCGGCGACAGCTCAATCACAGAAACCAACGGCCTGGGCGGTTTTGCCATCGCCGCCGCGCCGGCCATCGTGCAGTTTGTCGGCGGCAGCACCCAGGATGCCTTCAACTACACTTTGCAGATGTACGAAATCACGGCTGGCGAAAACAATGTCTACCAGATCCCGAACCTCAATTTCCGTGGCACCCCGACTGGCATAGACGTGGTCAAGGTGATCCGCAAAAACATCACGCCGTTCATTGACACCGGTGTGGCGCACAAGAAACCGGGCATCGGCCAGGTAGGCGCCGGCGTGCTGAGCGCGCCCATCGAACCGTTCCGCCAGGCGTTCGAGGGCTTGGCTCGCAAGATGTCGGAAGCAGGAAAATAATTGTCGTATGCACGGAATTGCATTGACGAAAGCGTTCCAGCGTGCTACTGTAAAATAAATTGTCCGATTATAAGTTTTGTTAAGGAGCGAATTATGCGTAAAATGATGATTATGGCCATTTGCCTTGGCCTCCTGTCGTTTGCCGTTGCTCAGGATGAGTCACGCATCAATTGGGATCCGGCATATTCCGGCAACTACACCGTAGGACGCGGCGGCAATTCCGTGCAATATGTGATCGTGCATGTGGTGCAGGGCAGCTACAGTGGCTGCATCAGTTGGTTCAAGAACCCGAGCGCCAAGGTAAGCGCCCACTATGTGGTTTCCAAGGGCGGCAGCATCACCCAGATGGTGCACGAGAGCGACACCGCCTGGCACGCCGGTAACTGGAGCTACAACCAGCGCAGCATCGGTATCGAACACGAAGGGTATGTCAGCGATCCGTCATTTCCCGATGCCATGTACCGTAGCTCGGCCGACCTGGTGAAGGCCATCTGCAACCGGCACGGCATCCCCAAAGATCGCCAGCACGTCATCGGCCATGTCGAGGTGCCTGGCGCCACCCACACCGACCCCGGCCCGAACTGGGACTGGGACACTTTCATGGGCTACGTACGCGACCGCGACTCTTCGTTCGGCACAGCGCCGGTGGTGGAAGCCGACAAGACGTTTTCGCCCGAATACCGTGTCAGGCTTGCCGGCATTCAGTGCAACGTCGAGAGAATACAGAAGAGCTGGCTGGCGCAGCTCGGTGCAACTTATCGTGACAGCCTGACGATTGGCAACTTGTTCGAAAATACCACTTCGGTGCCGCTGCCGGATCTCGCGCAGTATGTCACCTGTGATTTCCACGGTGAATTCCCGGCACAGTGGTCGGAACGGGCCAGCCTGGCGTTCTCCGGTGAAGGCATGACCGATTTGCTCTATGTCTATGACCGCTATGATTGTGAAATCTGGAGCAGGATGCTGAACGGCGAGTGGCAGAAGATCGGCAACCTGAGCGCCTACGCTTTCAAAGGATACCGTCTCGACAACCGCAAATAGCTTGGTTTTTCACATTGGCGGGCGCCCATCCGCACGGAGCGCCCGTTTTTTTTAGTTGGCGGCTTTTCAATTTTGCAGTTGCTTTTTGCAAAAAAAGTCATAAAATAGCTATGAGAAAATCGTCATTTTGTTTTTGCCTTTAGCAGATATTTTTGATTTAAAGAGGATAAATTAGATGTACGCGATCATTCAGGATGGGGGAAAACAATACAAAGTCGCCCCCGGTGCAATCGTTGACATAGAAAAAAGAGATTGCAAACCAGGAACAGCGGTGGAGTTCCCACATGTGATCTATTTCCACGAGAAGAGTGAAGTAAAGATCGGCACCCCGACGCTCCTCAACATGAAGGTAAAAGGGGTTGTGCAAGAACACATCCATGGGCCGAAAATCACCATTATCAAATACCGCCGCACCAAAGATTCGCGGTGCAAACGCGGCCACAGACAGTGGTACACTCGCGTGCGTATCGCGGAAATCGTCAAATAGTATAGATTTTTACAGCGAGTAAGTTGGAGACACAGTATGGCCCATAAAAAAGGACAAGGCGCTTCCCGTAACGGAAGAGACAGCAACCCGCATTTTCGCGGCGTCAAAAAATATGGCGGAGAACAAGTAAACGCCGGCAACATCATCATACGTCAGTGTGGCACCAAATTCAAACCTGGCCGCAATGTCATGATGGGCAAAGATTTTACCATTTTCAGTGTGATTGATGGTTATGTCAAATTCGACACCAGACATCGCGTCAGCGTTTATTCCGAAGTCAAATAACCATCCCTTGATGGAAGTGCCCGAATAGTGGAATTGAGAACGGGGACTACCCTCTTCCCAATTCCCTGATGCGGCATAGTCACTTCCCCTAAAACACCAACTCTCCATGGTTCACCATATCTTCCATACCCATTGGAAAAAAGACTTCTCTAGCCACTTTGCACTTGAGTGTGTTCGTTGGTGTTCATTTGATGCAAGTTTGTAAGGAGTTACCAATGTTAGACAAAGCCGGCGAATTGTTCAGCAAGGCTCTTGTCAAAATTTTTGGCTCGCGCAACGAGCGGTTGCTACGCGAGATGATACCTGCGGTACGCAAGGTCAACAGCTTTGAAGAACAGTTTTACCAACTGTCCAACGAAAAATTACGCGACAAGACAGCCGAGTTCCAAAAGCGGCTGCAACAGGGTGAAACGCTCGACCACATTCTGCCCGAAGCGTTCGCGGCGGCACGTGAAGCTGCGCGTCGCAGCATCGGACTGCGCCATTTCGATGTGCAGCTCATCGGTGGTATGGTGCTGCACCAGGGTAAAATTGCGGAAATGATCACCGGCGAAGGCAAGACTCTCGTCGCCACGGCACCCGCCTATCTCAATGCGCTCATGGGCAAAGGCGTCCATATCGTCACGGTCAACGACTACCTGGCACGCCGTGACCGCAACTGGATGGGACCGGTGTACGAAACACTGGGACTCACGGTCGGTTGTATCCAGACGGACATGGACTCACAGGCGCGGATCAAAGAGTATGCCTGCAACATCACCTACGGCACCAACAACGAATATGGCTTCGATTATCTGCGCGACAACATGAAACTGCGCAAAGAGGACCTGTGCCAGCGTGAACTTTACTACGCCATCGTTGACGAAGTGGATTCGGTGCTGATTGACGAGGCGCGCACGCCTTTGATCATTTCTGGCGCCGCCGAAGAATCTACCGAAAAATACTACACTGCCGACAAGGTGGTGCGCCGCCTGCAAAAGGGTAAGCACTTCGAACTCAAAGAAAAGGAACAGTTGGCTCTGCTCGGCGAAGAGGGCATCGAAGCCGCAGAAAAACTGGTCGGCGTAGACTCCTTCTACAAAGGTAAGAACATGGACTGGCCGCACCACATCACCCAGGCACTGCGCGCCCACCATTTCTTCAAGCTGGACCGCGAGTATGTGATCAAGGATGGCGAGATCATCATCGTTGACGAATTCACCGGTCGCCTGCAGCCCGGACGCAGGTGGAGCGACGGACTACACCAGGCCATCGAGGCCAAGGAAGGGCTGCACATACGCGAAGAGAACCAGACGCTAGCCACCGTTACTCTGCAAAACTATTTCCGCCTGTACCACAAGCTGGCCGGTATGACAGGCACCGCCGTCACCGAAGCGATGGAGTTTGACAAAATCTACAAGCTGGACGTCGTGGTGGTTCCACCCAACCGTACTCTCATCCGCGTCCCTTACGACGATCTGATCTTCGGCACCGAGCCGGAAAAATTCGACGCCATCGTGCGCGAGATCGTGTTCGTACACAAGACTGGCCGTCCGCTCCTCGTCGGCACCATCTCCATCGAAAAATCGGAGCGGCTGTCCTCGATGCTCGAAAGAAACGGCGTGCCGCACCAGGTACTCAACGCCAAGCAACACGAGAAAGAGGCTCAGATCATCGCCAAGGCAGGCGAGCTGGCGCACGTGACCATTGCCACCAATATGGCCGGCCGCGGCACCGACATCGTACTCGGCAAGCTCGACCGCGAGCAATTGCTGCAACACTGGCAGAAACACAAGCTGGCCCCGGCCAAGCTAAAGCTCGAAGACAGCGACTTCGACGAAAAAACACGGCGACACTGGGCCGGCGTTTTCATCGGCGAGGAACTCGCCAGTCGTCCGCTCGACGAGATCGAAGCCAAGCTGCGTGAAT
Organism: Planctomycetota bacterium; assembly: GCA_020057085.1. GTDB lineage: Bacteria > Planctomycetota > Uabimicrobiia > Uabimicrobiales > JABWCH01 > JAGVGO01. Next base: position 7,587 of record JAGVGO010000224.1, on the reverse strand, counting down.
TCTGGCAAAGCAACCAGATGATGCCGCTCACCCTCTGTTCGCCTTTCCGGCCCGCCGATATGCGCAACCTGGCTGACCTCGTAAACAAACTGGAAAAGGCGGACAATCCGTTGTCTCAGTACATCTGGCAACGCATATCGCCGGAAACGCACGAGTTGCTGCGCCGCTACGACAGATCGAGCGCACCGTCCAGCGAGCTGCTCATTGCCTTCCTCAAATGTTTGAACAACATCGCCGAGGACGCCGCCTTCTACGATGCCGCACGCTTTGCCCATGTCATCTTGAGTGATAAGGCCAAACGGCTCTCGCTGCAGAAGCCGCAAGGTGAGGCACTCATCCGGCTCAACCGGCTCTTGCTTGAAGAAGCGTACCCGCAGGAAATCGCACCGGAAAGTGTGTCGGCGCTCGGCGGTCTCCATGTCGTCGGCACCGAACGCCACGATGCCCGGCGCATTGACAACCAGTTGCGCGGTCGTGCCGGACGTCAGGGTGACCCCGGTAGTTCCCGTTTCTATCTGTCGTTCGAGGACGACCTCCTGCGCAAGTTCGCCCCGCCGGGGATGATCAATCTGATGAAAAGACTGGGGCTGCGCGACGGCCAGCCGATCGAGCACCCGTGGATCAGCCGTGGCATCGAGAAATCGCAGCGACGTGTCGAAGGCTACCACTTCGAAATCCGCAAGTCGCTCCTCGAGTACGACGAAGTGATGGACGAACAGCGCAAGATTATCTACGGCCAGCGCCGCAAAGTGCTGGAAGGCGGAGATCTGAAAAAACTGGTGTGGGAAATGATCGAAGACCGCGTCGGCGACGCCGTTGACCGCTTCCTGCCGGCCAAAAGCTACAGCACGGAGTGGGATTTCGACGGGCTGTGCAACTGGCTCAACTACAAATTCACCATCAAAGTGCTACCTGGCGATCTCCGCGACCCCAGCTACCGCGTGGTGGAGCAGCGCATCCTCGATATTTTGCGCAAAGAATACGAGGAACACGCGAACAAGTTCGGCAAAGAAGCCATGAGTGAACTGGAGCGATTCGTGCTGCTCAACGCCATAGACTCGAAATGGAAAGACCACCTGCATGCCATGGACGATCTGCGTTCCGGCATTGGCCTCGTCGGCTATGCCCAGCAAGATCCCAAGATCGAATACAAACGCTCCGGCTACCGTATGTTCGACGAGATGATCGTGGCGCTCAAGGAAGAGGTGAGCGATCTCATTTTCAAGTTGCAGATCGAAACGGTGGACGTTTCGGCACTTGAAAAGACGTGGCAGCCGGCAGGCTATCACCATGACACCATTGACAGTACCAACACCTACGATTCCACAGCCAGCTCCACCAACCCAGGCAGTAGCCTGGATCGTAGTTCATGGAAGGCGGCGCAGGAAAACGCCGGCAAGCAATCGGTCGTGGCCAAGCCGGTACAGCGCGTTGCTCCTAAAATCGGACGCAACGACCCGTGCCCGTGCGGCAGCGGTAAAAAATACAAAAAATGCTGCGGCAAGGGCAGCGGCGAATAACTTACGGGAACGGGTGCGGCGCAGGGTTCAGGCTGTCCGGCATCGTCGGTGACGGCAAAAGCCCCATGCGGTACGGCACTTCGAACATGCGGCGCACCCCCAGAAATAGACGCTGATTGCCCAAATTGAGCGGCACGGTTTTGGGTATCACCACGCGCGCCACATGTCCGCCCAACTCGGCCACATCGGCGCTGGTTAACTCTTTCACCAGAAGATGTTTGCAGCCAGCAGCTCTGATTTGCTGCGTAGCCGCCTCGATATTGCCACAAATGGTGCCTCGATCCAGGTTCGGCATATCTTGCAATTTCACTTGCTCCGGTGAGGCGAAGCTAAATTCGGCTTTGGCATAGTTTTCGTCGCGCGTGTAGTGTTGCACATGCTGCTCGAAACTCACCACGCGAAACTCGCCTAGTTCGTCTTTCGCTGTTTTGCTGCGCTTGAGGAAACGCGCCCAATTGAAGGTCTGGAAGCCCTCCATGAGCGATTTGTAGAAAGCATCGAGTGGGTTTAAGCGAGAAGCCGCGCCCACTGCCAGCGCCGGCTCAGTTTCGATACCTTTGCCGGTCACCACCGTGAAGATCACCGGTATACCGATGTCGCTCGTGATGTTCATGCAATGGAGGCGATGTTGGCCGAACATCGTGTAGTGGCGATCCAGGTATTCCTTCACTTGAAGCGGCACGTCATTGAGAGCGATTTTGGGCCGGCTCAGGCGATTGTACCAAGTGATCATGAGCGCGTCGCGCTCCACCACTTCGTAAATAGCGGCAAGAATCGCCGATTCCAGGGAATGCGAGAAGGCAAGCCCGGTCGAGGTGGTGTAGGTGCAATTCTCCTCTCGGCTTCTTACTACATAAGGCATAAAAACGAAAGTCGCGGGCGTGAGCATAGGCCGTTTTTGGATAAGGCAGTAGGTCCACGTCCAGAACGTGGTGATTTTCTCATGGAAGCGGACAAACGGGAAGTCGGGCTGCCGGTACTGGCTTTCGCCGAAGAGTTCGATATCATTCGGCGCCAGGATGTTTTCGGCAGGGTAGTCGCGGCAAAGCTCCACGTAGCTTGCGCGCACCAGGCCACTTTCTTCGTAGAGCGCCGAACTGTATCGCTCCAGGCATTCGCCGATGGCCGCCAGCCTGGCCAGCGTCTGTGTGGTACCGATGCCGGCGTTCACCTGGCTGTTCGGCGCCAGCCCGGAAAAACGCTCGGCCGAGGCGACGATGCTGTTGTAGCAGAAATAGTCGGGATCGCTTGCGTAAAAACGCACCGGATGCAGGTACTTGACAATGCCGGTGGCAGGATCCACCGCGCGCGCGATGCGGGCGGCAAATTCCTCCATGTCGGGAGACGCAGCATGGGGATTGAGCACAAGTGGCGGTGGCATTACTGACATGGCTACCCTCCACCATAAGCCTTGGGATAGGCTTCCTTCATCGGTTTCCGGTTGACCGGGCTGCACGCCGGGCAGCGCGGCAATTTCAAAACCGGGTGCTTGACGATTTCCATGGTGAGAAAATCGAACTGCACTACCTGGTTGTAGGTCTGCGGGTAAAAGTAGCCCGACATGACGCGCATGATTTCGTAAGCGGCCATGCTCGCTGTAGTTTCCACGAACAGTGGATGCACGACAAACGGCCGCAGGCTGTCGTTTTTGTGCAGATGCGCTTCCAGATTCTTGTATTCGTCGTAACTGATCTTGAGGCTTTGCCGCCTGAGATCGAAGCACTGGTAGCAGGCACTGCGTCCGGGCAATACGGTGGGGCCGATTTCGCTGCGCAAGGGCGCGACTTCGACACGCGTCATGGGAAGTTGCGCCGCCAGGCACACCTGATTGAGACTTTCCCACAGACGGCAGGTAACAGCCGCCGCCACGCCGGCTACATAGGACAGCTTGTGCTGTTGTACCAGTGTGAGGAGATGTTCGCTGTCCAGTGAAGTGAGGGGGTGGCAAACGATTTCACCCACCTTGCCGGCAGCCTCCCTGCCGTGCTGGAACAAAGTGATGTTGCCGATGCCAAGCGGCGCCACTGCTCTGGCTATCGTTTCCGCCATATCACCCACCACGAAGAGGCCGAGGTGGTGTTGTTTGAGGCGTGCCTGGTAGACGTTGCCGTTGTTTTCAAAGGCGGCAAAGAAATCGAGTTGGGCGCGGAATTTCTCTCGCTCGTCAGGAGCCAGCAGCGGTATCGGGGCCGCCTCACGCAAGAGCGATTGCTGTTCGAGACTTCTGATCGTTTGCGTGATGACACTAGCCTCGACGATCGGCCCGCAGGCAGCGATTACCTTGTCGCACACCTCTGCCACGCTATGTTGCCCATCCACAAACTGCAGAATACGCGGAATCAGCACCGTCGCCACCTTACCCTTGAACACGAATTCCCGGCCATAGGCCAGTATCTGTAACCCTTCATCACGGAAAGGAATGATGATGACGTTGTCTTTTACCACATAGACCCGCCTGGAAATATCTTTTTCCACAGACACACCGCCTTCCTGTCGAGCCATTCAGCCAGCCAATAAATGAGGCGGCCATCCCACACTTGAGGTGCGAATGCCGCCATTTCGATGGAAGAAAACGAGTCTCAGCTTACCAGCAGCAAGAGCAGCAACAAGAGCAACAGCTTACGCTGGTATCACCGGGAGAATATTTGCTGAGTTCTTCGCTTACTTCATTGATGACCAGATCAAAACTGATTTTTTCCATAGACCTCTCCTTTCACAAAAATGCCTAGATAACTAATGGTAAATGTCTTTGTTTAAGTTTAATTTTTTTTGCCCGACATGCAACAAAAAAATAGGTTTTCTCTACATTTATGTATTGGTGCAGATGAATAGTTACCAAATTCGATGCCTGTGTAAAAAGTCGAATTTTCCCCTGCCGCATCCGCGGCGGGGGCGTGAACTCAAAGGGCTTTCTCCGAATGAATATGCTCGACGTTTAACTGTCACTCATCACCTGAACTATTACATTTTCTCTACATTTATTTCGGTAAGCCACAGCAAAATTTCCGATTTCCGCTTGCTAATTTTGCCAAATTATTTACAATGTAGGCTGGTTGGTTCATTTTTGTAACACTGACACTGAATAAGCAAGAGGAGACATTTATGAAGACAAAAGTTTTTTCGGTTATTTCTGCTCTAATTTTCGCCGCCCTGGCGGTTTCCCATGTCCTGAAACTGGCATTGGGCTGGGACGTCCAGTTGAACGGCAAAGCGTTGCCCGAGATGGCGAGTTACATTGCGATTGCCCTGTTTGGCTTGCTGGCTTGCGTCGGTTTTGCTTGTTGTTGCTGCAAGTGTGAGAAAAAATAGTAAAGTAACCGCATGGAAGAATTACTCGCTGTTTCCGTGCTGGCAGCGGCCATTCGCGCCAGCACACCGCTCGTTTTCGCTGGCCTCGGCGAACTTGTCAGTGAAAAAGGCGGTGTGTTGAATCTGGGCGTCGAGGGCATCATGCTGGTAAGCGCCCTGAGTGGGTACGTCGCGGCACACGCATCTGGCAGCCTGACGCTGGCGGTTTTTGCTGCGGCCCTCGCCGGCGGTGCCCTGAGTCTCTTACATGGCTGGATCTGCATCAGTTTACGCGGCAACCAGATTGTCAGCGGACTGGCCATCACCATTCTCGGCGGCGGGCTGAGTGGCTACCTTGGGCGCCGCTGGATCGGTACTGCCCCTGAACTGTTCTTTTCCGTAGCACCCATCCCGTTCCTGAGCGATCTTCCCATCATCGGGCCGGTTCTCTTCAAGCAAAACATTCTGGTCTACGTTTCTTATCTGTTGGTACCGCTCATCGCCTGGATTCTCTACAAGACCGCTTGGGGGCTTAGCGTGCGTGCCTGCGGTGAAAATCCGGCAGCAGCCGATATCATGGGCGTGGACGTAGCCAGGGTACGCTACTTGTGCGTGCTCTTGGGCGGCATGCTCATGGGTGTTGCCGGTATCTATCTATCGCTTGCCTACACTCACATGTGGGGAGAAGACATGTGTGGCGGCCGCGGCTGGATCGCTATCGCCCTCGTCATTTTTTCCGGCTGGAAGCCATTGCGTCTGATGTGGGGTGCTTATCTGTTCGGCGGCATTGAGGCGATCCAGTTGCGCTGCCAGGCGTCGGGCAAATTTACCTACATCCCGGTCTATTTTTTGATGATGCTGCCTTACCTTTTCACCATCGCCATTCTCGTGTTTTCCAAACTCGGCAAGAACCGCGACGACGCGCCACTCTCGCTGGCACTGCCGTTCCACCGCGAAGCGGCCAATTAGCTTCCCCCTGCTCTGCTATTCTGATAGGCTCTCCCTGACAGTCCGCACATTTGTCACTATTGTGGATTTACGGAATGGAGTACTTTATGACAAGGTGGATTCTCTGTTTGCTGCTGTCGCTCTTGTTGTGCCTGATCGGCTGTGGGTGTACTCAAAACAGTGTGCCCAAGCCGAATAAAAAAGCCGAAGGCGACGAAATGTTGCGTCGTATCGCCGACCTGAATGCCTGGGGATTTAGCGATGCGGCGGAAAATTTTTATCAGCAGATGACGCTCACTGGCCGTTCTGCAACGATACGTTATGCCGCTTTCGAACAGTGGCTTTTACTACTCGCCGCAAAAGGCAAAGAGAACGCCCTGGTGGCGGCACAGGAAGAGATGCTGAAAGCCTTTCCCGCCGAAGCCTCTCATCTGCGGCGCAAGCTTATCGAGCATTATGTAGCGGTCTGGGAGTGGTCCAAAGCCAAAGCGAAAATGCAAGAACTACTCACGACGGCCGACACAGAACGTAGCGAAATCATCGAGCAGATTTCATGGATCGAGGCATGGGAGAAACGCCCTCTGGTTTGGCAGGAAAATTTTTTGTACACCAATCTCGGCTGGCAACTGGCCCATCCCGACCACTACAAGGTTGACACACAACAGCGACAATTTCAGGCGATGACACTCACCGGTAGCTGGTATCATGCCGGCAAAGATTTTTATTGGGACGGCAGTTCCAGCTCAGTACAATGGGATATGCGGATTACGCGCATTGAGTGGGTCGGCACGGTGTTGTTCGGTATTTTTTCCCCCCTGACCAAGAACGGTATCGGCGCACGACTTTCCTGTGGTGGCGGTACGGGCGATTTCCATTACGGTATCTCGCTGGTCGTGCGCAATGATAGTGAAGACAATCTCCGACGCAACACGCTGCCCGAATATAGCCCGGAAGTGTGGTATACCTTGGAACTGGCCTATCTGAAGCCACTACGCCAGGTTTGCCTGCGTTTATGGAAGCGGGAACAACATCTTTTGCTCGGCGAACAAATTTATGAACTGAGCACGCCGTTTCCCGCCGGCAACTACCTGATCGGTTTTGCACCCGTAAGCAAAGGTAGTCCCAATGATGTCACGGCACTCACGGAGTCGCTGGTTGACAACATCGAGCTGAAAGGAGCGGGATGGAAAGAGTGCTTGATCGACTGGCCGCTTGCAGGCATCTACCACGTCAATGCCAAGGCGCAACAGCATCCTGATCAAGCGTTAAAGGAATGTACTTTGATCCTGCAAGAGAACAAAGAAAGCTGGCAGCTACTGGAAACACGCGCCTGGCTATTGTATTCATTCAAACAATTGACCAAAGCGGGCAACGATATACAGAAAGTATTGCTGTTGTACCCCAATCACCCCAACAAAGATTATTTTCAGCGGCTGATATCCGAACACGAGAAGCGGGAAAACCGATAGGAGAGCCAAAACTGAAGATTGTTTCCAAAGAGACGATGGAAATCCGACCACTCGAAGACGGCCTCTTGACGTATAGGAATTTCAAACTTTCAGAAAACGAGAAGCAAAATAAGATTTGGCACGAAAAAATGATGCAAGAAGAGTCCGAGAAGAAAAAAGTTACCAATTGAGGTGGTAAATTTTGTGGAAAATGTAATAGTTCAGGTGATGAGTGACAGTTAAACGTCGAGCATATTCATTCGGAGAAAGCCCTTTGAGTTCATGCCCCCGCCGCGGATGCGGCGTAGTTGTAAAGCCTGGCACTTTAGTGCCAGGAACCAGGCAATTCAAAGATTTGCGCCCAGTATGGGCGCGGGAAGCCT
>JAGVGO010000080.1 GCA_020057085.1 Planctomycetota bacterium | reverse complement strand
GATTGACTCTGGTAATTTGCCCCTCCCAAACCCTCCCCTGGGAACATTGCTAAATGAGCATTTCAAACCAATTGCCCAGGGGAGGGCGGGCAAAAAATCAGTCTTTCTTTTATTTCCAATAATGTCTAATGGCTACCCGCGTTTTTTCTATTTCCACCGTTGGTAAATGTCATTCTTGACGCCCAACACATCGAGTACCTTGCCTACCGCATGATCTATCATTTGTTCGATCATCGTGGGTTTGTTGTAGAAAGCCATCACCGGCGGCAGGATGATACCACCCGACATAGTGACAAGGCGCATGTTTTCGATGTGGATGAGATTGAGCGGCGTCTCGCGTGTGACCAGGATGAGTTTGCGCCTTTCCTTGAGACAGACGTCGGCGGCGCGTAGCAGCAGATTAGAGGCATAACCGATGGCAATGCCCGCCAGCGTCTTCATGCTGCAGGGAATCACCACCATGCCTTTGGTTCTGAAAGAGCCGGAAGCAATGGCGGCAAACATGTTCTGATTGTCGTAGACATGCGTTGCCAGCTTCTCCACATCGCCGGCGGTGTACACCGTTTCGTGGGCAATTAGCTGCCGCGCCTGGTCAGTCATAATAAGGTGCGTTTCGATGCCCTCACTCTGGTGTAACACTTCGAGCAGACGCACCCCGAGTACGACGCCGGAACTGCCAGAAATGCCTACGATGATTTTTTTTGCCATTCCACGCATCCCTCTTGTGCATCCACCCGCAACAGATCACCGGTCGAGATGTTGGCGATGGCGATACCGTCAACACACGGAATGCCGGCGAGAATGACACCGGTGGCGACGATCGTTTCCGTTTCCATGTTAATAATGGCGAGCGGTGCGGCGCCGCTTTTCATGAGACCGTAGATGACATAGGAACCCACGGTCGAACCTTTGCCGCATGGGAAGACGAGAATCTTCCCTTTGACGCACTTGCCTTCGAGTTCGTGCCCTTTTTCGATCACCACGCCGGTCTTGAAATCAACGCCGCCATAGAAACTGAGCGGCGTCCTGGAAACCAGAGCTTCCCCTGAGACAAGGCCGGGGGACACGCTTCTGCCTTGCAATTTTTCCATGATCAGCCTTCCAAAAAATCGTCCACGCGAGTGAATACCACGTTCTGCTTGCAAAAACCAGGCAGGTAGTTGGCCGCCTTGCCCGAGTCTACGCCTATCGTCTTGACTCCCATCTCTTCTATCGGCGATACCACCATGCAGGTGTCGGCAACGATCTTGCCGCCTGCCGCTTCGATGATGGCGGTAAGCCCCATGCGTGTCACCGCGTCTTTCGTGATGCGCGAGGTGCATATCCAGAGTGGTTTGCGCAGTTTCCTGCCGGCAACTGTCTGGGCGATATGGCTGATTTCCTTGAGTGAAGCGTGCGGACAACCGATCATCACCATGTCCGGTTCCTTGCCGGTATTGAGATTGGCGTAGGCTGCACGCAGTTCCGTTTCGCCGATGCGGACAATGTCTAAGCCAGCGGTTGACATTGCCGCCGCTTCGGGAGTGATACCGGCTATGTGGTAGAGCGCCACCGCGCCGCTTGCAGCCATGGCGGCTCCGAGCGACTTGAGGTTGTCGCTGTCGGCGTCGCCGATACCGGTGTAATAAGGAATCTTGTTTTGCACCAGTTTGCCTACGATGTAGCCAAGAGCGCCGAAATCGGAATTGTAGCGTAGTTTCGCATTCACTTCCACGACTACCTGGGGCTTACGGTTTTCGGCAAGGTGCAGGCCGTAAGCCGCGGTGCATCCGCAGATCGCCGCGGCCAGCGCCGACGGCCCGCCTTCGCGGTTTGTGCGCGCGCCTATCACTGAATTGGCAAACGACACCGCCGAACTCTCCGCCCATGCCAGGTGCTCGCCGAAACGCGGCAGATTACCGACGAGGTACGGCGTGCAGGTGGCCGCTTTCATCACGCCTATGGCATAGAACGCCTGCATGATGCGCTTTTGCTTGGCGGCAAAATCTTTGGGAAAGCCCAGCTCCTCCCAATTTTCAAGATCCATGCCGCACGGATTGACAAAGGTGACAACTTTTACCTTGGCACCCTGGCTGGCGATGTCTTCGAGAAATTCAAGTCCCGGATCGCCGATGGATTTATAAGAAACGCCGGAAATATGGGCCGAGCCGATGTTCACCATGTGCTCTGCCTGGTACAGCTCGCCCAGGCGCACAAGGAGTCGCATCTGCCGCTCCACAACCGCCCCATATTCGCCGGCCAGCATTTGTTGTTGTTCTGTGCTCAAACGCATGTGAGGTTCCTCTATTTTGACAGCTCCTTAGATATCTTTGGCTTCTCTTTGCAACTTACGGATTTCGTCTTTGGATACGCCAGTGATCTGGTGGATCGTCTCCACATCCAGCCCAGATTTAGATTTTAAAGCGTTTACTACCGTCTTCTGGATGCCGATTTGCTCGCCTTCGCCGTGCTTCAAAAAGTATGTCCACCGTTCGAGCCAAGGGTTGATGCCGATACGCATGATGTCTCCTTTTTCCCTGGATTATACCACAAGTAGCATGACGATGGCAAGGAATCTCCAGTGGTTAGGGTGACGCCGCGTTGCCCAAATGTCTGAACTACGATGAGTTGAAGGATGGCAGGATTGCCAGGATGGCCTATCCCATAATCCTGCTTCCCGCAACATGCGCATACACACGCGCCAGGCATTTCAGCCAATTTTAACCACGGTAGTGGCGGAAGTCAATAGCCAGGTGGCGGCCAGCCCATGGAATTTTGGCTATCTCAGAGGCCAAGCCACGGAGTGGCGGAAGTCCACAAAAAAAAGTGCATGACCATCTCGTGATCGCCATACACTTGGTTTATGTTCGGCACAAGGCGCTGGACAGAGGCATTGCCCAAATCTTGCACGCAGGTAAAATTCGTGAACTTTACTTTCTGGCGGTGAGTGGTCTAAAAACGCGCAAATCGAGGTTGTTGTTGCGGTTGTCGGGCGAATTGTTGTTACGATTCGCACAGCGGCAGTTGGACGCATTGTTGTTCCAGCTACCACCGCGATTAACACGGTTCGAGCCTTTCTCGCCTCTGCCCTCAAAAATCGAGTGAAATTTTCTCGAAGAAGCCGCCACGCAAATGGTAGGTGTCGGCATGGTCGAGGTGGCTTACCATCGCTCCCAGGGAGCGCAAAAAATGTTCCTCGGAAATCTTACCTTCCCGTAATTCCTGTCGTTTCTGCAAAAACTTATCTTTGCATCGTTGCCAGGAGGTTCGTTGCAGCCGCAGACGGTCGGCAAAGATGCGCAGCCCGAGAAAAGATATGCCATTGCTAACCGGCTGGACAAAGGCAGGCGCAAGACGCAGTTGCAATCTTGTGGCCACGAAAGTGCGTACTTCATCCGCCAGCTCAATCAATGCACGCTTGTCTTGGTGGAACAACAGCATATCGTCCATATAGCGCAAATAACCTTTGACACCGCACTGGTCTTTGACAAAATGATCCAGGCTGTCGAGGTAAAGGTTGCCAAAATATTGGCTCGTCAGATTGCCAAATGGCACATCATCAACTTGTTCTATTTTTACTACTTGCTCTGTCATAGAGCATATTATATTGCTCTGCTAAAGGCAGCAAAGATTCTTCCAGCTTTTTTATGTTTTTATAGAAAACATTGCAGAAAACCCCGCTCCTTGTGGGCGGGGATGAATGCTATCCACTATCAGGAACATTTTTGTTCCTGGATATGTAAGCAAAGG
>JAGVGO010000030.1 GCA_020057085.1 Planctomycetota bacterium | reverse complement strand
GTGATACCAAGCCCTGAAGCACAGCGATGAGCGTCGAAAAACGACTGGATGCACCGACGCGCGCGAACTTGTCAATGCAAGCAATCGTTTAGCAGATCGTCGGGCCTGCGCCGCATTGCGGATACTCTCTGTCCCGACAAGCGGGACACGAGTACGAGAGGGCTGCTATCACGCGACCCGTCGAACCGCATGTTTCATCTTGAAAAAAACTGGCCCCGCCGGATGGGGTGCTTCTATGAAACATGAATTTTTCGTAAACCTGTAGCCGCAGGTTGCAGGTGCTTTAGCGCCAAATACCTGCGCCGATGTCAATGCGGGATTTGCGGCTGTAGCCGCTGCAGACCCGCGGCTACAGGCTGGATGCAGTTTCGCTAGAAAGCCTTGAACAGGATGCTGGTGAAGGCGCTGATGGGGACTTGCTCGCGGGTGTCTTCGAGCGAATCGGAGAAATTTTTGAGAAGCCGCTGCAATTCCTTGTAGATCGTCTCGTCGGCGAGCAATTTGCCCACCGTGCCTTCGCCTTTTTTCAGGCGTTCGGCTACTACTTTAATGTCGGCCACGGTGTCTTTGAGATCTTTGGCTAATTTTTCGTCGCGGAACAGAGTGGCCATCGTGCCCTTGCCTTCGTTGATCTGGCGTACCGCCTTTTGTATTTCCTGCATCATGCTACGCGCATCGCCCACCGCGAGCTCCACCTGCTGGTGCAGCTTGTCGTCATAGATGAGCTTGCCCACCGTGCCCTCGCCGCGTTTGATCTTGTCGGTGATCGCACCGACGTTATTCATTACTTTGCGTGTCGAGGCGAGTGTCGTCTGTAGCTCTGTGTACAGCTTGTCGTCGTAGATGAGCTTGCCCACCGTGCCCTCGCCGGAACGAATCTGCGTCGAGATATTTTCGACATTGCCGAGGACGCGGTCGAGCTTGTTGTAAAGTTCGGCTTCGTACAGCAGTTTGCCGATGGTGCCTTGAGTGTTGCGGATTTGCGCGGTGATTGCCTTGAGGTCTTCGCTCGTCGCTTTGATGTTGTCGTAAAGCTCACGCTGGGTGATAAGAAGACCCACGGTGCCGCGCCCTTCTTCGATATCCTTGGCGATCTTGCGTACCGAGATGAATGTTTCGCGCAAATTGGGATCGTCGAAGATGGAATCCTGCGCCCGACCGTCGAGCGGTTCCAGTCGAGCCTCGGCCAATGGCACTACGCCGAGTTCCTGGGTGCCGACCTGAATGTCCACATACTTGCCGCCGAGCGCACTCTGGTCACGCACGGCGATTTTGTAATCTTTGAATAGTTGGACCGGCTTGGTGAGGTCGAGGTTGACCTTGACCGCGCCGTTTTCCTGTAACTCCAGGTCGCCGACGCGCCCCACTTCCATACCAGAGGCCAGTACCTTGTGGCCGCGTTCGAGGCCGGCCACGCGATCGAAAATGATAGCAAGGCGGTTCTGCTTGCCTTCAAATACCGTGATGTCCTTGATGACGATGGTGAAGACACCGATAAGTACAAGGCCGGAAAAGAACACCGCCCCGACGAGCATATTCTGTTTTAATCCTGGCACGATTTGTCTCCTTCTTTTGCTATGTCGCACTCTCTGTGAGCGGCCCTTGCGCATGGCCGTGGATAAACTGCTGGACACAGGCATTGCTACTTGCCTTGATTTCTTCCGGTGTACCTTCGGCAATGATGACTCCATCGTAGAGCATACCGATGCGATTGCCCACCATATAGGCCGAATTCATGTCGTGGGTGACGCAGATGGAAGTCACCGCAAATTTCTGTTGCAGCGACAGGATCAGCTCGTTGATCTGCGTGCTGGTCACCGGATCGAGCCCGCTTGTCGGTTCGTCGTAGAGGATGATTTCCGGATTGCGCACGAGGGCGCGCGCCAGCCCAACCCTTTTCTTCATGCCACCGGAAAGCGAAGACGGCATCAGCTGCTCGACATTGTAGAGGCCGACGAGCGCGAGCTTCTCCTTGACGATTTCAGCTACCTGACGCGCCGGCAAACGCTCATGCTCGACGAGCGGCAGTCCGACGTTGTCACCGACGTTCAGCCAGTTGATGAGGGCGCCACTTTGAAACAACACGCCCATGTGTTTGCGTAGCTCATAAAATTGGGCTGAAGGAAGCTTTTGGATATTTTGCTCCATGACCAGCACCTCACCCTGGTCGGGCTGTAGCAAGCCGATGATATTTTTCAAAGTCACACTCTTGCCGGTACCGCTGCGGCCAATGATGACGTAAGTTTCGCCGCGTTTCACGTGCAAATTCAAGTTGTTTAAAACCTGTTTGCTGCCTAATTTTTTGTAAATGTTTTTCAATTCTATCATGAAATTTTCCAAAATATTGGCAAATCTAACATGAAAACCAAGGGCATTCTATGACATAAAGCCATAAAAGTCAAGATGTTTTTCGTGGCTACTTGTTGGTCGGAACCGTGGCTGGCGACCAGTTTTTGATGTCGTCCTTTTTACCTTGGTCGTCCTTTTGATTGCGGCCAAAAGAATAGATGTCAACAAAGCCGGGATTGTGCGTGCCAGGTACACGGTAGATGAGCGGCATGCCCCAGTAATCGTTAATCAGTCCTGCCGCATTGACGCGTGTTGCAAGGCGCACCAGATAAGGCTTGCTGGAAGCGACTTGCACCAGTGTCTGGAACATGTTGGCGGCAGTGGCAGGATAATTCCCCGTCTCGAGCCGGTACATCATGATGGTTTTTTCCAGGTCGGACAAAAGTATACGTTCCTGGCGGTAGATGGTGGTGAGCCAGCCGATCCACAAGAGAGCCATGAAGATCAAGAGGATGACACTCCACGCCGCACCCCGCAGCCACATGGCGCGACGGTAGGCGGCCTTTAGGATGGCTTGTGCCGACAGATTGGGCGGCGCAAACGGCTCCACTTTGCGGAATTGTGCTAATTGTTGGCACGTTGCTTGCCACTTGCCATTACAACTTTCACAGTTTTTGAGATGGGCTTCCACCTCGGTCTGCAATTTGTCGGGCAAGGCCTGGCAGATGCCTGCCAAGATCAAACTTTCTACGTCTGCGCAATTCATATGTTGCAACTCCTTATGATTTTATAGAAAACATTGCAGAAAACCCCGCTCCTTGTGGGCGGGGATGAATGCTATCCACTATCAGGAACATTTTTGTTCCTGGATATGTAAGCAAAGG
>JAGVGO010000138.1 GCA_020057085.1 Planctomycetota bacterium | reverse complement strand
AGCGACCGCCCCGAAGGGGTTCTCGTCCTCGTGCTTCTGTTAAGAAGCACAGAGGAAAGGCGCATAGCCGTAGCTCTGTAACTGAGGGCGCGACGACGCTATTGGCAAAAAGATCAAGCAAGTTGTAATAGTTATTTTTTTACAGCGACTTGGGCTTAATTCAGTAACATTCCGTTACCAATACTCCATTTACAGTCGGCAAATACGCATCCATAGTCATATCCTTCATAAGATGCGAATACTGAACCACCATCAATTATAGTTATGGCAAATGCATCTTCTGCCAAATCAACAATTTTTGCATGAGGAACACTAATAGCAAATGTAAAGAAATATTGTCCTGGAACTAGGAAATTAGGCGGTATGACCACTGTTGCATATATCTCACTCTCCTGTGGCGAAAGTTTTTCCCATGCTGGATTGTTGGTCGAAAAAACTTTTCTTCCTCTCTGGTCTTGTACAAAAAATCCCATAACGGTATTCGGTATCCACTGGTTTATCTTACAGGTGATACCTACCGTGATTTCTTCCTTATGCGTGAAATTGGATGCTATTTCACCTGCAGAATTTAAGGGCTGTGCTCTGGCAATAAACATTTCTTTGCTAGAATTGGTTCCAGCAAGAAATCCGCATTGGCTAGACGCTGATGCCTCACTCAGATAGTAATCAATGACCTGCTGTGTTGCGGCCTCCTTCACAATACTGCCTTGATTCAACAGGAAAGCCTTGCTGCATAATTGAGAGATCGCTCCCATATTGTGGCTCACGAACAACACAGTCCTACCTTCTTGGGCCGACACATCTTCCATCTTGCTCAAACACTTCTTCTGGAACTGCGCGTCGCCGACGGCCAACACCTCATCTACCAGAAGTATCTCTGGTTCCAGGTGGGCGACGACGGCGAAAGCCAGGCGCACGTACATGCCGCTGGAATACCGTTTGACCGGCGTATCCAGAAACCTCTCGACCTCGGCAAAAGCGACGATCTCGTCGAACTTGCGTTTGATTTCGGTTTTGCTCATGCCGAGTATCGCGCCATTGAGAAATATGTTCTCGCGCCCGGTGAGTTCGGGGTGGAAGCCGGTGCCGACTTCGAGAAGGCTCGCTATACGGCCTTTGATATGTATTCGCCCGCTCGTCGGTTCGGTGATGCGGCTGAGAACTTTGAGCAGCGTGGATTTGCCCGCGCCATTGCGGCCGATGATGCCGACCCGCTCGCCCTGCTTGATCTCGAACGATACGTCTTTGAGCGCCCAGAATTCTTCGTAAGCCGGTTCGCTGGCGGCCGATGGTGTGCCGCAAAATAGCCGCCACAGCTTGCGCCCGGCATTGCGCATGCCATTTGTGATCACATCACGCAGGGCGGTGTATCGCTCCTGTTTCTGGTGACCGATGATGTATTTTTTATTAAGATTTTCTACATGGATTACGGTGTCGGGCATAATTTTAAGGCACTTAGGCTCTCTTACACAGACAATTTGGTGAGCAGTGACACCAGTACTTTCCAGAATTTATCAACCGAGGCGATCTGTACTCTTTCCTGCGGCGAATGCGGGTTTTCGATCTGCGGGCCAATGGAAACCATATCCATTCCCGTCACTTTCTCGCCGATGATGCCGCACTCAAGGCCGGCATGAATCGCCTTGATGCCAGGGTCTTTGCCGTAGATTTTCTTGTACACTTCCTTGGTGTGGATCAACAGTTTCGATTCCAGATTCGGCTTCCAGCCAGGATAGGCTTCGTTGTGTTCGATTGCCGCACCGGCCAGCGCCCCGATCGCCGCTACCTTGTAACGGCTGGCTTCGAGCGCATCCTTGATCGAACTGCGGCTACTGCAATGCACCAGGCACTCTTTTTCCGTCCACTGGATTTTGGCAAAGTTGACCGAGGTGTTGACCAGTTCCGGTATATCCGGATTCATGGCAAGCACACCGTGCGGCAGCGATTTGAGCATGCCGAGTAGCCGTGTCTGGCAAGTGGTCGTGAGTACCTGGGCAAAAGGGGCAGTGCTTTCCCAGGCAACCGCCAGGTTGGGGTCTTTCTTGCCATATTCACCCTTGATGCTCTCGACCATTTTGTTTACGGCTGCGACAAAAGCGGCCTTGTCTTTGCCGGCGACGGCTATCCTGGCCGATGCCTCACGCGGGATGGCATTGTGCTTGTCACCGCCCTGCATGGACTGGACAGAGATCGGATAAGTGCGGGACAGATAATCAATGACCCGCACCAGAAGTTCGATGGCGTTGCCTCGCCCAATGTGGATATCAACGCCAGAGTGGCCGCCCTGGAGGCCTTTGATGGTCATTTGCAAGCATTCGCTGCCAGCGGCGAGAGGCTGATAATCCAGCTTCACTTTGAGATCGGTGCCGCCACCGCCGGCGCAACCGATATAGATTGTGCCTTCCTCCTCCGAGTCGAGGTTGAGCATGCGTCTGCCCTTGATGAACTCGGCGGTAAGCCCGCGCGCGCCGTTGAGGCCGGTTTCTTCGTCCATGGTGAACAGACACTCGATCGGTCCGTGTACCAGGTCTTTGCTTTCCAGCACAGCCAGAGCTGCGGCCATGCCAATGCCGTTGTCGGCTCCCAGGGTGGTGCCGACGGCATAGAGATATTCCCCTTCCTGTTTGAGGCGGATGGGGTCTTTCGCAAAATCGTGCTGCACATCCTTGTTTTTCTCGCACACCATGTCCATGTGCGTCTGCAGCACCGTACCCGCTACTTTCTCTTTGCCTTTGCTGGCGGCTTTGCTCACCACCAGGTTACCGGCCTTGTCCTGGTCATAGCTCAGATTGTTGGCCTTGGCAAAGCGGATGATGTACTGGCGCATCGCTTCTTCCTGCTGAGAGGCGCGAGGAGTCTTGCGAATCTCGTCAAAGTGTTTCCACACCAGTTGCGGTTCCAATTTGCTCAAATTTTGCAGTTCCATGACGTTCTCCTTGTTAAGAGTTAATAAAAAACACAAATCCTTCTCAGCCGCCTACCTTCTCTTGAAATGTTTTTCCAGTTCAGCCAATGTGATCTTGAGCACGGTCGGACGGCCATGCGGGCAGTGGAACGGATTATCGGCAATATCGGGCGCACGCATGAGGGAAGCAATCTCTTCGTGGGTCAGGGCATCGCCCGCTTTGACCGCCGCCTTACAAGCCATGGTTGCCAGCATTTGATCTAGCGCATCCGCCACCTCGATGTGTTCAGTCTGGCCGATCTGCGTCAAGAGAGTTTGTAGCAGTTCACTCCCTGACACCTTGGCGACGAGCTGGGGCAGACGGGCAATGGCCACTTCTCCGTTGCCGCAAGGTTCGATGTCGAGGCCGATGTCGTGGAGTTGTTGCCGCCATTCCTGTAATATCGCCATTTCGCTCGCTGTCACCCTGATTTTTTCAGGGAACAAGAGCGGTTGGGAGACGATTTTTCCCTGTGCCACCTGACGCCGTAGTTTCTCATAGAGCATGCGCTCGTGCAAGGCGTGTTGATCAACGATGAGAAGCCCTTCAGCCACCTCGGCAACGATGTAGCTGTCGTGCACCTGCCAGAAACGCAAATCTTTGGTCGCTGCCGTTGGAAAAAGACTCTCTTTACTCCCGGTCGAACCTCGCGCAGGCAGTTGCTCGCCTTGTGCCACAGAAAAAGTAGTTGTCGCTGGCGGTTTGGCTGGTAAAGAAGGGAGCGGCCTGGCATAGAACAGTGTCTGCTCGCGCGAGATACAGTCGGCATCGCTTTTGGTAAAAGGCCTGGCTATTTCCTCGACGATGCGACTCGCCGGCGGCACCTCAACTGTTTCTTCGCTCACGCTCTTGTCGTCTGTGTCAGGCACGATGTCAACATGACTTTCCTGGGTCGTGTCTGCCGGGACAGCCTGTGACATCTCTGCCGGACGTCCGTCGCTGCCATCGAACAGCGGAATTTCCGGTGTCATGTCGTGCTGGCGCAGTGCCGCCAGGATATGTTTGTGGATGACACGGTAAATCTCCTGCCCATCGCGGTAACGTACTTCCGCCTTGGCCGGGTGTACGTTTACGTCCACGCTCGCCGGATCCATGTGTAAAAACATCACGGCTACCGGGTGCCGGCGCTCCGGCAGGTAATCTTTGTAAGCGTCTTCGAGCGCGCGTGTGGCTACGCGGTCACGCACGTAGCGATTGTTGACATAAAAAAACTGCCACTTGGTGTCCGCTTTGTGGCTCTGTGGGTTTTGTATGTACGCCTCGAGACGGTAGGCATCCTGGCCGGCCTCGACATGCCAGAAAGCGTCCAGCTTGCCGCCCAACAGATCGCGGATACGCTCGCCGGCATCGCTGGCTCTCGCTACGGTAAACACCGGCTTCTTGTTGTGACTGAGCTGGAAGGCGACACGGTAGGCTGAAATCGCCTGGCAGGTAACGACATCGCTGATGTGCCCCATCTCCACATTTTTCGATTTCAAAAATTTACGGCGTGCCGGCACATTGAAAAACAGGTTGCGCACCGTGACGGTGGTACCTTGCGCCATGCCGATCGGGCGGGCTGACAACAGGTTGTCACCTTTGCTCTCGATGACATAACCGGATGGACTTTCAGCGGTCGCAGAGGCAAGGGAAACTTCGGCGACGGCACAGATGCTGGCCAGAGCCTCACCTCGGAAACCGAAGGTGTGGATGGCGTGCAGATCTTCCAGCGTGTGCAATTTGCTGGTAGCGTGGCTGGCGAGGGCCAGGGAGAGTTCGTCTTTGCCGATGCCGCAGCCGTCGTCGCTGATTTTGATGAGCTGACTACCTGCCTCTTCGATGTCAATTTCGATGCGTGTAGCGCCCGCATCCAGGCTATTTTCCACCAATTCTTTTACTACCGAGGCGGGACGCTCGATGCACTCGCCGGCGGCGATCTGTCGCACCAAAAGTTCGGGTAACACCTGGATGTGAGGCATGCACAACACCTATCGCTCTTAGAAGCCCTGGAAGTAGACGCCCTGCTCTACGCTCTGCTTGCATCCCTGGGCTGGGGAGTATTTGCGCTCAGGATCAACGGCCACCGACAGCTTGCCGTTGTGGATCGGGAAATAGATTGGCGCCTGCACCAGCTTCGATTCGCCGGGTGCGAGAGTGAACCCTTGTTGCCGCGAAAATTTTTTGCCATCGAGCAGGAACAGGATATCCACATCGTTGGCCGCTTTAACGCCGTAGTTACGGATGACGAACTCTACCGTGAAAGCGTAACGATTTTCTTTGCTGCCTTTGGCCTCTTTTTTGGTAAGCGTAGTGCGACCTTGCACTGGCGTCTTGTTGCCTACCCGCAAAAATTCGATATGCAGAGCCTGGTCATTGGCAGAACCCTGAAAGCCGCGGAAGATGATGTTGCTCGACACCTCGTTGTTGGTTTCGTTGTCCTCGGCGATCTTGGACAGCGCATCTATGCGCACCATGATAACACCATCGCGCAGGGTAGCATCTTTGAGATTGAACGAAATTTCGTCGTTGATAACTTTGTATTCGTTCGGTCCCAACGCCATACCATTTTGCCGGCTGACCACCTTGTCGTTGTTCTTGTTCTTAGCGTCCCAGAAATAAGTAAAATTGTCAAAGCCGCGTGAGGCCATGAAACCTAAATTGCCCACGCGGTAAGAAAACTTGAACGAAGGTTGTCCGCTTTTTTTGCCGCAAACATCGGCCGGGGTAAGGATAATCATCTCTCTTACCGGTTCCTTGCCTGCCACAGTTAAGGAGTCCACCACCAGATCTCGCCCCAATTTCTTCCCGCTACATATCATTTCTTCGGCCACGTCTTACTCCTTAGAAACGGGTTAAGGGTTTGACTAAAAATAACTTCATATTTTTTGCGGGCACTTTTACCAATCTACTTCGTTGCTCCTCGCTCACAGAGCCAGGCTATGGCACGCCCGTCGCGCCTCGCATCTTGCCAAAATTGCTTCACAAAGAATGTGAATTTATTTTTAGTCAAACCCTAATTCGCTGTCAAAAATCTTTCTTTTTCTTCCGTGTTGTGGTATGATAACACTCATTGTATCATACCTTAAGTTACAGGGAAATCAATCGAGAAATGGGATAAACGAAAAAAAATTGGGCGGCTGCCCTGAAAGGAAGTAAACATGGCGGCAATCATAGACGGCAGCGCGGCGGCGACACAAACCAAAGACGAGCTCAAACAGCGAATAAGCGATCTGGCCAGCCACGGTATTGTGCCGGGTCTCTGCGTGATTCTGGTCGGCAACAACCCTGCCTCGCACGTGTATGTGAAAAACAAGGAAAAAGCTTGCCAGAACATGAATATCTATTCGCAGGTTTTGCGTATGCCGGAGGAAAGCAGCGAGGCGGAAATAGTGAACAAAGTGGAAGAACTCAACCGTAACCCGAAGATACATGGTTTTCTCGTGCAATTGCCGCTGCCGTCACACGTCAATACCCAGAGGGTAATGAACACCATCCTGCCGGCCAAGGACGTGGATGGCTTCCATCCGATCAATCTGGGACATCTCTTGATGGGCGAAGCTGGGCCTGTGCCATGCACGCCGGCGGGCATCATCCATCTCATCAAGACAACGGGTGTCACAATCGCCGGCAAAGAGGCGGTGGTGATCGGCCGCTCCAATATTGTCGGCAAACCGTTGGCGCTTTTGCTGCTCAGAGAAAACGCTACGGTTACTGTATGCCATTCCCACACGCAAAATCTGGCCGCCGTAGCGCAGCGCGCCGACATTCTGGTAGCGGCTATCGGCAAAGCGCGCATGATCAAACGCAGTTTCGTCAAGCCGGGTGCGGTGGTGATTGATGTGGGTATCAATAAAGACGAAAACAACAAATTGTGTGGTGATGTGGATTTTACAGATGTCAGTGAAGTGGCCGGCTATCTCACGCCGGTGCCAGGCGGTGTCGGCCCGATGACCATTGCCATGCTGCTCAGGAATACGGTGGAAGCCGCCAGGGCACAACTTTTATAAAAAAACGACCCGCCATGCGGCGGGCCTTATCTAAAGCTTATTTGCAGGATTCTTTGCCATGGAGACGTCGTCTGCGCTGGTTGTTGATGATTCTTCTGCCGCTATATGTTCTCATGCGTGTCAAGAAACCAACCATGCGCCTTTTTTTTATGCTGGAATGACGTGTTCTTACTTTCATGAAAAAATCTCCTTCTATAACTTTGTTCAACGCTCCAACATTTCGATCTTGCTGTGGCAAAAAGCCTGAGTCATTTTCAAAAACTTGGCGACGCTGAATGGTTTTCCCGCTTCCAACAGGGAGCGGGCACTGCTATATAATGACTGTATATAAGTTTGCACTTCGGTAATAATCTGGTAATGATCGAACGCCAGCTCTGGTAGTGCTTCGAGCGGCCACCAAGAAACCAGTTTGGCGTCACTGCCTGCCTGTGCCTTTTCCGGGTGTGTGGTAAAGCCGAAAAACAACATGGTGATAGTTCGTCCGCGCGGATCACGGTCCGGCGTGTCGAATGGCTTGATGGGCAGCAAAGTCATATTGCACATGCTGGTTTCTTCTTCCAGCTCGCGTGCTGCGGCCTCGGCGAAAGTCTCATTCCCTTCCACAAAACCGCCGGGCAAGGCCCAGTGTCCCTGAAATGGTGGATATTTTCGTTGCACCAGGAGCACATTTAATTTATGCTGGTGGAAACTGAGTACCATCATGTCAACGGTAACGGCGATTTGGTATTTCTCTTTTATTGTAGGAGGAGTCAATTTGTTTTCCTTGGCTTATCGTGGCGCATTTTTCTTATTTGTTTTGGCTGTGTCGGGCTGCGCCCGCACTACACAAGCGAACTTGCCGACCGAACAAGTGAGCTATCGCCCGGCTGTGCAACCGGCAGCCGAGTTCACTACCCTTTATGAACGGTCTTCGGCCATGCACGACTCTTGTCTGCGTTGGCAGGCGGCGCACGACAAGTTGGTGGCAGCCATCGCTCACAGCCATCTGGCCTTTCTCGATGCACATCGCCGTACGCTTGCCTCGCTTGCTGCATTAGAACAGTATTATCCAGCCTGTCAGCAAAAATTACAGACTTATGGCAAACGCTACGAAAACCTGGCGCAGCAAATGGACATAGGAGCGGCCGAACGTCTGCTCATTTACCGCTACACCACGCTGCGTGAAGAGATCGTGCAAACATTGGAACCTGCGGACGATAACCCCAGCGGCTATGCCGATGGACGTCCGGCCAAAAGATGATAGTGGCCAGGGGACGCATTGTTGCGTGCGCTGAAGAAACTTCAATATAGCAAATAAATCGGCTTTGTCAAAGCAAATTTTTGGTCTTTGGCTTTAAATTTCTGGATAGCGAGAGTAGCTATATGCCCGTGCTTAGGCTCTGTCTAAAAATAACTTCACATTCTTGAGGGCACTTTTATCAATCTACTTCGTTGCTCCTCGCTTACAGAGCCAGGCTATGCGGCGCTCGT
>JAGVGO010000053.1 GCA_020057085.1 Planctomycetota bacterium | reverse complement strand
ACTGATTACACGGCCATAAATGGCCACTATCTTCTGAAATGCTTATTTCCTGGCACTAAAGTGACCAGGCTTTATTACTTTACCGCATTCGCGGCAGACAAAATTTTGATTTTTTACACAGACATCATGTTTCAGACAAGGCCCCCATCTGGCGGGGCGCCCGTTTTTTTCAAAAGGAGGAAAAAAGTATGCGCAAATTTTTGGCCATGTTACTGGCGCTGTTGTTTGTGAGTTCACTATTCTCTACCATGGCCTATGGGCAGGCGACGGTGAAAGACTTGGAAAAATTGAAAAAGAAAGGCATGCCGGAAAAGCAGATACTCCAGCAAGTCAAAGAACTCGGCGGGTTTGAGATGACTGCCGAAGTCTATGTGGCGTTGCGCAAGAAGGGTTTTTCTGATGACTTTCTGGACGAGTTGGAAAACTTGCACGCCAAGCCACAACTGCCGCCGAAGCCGAGCGGCCTCGAAGGTTTCACCTACCTGCGTGAGGCGACCTACACCTGCGGCGGGCAGAGCCACACAGTGAAGGAATATCGGCATAACCAGACCGGCATGGAGTTTGTACTCATCCCCGGCGGCACGTTCGAGATGGGCAGTAACGACGGCGAGAGCGACGAGAAGCCGGTACATACCGTACGGGTGAGTGGGTTCCTGATGTCGAAGTACGAGACTACTCAGGCGGTGTGGCAGAAAATCATGCAGAGCGACCCGTCCAATTTCAAAGGCGCCAATCGCCCAGTGGAACAGGTGTCGTGGGACCTGTGCCAGACATTTTGCTAGAAGACCGGTTTGCAACTACCAAGCGAAGCGCAGTGGGAATACGCCTGCCGCGCGGGAGCTACGAGCAAGTGGTATTTCGGCGACAGCGAGTCGCAACTGGGCGAGTATGCCTGGTACGGTAGCAATTCTAGCAACCAGACACACGATGTCGGCGGCAGGCAGCCCAATGCGTTTGGTTTATACGACATGGGTGGCAATGTCTGGGAATGGTGCCAGGACTGGTGGCACGATAGCTACAACAACGCTCCTAGTGATGGCAGTGCATGGGATACCCCTACCGACTCGTCCCGTGTATTTCGCGGCGGTGGCTGGGGCAGCAATGCCAGCTACTGCCGTTCGGCGCTTCGCATCTACTGCTCGCCCGGCTACCGCTACCTCTGCCTCGGTTCGCGTTTCGTAGCCCACATTCGTTAGTAACTACCTTATAAACACTTAGACCATTAAACCCTGGTATCCTTAAACCATAAAAAAGCAAAAATCAAGGAATGAGAAGAAACCAAAGCTGACCAGGCGTTTTTAGCGCGTTTCGCGCGAGCCCGCAGGGCAAAAACGCCAAGGGGCAGCGCTGAAGGTAAAAGAAACCATGACAACGCGGGGGTTCTAGGGGGGCTGCGCCCCCCTAGCCGCGATACGGGCGGGGGAGAGAATGTCTGAACCGAGATGAGCAGTAGTTTGACAATGTTAAATTACAAGATTTTCGAGGTTTTCAGTCCCGGAGGGACGGTAGTTAATAGCCAGGGGCGGCAGCCCCCATCCGGCCGGGCCGTTTTTTTTCAAGATGAAACTGGAGATTGCACTGACAATTCGTGACCGTCGCCGTAGTCGTGAGCGTGAGCGACTATCATAACTGTCGGCTACGGCCACGATTACGCTCACGGTCACGGTCACGAAAAATTCATGTTTCAGATAAGGCAGTCATGAGCTACTTGCAACTCGAATTTCCCGTGCTGGTAAACACCCGCAAACATGGCTATGTGGTGCGGCCTCTCTTTCTTGCAGAGCCACAGGCACAAGATGCCAAATTCGCGCTGGCAGTGCATAAACTCCAGCGACAGGTGCTGCGTCGTCTCGATTACACCAGCCTGTCGCGTGACAACATGCACGAGATGCTGTGGTACAAATTCTATCCCGGCGACCTGCATTTCGAAAAAATGGAATTGGAGTTCATGGCGGGACAACGCCCGGTCGTCGGCAAGTTCTGTGTGGTGTGGTTCGACATGATGAGTGAGCGGGTGGTGTGTCTGCCCGACTTTGCCAATTTTTTCTTCATCGCCGAACGCGCTGGCGATGGTTCGTTGCCGCTTGCCACCAGAGTGATCGAGGCGATCCAGCATCTGTTGCGAGAGGAGCGTCATAAGAGCGGCAACGATGTCAACCCTGAAAAATACATGGCCGGAGACGGCGAAACGATCACGAGTCTCAGCTTCGGCATCGAACTCAGGCGCAGCAAACTGCCGTGGGAACATGATGAAAATTCGTTTTTCACTTCTCTCTTCGGCAGTGCGGAAGAGTTTGACGGTGCCTGGGAAATCCGCAAGGTAGGCGCTGATATGAACCAGCTCTATCCGGCACAACTTGCACGCGCCTTCTATCGCAATGATCTGGTGGAACGGGTAGAGCAGATCATCTACAACAAGGAAATCGTGCCCCTTGTCCTCGTAGGGCCTCGCGGTGTAGGTAAAACCTGTGTCATCCACGAGGTGATCTACCGCTATCTGGAGAAAAACGAACACAAAGAGTCGAGCAAACTGGAAAAAATATGGCACGTAGACCCGTTGCGCGTGATTGCCGGCATGAGCATTGTCGGCCGCTGGCAGAGCCGCTGGGAAGCGATTCTTGAGTATGCCGTACATCCGCACAAAGAGCGCAATCGCGGTGACAAAGTTTATTTCGACAACATGGTCGCCCTCATGCGCGTAGGCAAAAGCGCCCACAGCCAGTTACGGTTGAGCGACGTACTCAAGCCTTACCTGGAAAAACGCCTGCTTGGCGTGCTGGCCGAAGCGACACCTCAGGAATGGAAAGTGGTGCAGGAACAAGACCGCCGCTTTGCCGACATGTTTCAGGTCATCCGCGTAGCAGAACCAGACGCCGCGACCACCACACGTATGGTAATCCAGTCCCGCGCCAACCTCGAACAGGAGAAGGAATGCGCAGTGAGCGCCCACGCCCTGGCGCAGATCTTCGCTCTGCAACGCACCTATCTGCGCCATCTGGCCATGCCGGGCGCGGTCATAGGCATCCTCAGACAAATCACCAACAAATACAAAAAAAACAAGGTAGACGTGGCCGAAGTACATGGTGAATTCACGGCCATGACCCAGATGCAAAGCCGTATCTTCGACCGCACCGTGCGCTTGGAAGCAAGAGAAGTAAATGAAAGCCTCAGCAGCGAACTGGTGGGGCAGCAAGAAGCGGTTGATACGCTGTGTCAGGCGATTCTTCTGGCTAAGGCAGGGGTACAAGACCCGGAAAAACCACTGGCGACTTTTTTGTTCATCGGTCCTACCGGCGTCGGTAAAACCCAGGCGGCCAAGATCGTTGCACGCTATATTTACAGCGAAGACAGTCTGCTGCGCTTTGACATGAACGAATTCGGGGACATGAGCGCGGTGCGCCGTCTCATCGGTGATTTCGAACGGCCGGAAGGGGTTCTCACCGGCAAAATACGGCATCGTCCTTTTTGTGTTTTGCTGTTCGACGAAATCGAAAAGGCCCACCCGGAAGTGCATGACTTATTATTGCAAATATTGGGTGAAGGACGGTTCACAGATGCGCTCGGCAGAACCAGCGATTTCACCAATGCTCTCATCATCCTCACCTCCAACCTCGGTGCCCAGGAAGCGACGCAAAAGATCGGTTTTAGCGACAGCAAGGAAGCGGAAGCGGCCATTTATCAAAAAGCTGTCGACCATTTTTTCCGGCCGGAATTCTTGAACCGCCTCGACAAGATCGTCGTCTTCCACCGCCTGGAACTCACGCACGTCATGCAAATCGCCCGCCTGCAGATTAGTGAATTACTGCAACGTGACGGTTTTGTCCGGCGCATGACCATTCTCAATGTGTCGCCGCAGGCACTCGCTCACGTAGCGCGTCTCGGATTTGACCCGCAGCTTGGCGGGCGGGCGCTCAAGAGGCGTATCGAGAAAGACCTCACCGCCGTCACCGCCAGCCAGATGGTCACTCTTGCCTGCGAACGGCCGCTATTGTTCGATATCTTTTTGTGCGATGAACACTTGCTACCGCGTTTGACACCGCTCTACGAAACCACACTGCAGAAAAAAATCATGCCGGTCATGCCGGCGATGCAAGAATTACGTAGTTACTACGAAAAATTATGGCACAGTGTAGAAAGCATGGAGCAAAGCCTTGAAGCGATACAAAAAATGACGGACAGCACGGCGGCAAGCCGCGAAAAAATGACGCCGGTCGCCGGCCACTGGCAGTTTTACTGGTTCAAAACGGAGCTACTCTCGCTCAAGGACACTTTGCAGAAAGCGTTGTGGGGGATTGACGAGGCGGAACACGATATCACTGCGGTATTTTCTCCCAAGGTGCGCGTAGGTTTTCATAACTACATGGACAACAGAACAGATCAAGACTATTTCCGCGACCTCTATGCGCAGTTGGCCGTGCGTGAATATCTGCAGGATTTGTATATACGCTCGCCGCAACTGTTGCACGAATCGCAGCACCAGTATTTCCATCTGTTTCTGCACACCGCCTATTTGCAGTTTTTCCAGAAGAGCTTGCTGACGCAGCGAAACGAAAAAGTGCTGTTCCATGTACGCGCCTGTGTGGAAAACTGCGGCAAGCGGGAAATCGCTTATTTGCAGGATGTTTACCTGCGCCTGCTCGATCTCTTGGGTATGCCGGTAGACAATGCCTGCGAAGCGGACGACAACGCCAGACTGTGGGTCGCGCACGGGCTGCGTGTCTACGATCTGTTTCACGGCGAAGCCGGTATCCACCTGTTTTATGTGCCCTACGCCGCACCCGTGCCGGTACAGGTAAGAATCGTGCGTCTGCCGGACGAGATGGCGGCCAGCGATTTTATGACAATGCAACGAAAGGCTCTCACTCTCTGGCAAGAGCGACTGACACACAGCCAAGCGACTCTCTCCGCAGACCCGTACGCGCCACTGGGACAAATTTTGCGCATGTATGTTCTGCCTTACGACCGCGGACGAGAAGACACTGTCACCGATCTGCGTACCGGCACCATGAACCGCACGACGATGTCGCTCGATGATTGGCGCTATCTCCTGTACAACGGTTTCCCGGCAGAGGAAAAGATTGAGTAATTTGACAAATTTTCTCACAATTCATTTCAGGAATAAAACATGATTGGCGAAGAGAACATATTTCCCAATAAAATCATTGAAACTCCGTTGGGACAGATGTCGCAGGGCGAATTTTTGGAGAAAATAGGTTGGCCGCTAGCTGACAAGATTTTTTTCCGGGAAATCTGGAAAGCCTTGCCCCATCTTTCGCTTGACGAGGTGCAAAAAATCAAGACGGAAGCGATGAAAAACAAGGAAACGGCACGTACCGACGCCAGAGAATACTTGAAAAGCGTCAATGCTCAACCCATCGCCCCTACACCGGGCAATACACAGTGGATGCCACTCAACAAGACAGGTGCCTTTCCCCGCATGAAACGGAGTACCCCCTCAACCGACCAGGATATACCGAAAACACAGAAGAAACCCGTGGCTCCATCTGAGACTGTTTCGTCGTCTGGGGTGCCTTGGGGCAGCCTTGACAAGACCGGCGCTTTTTCCAGTATGAAGCGCACTAAACCCAAGACAGATCAATATCCGGCCGTGTCGCGTCGTACTTTCCATTTGTCGGCGCGCTGCAAAGCATGTGGCCATCCGCATAAATTCAGCCAAGAGAAAGCGGGTCAGACAGAGCCTTGCCAGCGTTGCCAGCAGAGAGTCGAAATCCCCAATCCCAATTTCTATTGCCGCAAAGACGCGCAAAGCGACATCCAGGGGCCGTTTTTGTTGAGTCAGCGACAAGAGATGATTGCGCATGACAAGATCGTGCCGGACATGTTGCTATCGTCCGACCAGAAAGATTGGTACAAGGTGGATGAGGACAAAGACCTCGTGCTGCACATCGCTAAAGAGGCCTCTTCGCAAGATGTGCGTAAGGCAGCCATCGCCAGAATTACCGATCAGAGCGTGCTGGCTACCTTCATCCTCAAAGAAACCGACAGGCAAATCCAGCAGGCAGCGTTACAGAAGATCAGCGATCAGGAATGGCTCACCGCCATCATGAAAGACATCGAGGATAGCGAACTGTTGCGGCAGATATTGGATAAAGTGACTAGCCAGAGCGCGCTCGCCGAGTTTGTCAAGACCACACCGCACACCGCCTTGATTGCCCATGCCGTACCTAAACTGAACGACCAAAAGTTACTGGCCGAGCTGGCCGGCGACATGGACGAAAATGTCCGCTACGCTGCGGTGCAGAAAATCACGGAACAGGGAGTGCTGCGAGAGCGTGTGCGCAAAGACAGTTCAGCCAAAGTACGCCTGGCCGCCATTCGTAACCTGGTTGACCAGCAGGTACTCTTTGATCTCTTGCCGCAAATCCAGGATGCGGAGACGCAAGCTTTAGTGGTGGAGAAGATCGTTGAAGAATCGCTATGCTACGCCATCCTGGGCAAGGTTACAGATGCCAAACTGCGCATCATGGCGGTCAAAAAAATTACCAACCGCGACTTGCTTGCGGACATTGTCCAAAAAGAACCGGATAAGGATGTACGCAAAACGGCGGCGACTAACCTGGAAGATGCACAGTTGTTGTACAGCGTAGTTATCAACGACATGGAACGCGAAGTGCAGGCGACAGCTTTACAAAAAATAAACGATGTGGCCATACTCGACAATATTGCAGTGACTGCACAGGATTCCGTGATTCGTAATCTGGCTTTGGACAGGTTGGATCAAAGCCGGCTGGTCAAACTGGCGCTACACGCCGACAAAGCGGAAGCAAGACAAGGGGCGGCCTATCGTCTCAGCAACTATCGTTTGTTACCCAAGGTTTTCCAGGAAAGCCAGGACATGAACGTGCGCTGGGTTGTACTCAAAAAACTGTATGACCCCAGTCTGCTCTTGCAGATCGCTTGTGAAGACAAAGACAGCTTGCTATGTCGGCTGGCGGAGAGCAGAATTTTCGATCCTGCCCTTTCTACCCAGATTGCCCAGAAGGCATGGGACAAGGCGGTGCGCCAGGCCGCTGCACAAAAACTCAGTTTATTGGGGCTGCCGATTCCGACACCGGACGCTAAGGCGATCGCCACGGCCGCCAAAAACGCTACGCCAGCGCCGACCGCAGTGCCACAGCCTGTTACTTTCGTGCCACAGCCTGTTACTTTCGTTGCCGGCGAAGCTGCGACTACACCCTACGATGCCGAACTGGTATGGCGTTGTCTGTGCAAGATAGCACAGCAAGACCGCCGGCTTCTGCTGCATTACTTAGCTCCGGTAGCCTTGCAAAAGCTGGTCGAGGAACACGCTTCCCAGGTTCCACATCAGTAAGTCAGGGACTTCCATGCCTTACAGCACACGCAGCAATCTGAGATATTGGATGACCGATCTTTGCCACGAGGTGTCTATTTGCAGGCAATTTTGGATGTGTTTCTCGTGTACGGCCGGGTAATGGATATAATCGTCAATGGCGCGTTCCAGCACACGGTTGAAAGCAAAAGCCTCGCCCCAGGGATCTTCTTCGTCGTACCAACTGTAGCTATAGCTGTGCGGCAAGGTCTTGACGAGCCCGCCGGTCTTGCGCACGATTGGGATGTTGCCGAGTACTACCGCTTCATAATCTACGAGGCCGCATGGCTCGAAACGCGAAGGAAGCAGGCAAAAGTCGCTGGCAGCCAACGTCAGTTTGCCGAGCGCTTCGTTCATCTTGGGATATTCGTTGTCTCTGGGATAGAAGTAGGCATTTTGCGGATTACGCTCGGCAATTTCGGTGAAATGCTGACGCATCGCCTTGCCGTAAGGGTCCCCCTCCGCCGGATTGGCCAGGATGACAAAATGCGCATTGGGATAGTGGTGGATGACTGGCTCGATATTCCCCAGTAGGACCTCAAAATTTTTCTGGTGTACCAGACGTCCCACCGCGCAAAAAATAATATGGTTTTGTTCCGGCTCTTCGCCCATGCCTTCGATGCCAAAACATTCAAGACCGAGCAATTCTTTGAGACGTAGTCGGTTCGACAGATCGGCGCGCCCATAGTTGTGGTCTTCGCTCAACATATCTTCCTGTACGGCTGCATGGCGGAACAACGGGCCTGCATGTTTCTTCTGGATTTTTGTGAGTTCGCCCGCCTTGAGATAGCGCAAGTGTTCCGCACGATTGCTCTCGGCCAGGCCATTGTTGATGCCACGCACTTTGAGCCAGCTGAATTCGGCAAGGCCGCCACTCGGCACGAACACCTTTTTTGGCCACGGGCAGCCTTCCGTCAGCGCACGCTGTCTGATGTCGTCTTCGCTCATGCAAAGCTCCTGTGCGTAGCCTTCGCTCACCGTAGTGACAAAACCTCCGAGTTCCGGTATCCGCAGAACGACGCCTTTGAGGGTATTGAAGTGTCCCCAGTACTGGAAGTAATCATAGTAATATTGCAAGGGCATAGCGATTTCGTACATAACCGGAGCAGGGTCGCCCCAGATTTCCAGCCAGCCCTGGTAAGTGGCATTGTGGATGGTAAAAACCAAACCAGGCCACCCCAGTGTATCCATGTCTAGGTAGAACGGAATCATACCCACGTGGTAATCGTGCAAATGGATAGCATCGCACCCCACCGACATGATGTAGTCGCTCATTGCCGCTGACACACGCGCATAGACGCGGAGGGCGTCCCAGGCATTGTTCAGGTATATGCTCTGCGAATATTTTGCCTCGCCGAAATTGCCCAAGAGCGACTCGTTCCAGAAATAAATGTGTTTGATATTGCGACCCTGTGCATCTTCAAATTCGTAGGAAAAAACCTCGAATTCCAAATGGAAATGAGGCTCGAGCAGTATCGCTTCACGCTGCATTTTACTGCGATCGTAAAAACGGAAGCAGGGAGAAAGGACTTCGATTTGTAAAGGAAGTCCTACCTGCTCCGCATAGTCGGCCATTTCCAGCGGCAATTCCTGCAATACCGCCGCCATACCGCCTACTTTGACTCCGCACGGACTTTCGGCATGCCCGATTTCCCATGCTGCTATGACAATCTTTTTCATGTCCATAAATTTTATCTTTCTAACTCTTTGGCGCAGCGTTATCTTTGACCTGTGGAGCGACTTGCAAGGCGAGTTCACATAATTCTTTACATCTCATCTTGTCACCTTGCATGCCCGTCAAGAGTGCCAAGCGAGTCAGTGCATCCTGGTATAACCGCTCATTGCCTACCGTTTTTGCCAGAGAACAGGCTTCTTCCTGGTATGTCCTGGCCTGTGCCAGCTCGCCACGATCCAGGCGGATCAAGGCGAGGTTCTGCCAATGAACGATCTGCATGGCTACATCATGCCGTTCTTTGGCAAGTTCGAGAGCTTGTTGATAACTCTCCAGCGATTTGCTGCCATCCCCCATGTCGCGATAGACCGTACCCATATTGGCACACACCTTTTCTCGCTCAACCGGGGAAAGGGTAGATTGTTGCAGTGCTTTTTGCAAACAGACAACTGCCCTGTCGAATTGTTTAAGTTGGGCATAGGCAATCCCCAGGTTGGCGTCTACCATCCCCTGGTATTGCACATTAGGCTGGGCCACCAGAAAAAGAGCGATACCTTCCCATAGCATTGCCGCCTCCTTTGGCTTGCCGCGTTGCAGATAATCACTCGCTTTACTCCACATTTCCCTGAAATTCTCCGGCCCCACGGCGATCATGCCTGTCAGTTCGCACAAATTCCACACCTTTTGGAAGCAAGATTGCAAAAAGGCAAAAGTCTTGTGCAACTCGTTTTTGCCATGTTTCTGTGTGTATTCCACCATCCTGCCCAACAAGTTCATGAATTTATTGTCTATCGGTTGCTGGCGTGCCCATGCCATAAAAGCCTCGGGGCCTTCGCTAACTTTATGTAATGCCTCTTGGATCAATATGCGATCTTGCGGCATATGTCCGGATTTTTGCATGTTTTTTCCTTCGGTTAAGACATAGCATTCCACTGTGTGCGGCTGTTGCGTTTTTCGTCTTCGCCTTTGCACTTTACGCACAATCTGGCAAATGGAATATGTTCCAGTCGCTTGGGTGGAATTTCCTGATTGCAATGTTCACATATGCCAAAAGTCCCACCTTCTATGCGGTCGAGAGCCTCAGCTATCTCTTTCATCACCCCTTCCTCTCCCGCCAAAAGCTCGATTGCCAGATTCTGGCTGAAAGTATCGGTACTGATGTCGGCAATATGCGTAGGAAGATTGGTTAAATCGCCGGTGGCGTCTCGCATCGGGCTTTCCAGCACAGATTTTTCCATCGCTTGAATATGCTGTGCCAATTGGATCTGTCTTTCCAGTAAAATTTTCTTGTATTTTTCCAGCATCATTTTACGTTCTTTGGCTTCGCTGTCATTTTTTTTCATGCAGCAACCTTTCCATAGCAATATCTAAAATCTAAAAGTTTTGTGGGCAGAGAAGCACCAAAAAAAAAGACTGTCGCATAATTATACTTTTCAGCTTGCTAAATTTCCACTAACTTTTTATTTTTTCAAATGGTTGGCTATGGTGTTGCGGAGGCAAAGCAACGAGAGCATAGGCTCTGTCTAAAAATAACTTCACATCTACTTCTCCAGTTTGATGGCGTCGGCGATGACCACATCGCCACCCGCAAACTGGTCGGGAATATGTACGGCCGCCTCTTCGCCGGCATTGAATTCCCAGCTTCCCAAAAGATGCCAGGTACCGCCGTTCTGCCGTTGGTTGACCGCCACTTGCGTCACGCGGCTCCCCTGATGCACTTCATAACAGGCGGCAGTGGCACGATTGCTGCCGCCGCTATACCAGGTAGAAAGGCGATAGCGTCCGCTCAACTCGCGCGGCAAAACAAAGACGGCGCGGTTACTGCCATTGCCTGGCATGATAAAGCGGTAATCGCTGCCGAATTTGTCCGGCGCACCTACACCGATATCCCAGTTGCCAATCCATTGTGCGTCATTGTTATCCAGAATATATGCCGTAGTAGCACCTGTTTTCAGTAGAAAATCTTTGCTTGTGACCCGCCCCGCAACGACGACGATTTCTTCAGTTTCAACCGCATAACCCCAGCCCTGGCAAGACAGCGTAAAGGTGCCGGTATTGAGTACCGGGAAACTGAAAATGCCATCCGCATCGGTACGTACCATACATTTTCCACCAACCACTACCCGTGCGTTGTAGACCGGCGAACCGTCGGTACGTGTCACTCTACCGCAGAGAGAGCCGTGCCTTGGGGTGGTCTTCCAGGGCATATCGGGCACCGCCGCCGGCGTGGCGAAGACATTTTGCTGGAACTGAGCAAAGACAGTGCGCCAGTCGCTGCCGCCTTTGTTGTTGGCGGCGTAGCTGAAGAAAAGTAGCCCCGACGCTCCCTGCGCACGTGCATAGAGAAGCTGGCCGACGGTAGCGTCCGGCGCAAGGAGGTAGGCGCCTGCGCCCATGTAGACATGGCGGCCATAGGCATGCTGTAAAGCATCCACTGCGCGCGTCTGGTAGGTGGCGTCACCGGTGCTATAGTTCATCGGCAGATTGGCGTCGAGGCTGCCTTCGAGCATCCACTGCGCCCAATCCTGAAAGCGGTTTTGGTAAGCGTCGCCACGACTGGCAAAAGTAGCGGCTGTCACTTTCATCTCGGGTTTCCTTGCAATGATTTCCACATACATCTTGCGCAGCCAGTCGCTGATCTGTCGCCGGCGCCAGGCGCTGAAATTGGCGTCGGTGTAAGGCGGTTTGCCGGACAGGCCGAACTCCTTGTTGTAGCGGGTGATCGCCGTCGGGTTGTAGCCAGCATTTTGCTGTGGATAGCGCACATAGTCAAAGTGGATGCCGTCAATATCGTAGTGGTTGACGAGATCCATCAGCACCTCGCCGTTCCAGGAGAGCGCTTCGGGATTGCCTGGGTCGAGGTAATAGCCTTCGGCAATGTTCTTCTCGCCGTTGATGTTTTCTGTGAGATATTCGGGATGGCGATTGAACACATGGCCGGCGGCGGTGGGCGGTGTCGCGGTCGAGATGAGGAAAGTAGTGAGCCAGGCATGCACCTCGATCTTTGCGCTGTGTGCCTCGCGGATCATCTCATAGAGCGCATCGAAATCGCCGGCCAGTCCCGCCATGCGCGGCTCGGTGTTGGGCGCGGTGGGAAAGTAGATGGCATCACCACGGCGGCGTACCTGGACAACGATGGCATTGTAACCATAGCCGGCGGCAATCTGCACCACTTCCTTTACCTGGGCGGCGTTGTAGACACCCTTGTTCCAGGCGTCAACCCAGAAGGCTCGCCATTCCTGGCCGCGTTTCGGTATGGTTGTAGCGTCGGGATAGGGCTGACTTTCCTGGAAGGGAGCGACAGCATTTGCATCTTCCTTGACTAGTTCGTAGTCCTGCGCCCACAGCGACAGCATGCCAAGAAAAAACAGGCATAGTAGAATTGTATTTTTTGCCATAAAATAACCCCTTGTAAACTGAGTGAGTGTTTTTATTCCGATGATACCACGCGCTCAAGCGACAGGCAAACAATAAGTCGTTGTGGCGTAAAAAATATTTGACAAGGGGGTATCACTGAAGATACAATAGAAAATGGTAAAGACTCGCAACTATACATGCTAGGCTCTGTCTAAAAATAACTTCACATTCTTGAGGGCACTTTTATCAATCTACTTCGTTGCTCCTCGCTTACAGAGCCAGGCTATGCGGCGCTCGT
>JAGVGO010000232.1 GCA_020057085.1 Planctomycetota bacterium | reverse complement strand
GAGGCTTTTTGCTTGCCTTCTTTTTTCGGTCGGAACTGGTGGCTCTAAGCTGTCGGGCTACAAGCCCGAGGTTTTAGACCTGGCACTTGGAAAATGAAAGATAGAGAAAGTAAGCCTCTGAGGACACCACGGCATGTATCATAGCTTACTCATGTTCATACTTGCAGCAATCGGCCTTTTATTCTCCGCTTGTTCTGCTGCCGCCCCTGTCCCGGCCTATGTCAGCGCCATCGCCAATGAAAGGCCATTCCCTTTTGTCGGCATCGTGCTTGGCGATACGCGGGACAAATTGTGGCTGGAGTTCTGGCGCGACGATGCGGGTGCGGAACGTAAGGTGTTGGCGAAACGTGTCGTCGAAGAACAACCGGATTTTATCGTCAACACTGGCGACATAGTCCACCGAGGATCGAGCGAGAGCGCATGGGAGCAGTTCGACGAGGAAAACTCGGGCGTACGGGAACACAAGATTCCTTATTTCCCATGTTTGGGCAATCATGAATACTGGGGCGACAACGATGCCGCGCTCAACAACTATTTCCTGCGTTTCCCCGATATTCTGGGGCAGAAGTGGTACTCTTTTGCCTGCCGCAACACGCTTTTCATCGTCCTCAACAGTTGCTATGACGAGCTTCTCCAGTATGAAATCGCAGCGCAGGAAAAATGGTTGACACAGAAATTGACAGCGGCACAGGCAGACGCCAGCATAAATTTTGTGGTCGTGGTTACGCATCACCCGCCCTATACCAATGCACTGGTACATGGCGATGCGACCTGGCTGCAAGAGCGCATATTGCCGCTACTAAAACTTTGCCGCAAAGTGCGCCTTTTTGTCTCAGGACACAACCACTCTTATGAGCACTTTCTCGTGGACAACATCCATTACATCGTTACGGGTGGAGGCGGCGCGCCGTTGTTTGACGTGGAAACAGAGCCGCAAAGACAACGGCACAAAGATATGTTCGTCGCTTCTTCTGCAGAGAGGCGCTTTCACTATTGTAAGCTGACCTTTTATCCCGGCTATGCGGATTTTGCGATGTACATGCTGGACACCGGCGGCAAGTGGTCGGAAAAAGACCGCTTTCGTCTGGATTTCATTGCCGCCCGCTAGAGTTTCGCCAGAAATTTTGGCAAATGGCAACAAAAAAGTGTATGCTTAAATATTCCAGTAATTTTCTTGATAAAAGGAGAAAACTTATGAAGTTTTGTACCACTTTTTTGCTATTGTTTGCCCTGTTTTTGTGGATTCTTGGCTGCGATCAGAAAACGGAGAAATCAGCCCAGACACCTGAAGCACCGAAGACCGTGACAACTACGCTTCCAGCCAATCCGCCGACGCTCCCCGCCACTACGGCCAAATTGGAGGTCAAGATCGAATATTGCCTCTCGTGAGGCAGCTTCAAAGCCAAAGCCGACAGTTTGTCGGCCGCCATCAAAGCGCAGTATGGAGTCGAGGCTACATTGGTCAAAGGTTCCGGTGGGGTATTTGAGGTTTATAAAGACGGCAAATTGATCCACTCGAAAAAACAGACAGGGACTTTTCCTACGCATGAAGGCATATTGAAACTGCTCGTTGCAGAGCAGAAATAGTCAAAACAGGGCGAACACGGGCGATCACCGTGTTCGTTTTGTTTTACACGGCGTTGCCGCCGCATAAGTTTTATGATGAGGAAAAAATTGGAGAAAATTCAACATGCTTTGTTTTGTCACAGGTGGCGCCGGATTTATCGGCTCTCATGTTGTACGCGAGCTGCTTAAGAGAAATTATAAGGTACGCATTCTGGCCCAGGGCAATGAGCCACTCTTCAGGGTTACGGATTTGCCCGTTGAAATAGTCAAAGGTGATCTTCTAGACCTGGAGCTTTTGGAAAAATGTGTTGCTGGCTGCGACTATGCCTTTCATCTTGCGGCTATCCACAAGCAGTGGATGGCTGATTACACGCTGATGTACCGGGTAAATATCGAAGGTACCAGAAATGTCATGGCAGCGTGTCTGAAAGAAGGCATAAAGCGTGTCGTTTACACGAGTACACAGAATGTAATCGGCTTCAACAGTCAAGGCCCAGCCGACGAGAATACTCCTTTCCTCGACTATAAAAGAAGCAGCCATTACACCAAGAGCAAATATCTTGCTGAACAGGAGGTGTTGAAATTTGCCGAGAAAGGGCTCGATGTAATCATCGTCAATCCTTCAGGGCCTTTCGGTGAAGGCGATACCGGGCCGACCGGCCAGTTGGTCTTGGATTTTTTGCACCAGAAAATTCCGTTTTATTTCGATGGCTGGTTCAACGTCATTGATGTCAGGGATCTTGCCATAGGACACCTGCTGGCATTGGAAAAAGGCCGCAAAGGCGAACGCTATATCATGGGCGGCAGGGATCTCAGTATTAAAGAATTTTTTGCCCTGCTGGAAAAGCTTTCTGGGATACCATCTCCCAAGTTTAGACTTCCCAAAGAGATAGCTCTTTGTTTAGGTATTGTTTTGGAGTTCATAGCAGATCACCTCACCCATCGGCCACCTAAAATGTCCGTAGACAGGGTGCAGCAGCGTAGCAGAAAAAAGTTGCTCAATGTGCAAAAAGCAATAGCACTTGGCTTGCCACAAACGCCAATTGAAGATTCGTTGCAAAGAAGCATTGACTGGTATCGTCAACATGATTCTAAGGGACTCTAAGCGTGGACATATTGTATATCACTCTCGCCATATCAGGCGGGTTTATGTTAGGTATCCTTATGTATCTGGCGTGGAGCCGCCTTATGCATAAGGCAGGTAGAAACACGGCAACGGCAATCATCGAAAATGCCAAAAAAGAGGCGGAAATGCTCCTCAAAGAAAGCGATCTGGCGACACGCGATCAGATTTTACGCGAAAAGATATCTCTCGAAAAAGAAATTGCCACTGCCCGCAAAGAGTTACTGGAGATCGAACAACGGCTCAACCACAAAGATGAAACATTGAGCGTGCGCACCCAACAATTGGAAAAGCGGGAACAGCAGCTCCAATACATGAAAGAACAGCTCGATACGAACAAAAACCGCCTGCGTAAGCGCACCAGTGAACTCGAAGAGGCCATCCAGTCGCAGATACAGCTGCTGCAAAAGATATCCGGCTTTACCAAGGAACAGGCCAGAGAGATGCTGTTGCAAAAAATGGAAGAGGAAGTGGAAGGCGATGCGTCCCGGCTCACCGAAAAGATTATGTCGGCGGCGCGTGCCGAGGCGAACCGCAAAGCGCGTGATATTCTGGCGTTGGCCATCCAGCGCTGCGCCGTAGACCACATTAGCGACACGGTGGTGTCAACCATAGATTTGCCGCACGACGACATGAAAGGCCGTATAATCGGCCGCGAAGGTCGCAATATCCGCACTTTCGAGAAGGCTACAGGAGTAGATGTCATCATTGACGATACGCCAGGGATTGCCGTAGTCTCCGGCTTCGATCCGATCCGCCGCGAAATTGCCCGGCGTGCTATGGAAAAACTCATCATTGACGGACGCATCCATCCGAGTCGCATCGAAGATGTGGTGGAAGCCACCAAAAAAGAGATGGAGGATGTCATCATGGAGACTGGCAAACAGTTTGCCTATGAACTCAACATCCACAATTTGCATATGCGAGAAATCCAGCTCGTCGGTAAACTCAACTTCCAGTCGGCCATGGGACAAAACTTGTTGCAACATACAAGCGAAATCGTGCATTTGAGTTCACTTTTGGCGGGTGAACTCGGTCTCGATATAACTCTTGCCAAACGCTGTGCTTTTTTGCACGACATTGGTCGCGCCGTAGATCATAACTACGAAGGCAGCCATGCTGCAGTGGGCGCCGATATTGCCCAGAAATGTCAAGAACCGGCGGAAGTGGTGAATGCCATTGCCGCACATCACGAAGAGTTGCCTGCTCGCTCGCTTTATGCTATCCTGCTCCAGATCGCTCACAAAATAGTCCTGGAACGCCCGGGCTCACGCAAAGAACATTGGGAACGCTATCTCAAACGTCTGGAACGACTGGAGAATGTAGCACTTTCTTTCGCCGGTATCCAGAAGGCTTACGCCATACAGGCCGGCCGCGAAATCCGCTGTATCGTGCATGCCGACAAGGTAGACGATGCCAAGGCGGTAAAGCTGTGCCGCAACATCGCCAAAAAAATCGGCCAGGAGTCCAGTTTCCCTGGCGAAATCAAAGTGGTGATTGTCCGCGAGACGCGTATCACCGAATATGCCAAGTAACATCTTGCCTCTGTTACGGAGAATACTATGGCTGGCAAACAATTGCGCTTGAATTCTCTGGGGCGCTATGCCAAAAAATCTTCCACACTGGTGCTGGAAGAACACGATCACTGCGAAGTGCCGGCAGGCTGCGGCGGAGTGGTACTACGCTGGCGCAATCCACGAGCCGGAGTACCTCTCGACATCTGGCTGTACACCCACTCCGACGCCGGCGAAGTGAAATTATTCTTCGATGGCATGCCGATCACCACCAGCCGCTTGCAAGTGAGTTACGGGGCGCACATTTTTGCGCTTTCCATCTCACATTTTCCATCCAGCAAGGGACATCTCATCTTGGCCGCCGTTTACGACGAGGAGAAACAATTGCATGTTCAGTACATGCCGCCGACGCGAAAGCTATATCACATCCTTTCCAAAGCGGACGGCAGTTGGAAATATGTGACGGCACAACCGGAGAACGATGACTGGCTGCGTCCCGGTTTCGACGACACAACGTGGGACGGTATGGTAGCGGTAAAACCGCAGCACGGCAAGCAAGAAGGCCACATGTATCGTCTGCAAGAGATGCAAAATTTGGGTGCCGAACATCTGGGCATTAAGGGAGAAGGGGGTAGCCTCTGGCTGCGCAAAAATTTTATGCTGCAAGATACCATGCAGTCCGGCGACAAGAAAGAAGCAACTGGATGCCCGCCGGTTTATTGAATGCGCCTCTCGTCCTGGTGCCACAATTTTTCGGCAGTATGGTCTATGATCGTGCAAGTTGCCAGTATTTACCGTTTGATGCAAAAGCCACGGATATTCTCGTAAATCTCGCACAAAAACCGTTGAGTGATGTGCTACGCGAAACGAACGAAGAGGAGCGGCACACCATCATCGCCTTCTTCGATCGCTTCCAGAGCCTTGGTTTTTTTACCGTTGCCGAAAAATTTGCCGGGGCGATTTTACCTCTTTCCCCCGCGGCAGACCATCTGACTGGCCCGTTGACACTGCATCTGGAACTGACACGTGCGTGCAATCTGCACTGCCTGCATTGCTTTGCCGGCGAAAAAGAGGAACACGGTGCGCCGCTGTCAGACGCCGAGTTGTCGCGTCTCTTTGCCGAGATGGCGGCTCTCGGTACCTTCCGTCTGGGGCTGACCGGCGGCGAGCCTCTGTTGCGTCACGATCTTCTCGATATTGTGGATATGGCAATTGCCCAAGGACTTTCGCCCTGCCTTACCACGAATGGCTTACTGCTCGACGATCAGACGGCGCGTGCCCTGGGACGACGCAATCTTGCCTGGCTCAATGTGAGTCTCGAAGGGGCAAGCGCAGCAACGCACGATGACGTGCGAGGGACAGGCACGTTTGCCATGGTCGTGGAAAAAATCAAACTCTTGGCCCGCCACGCCCGTTTCAGCCTGGCGTTTACCGTCATGCGCAGCAATTTGCACGAGGCAGAAGCGTGCGTCGAACTCGCGCACATGCTGGGCGCACAAGCGGCTGTCTTTCGCCCGCTCTATCCGGTAGGTGAGGCGTGCCGCCACCCCGAGTTGTTTATTTCATTCGCGGATTATCTGACAGTACTCAAGCGGCTGCGCTTTATGCATGGCAATACCTGGTCGTTTTGCTCGGCGCATCCGTGGGGGCCTCACAGTCGAGCCGACAGTGAAGCGGTGGTTTATGCCAATTTCGGCTGTGGCGCGGCCAATCTGGTTTGTTCGGTAAGCGCCACAGGCAATGTTTCACCGTGCAGTTTTTTGGGTGAAAAGTTCGTCGCCGGCAACTTGCGCCGGCAAAGCCTGTCAGAAATCTGGCATGCCAGCCAGATTTTTACGACTATGCGTGCGCTCACCGGTGAGAGCAAGTGCGCCGCTTGTGACGACTACGCGACATGCAGCGGAGGATGCCGTGCAAGAGCCCTGGCCTGGCGCGGCGATATCAATGACGCCGACCCCTGGTGTACGGTCTGAGCGAGCGAGTACAGAACCTCTGCGTTTTTCGTTGTTTAGTCAAGTCTGTTTTGCAGATAGGATATCACTTGTTATACCTCTTACGCCTATATTTTTTACATGGCTTACTCATGTGTAAAACATGTTGGGCCTTGTTGAGCAAAGATGCCAGAAGTTGCCCGGAATGCGGTTCTCCTGGTCCTCAACATTGGAGTGAGGAAGAACTTAAAGTGGCCGAAAAAAAAAGAAAGATAATAAGAGGCTCTATCAGTGTATGTCTCGGCGGATGTCTCGGTTGCCTGCTGCTGTTATCGCTCGCCGGCCTATTTTGGGGCGGTGAAGTGGTAAAATGGAAAAAATACAGCGGCCTGACCAACTTGGATTTAGCCGGTTTTAAAACCTTTGTCAACGATCATTACCAGGAAATGGCACGTGATAATGTGGCCTACTATTTAAAGCTGATGCTCGATCAAGAGATAGAGAAGAAAAAAACGGAAAATCAACAACTGCTCAAAGATTTCCAAGCGATCAAGAGCAAGGAAATACCTAACGAAGAACGTAACAAAATCATGGAACCTATCAAAAAACAGGGTAAAGAAGCTGTAAAAAGGATACAGGACTTGCAAGAGGAGATAGAGTATCTGAAAAAGGTGTTTGGTGAACGGGCGGTACTGGAAAAACCCAAGTAAATGATGGACACTTCGTTTGCAACTTTTTGTGACTTGCTGCGTAAAACTATCATACAGATACCCAATACGTTGGTTCAATCGTTTATGTACACAAGGAGAACCTATGAAACACTGGTTGTGTGTGATTTGTTGCCTTTTGTTTGCCCTGGCGGCTTTGGCCCAGGACAAACAATCATCCGCACCGCTGCCCCAGAAAGCGGTACACGAAACCTACATCTACGGGCAGAAAGAGTTTGCCGCCGGCAGCACGGTGGCAGTGCGGGTGATGGTGAAAGGGGCGGTGAGCATGAGCGAAAGCGTGCCCGTGCCCAATGCGAATGTACTGGTGACAATGGAGGAGAAGGGCGAGCTTACGATCCTCTACGAAGGCAAGACCGACAAAAACGGTGAGAGCGATGTTCGCTTCGAGATGCCCAATGTGCCGAGCGGCAATTATCTCTTGAACATCTCCACGGCTTCGCGTTACGGCAAAGAAAAAATTCAGGAAACCATCAAGGTCGAGCGGCGCGACAAGATTCTGCTCATCACCGACAAACCCATGTATCAGCCGGGTCAGAGCATGCACATGCGCGCCCTGGCACTCAACCAGATGAACCTGCGTCCGCTCGCCGGACGCGACATGCTGTTCGAGGTGGAAGACAGCAAGAGCAACAAGGTGTGCAAGGAACGCATACGCAGCGACGCATACGGCATCGCCTATACGACATTTACCCTGGCCGAGGAGGTAAACACAGGTACCTACCGCCTCACCGCCACCCTCGATGAAAACTGCAAGGCGGAAAAGACGGTCAATGTCGAAAAGTACGTGCTGCCCAAATTCAAGGTGGCAGTCACCACCGACAAGACCTACTTCATGCCCGGCGAACAGGTGAAAGGCAAGATCGCAAGCGACTACTTCTTCGGCAAACCTGTGGCCGGCGGCAAGGTAAAACTCAGCGCCGCGACTTTTGATGTGGCGTTCAAAGATTTCTTCCAGGTGGAAGGCACGACAGGCGAGGACGGCTCTTTCTCGTTCGACTTCCGCCTGCCAG
Source organism: Planctomycetota bacterium (assembly GCA_020057085.1). Classification (GTDB taxonomy): domain Bacteria; phylum Planctomycetota; class Uabimicrobiia; order Uabimicrobiales; family JABWCH01; genus JAGVGO01. Next base: position 16,893 of record JAGVGO010000232.1, on the reverse strand, counting down.
ATTACCTCGTTGGCCAGCCGCTAGAGGAAGGCAATGCTCTCCTCAAGATTGCCGCAGAAGTGACCGATAAGGCAGAGCACAGCGAGAAAAAAACGATCACCTTGCCGGTGTCGAAACAGGCCTTACGCATCGCCGTAGTGGCAGAAAGCGGTGTGCTGTCGCCGGAACTCATCAACCACTTGTATGTGGTCACTACCTACCCTGATGGACGGCCGGCCAGCACTCAGGTAAGGCTTGAAGTGATGAGCCAGTTACCGGCAGGGCAGCACACTGTAGTGGAAGGCAAGAGCGACGCCGCCGGCATTGCCATGCTCTATCTCTTGCCCAAATACGAAGAACTGAACCAGCAACCGCCATCCGACAAGTTGATACCAGCGCAGGCTTCCCTGCCGCTCCAGGTAAAAGCTACGGACAGTCAGGGGCACACCGCCCAGCTTGACCTGCAACTGGCCGCGCAAGGCGGTAAACAAAGCCTCTTGGTGCGTCCGAACCGTGCCATCTACCGTGGCGGGGAAATGATCTCGCTCGACGTCTTTACCACCCTGCCAGCCAGCAATGTTTACCTCGACCTCGTCAAGGAAGGGCAAACCGTGCTCACCAAAATGCTGCGGGTAGAGAACGGCAACGCCAACATACGTTTTGCGGCAACAAGCGATCTGTTCGGCAGCATCGTGTTGCACGCTTACGCACTCATGGAAGACGGCGGCACATGGTTGCGTACCACACGGCGCATCTACGTCAATCCGCCGCAGGACATCAGGATTGCCGTAAAGCCGAACCAGAATGTGTACCGGCCGGGCGAAGCGGCGGTACTCCATTTTCTCACCACCGACGCCACCGGCAAATCTTTGCCGTCCGCACTTGGGATCAGCATCGTAGACGAGGCGGTGTACGCTCTACAGGAAATGCAGCCGGGACTCGAAAAAGTGTACTTCACCCTGGAAAGGGAGATTGCCGCGCCCAAGTACCAGATCAAATACGGACCGGCTGACAGCCTGAGCAACATGGTACAGGATAGCAGTCTGCCGGCAGCCAGACAAAAAGTGGCCACCATCCTGCTCACCCAGGGACCGCCGCTTGCCGATTATTCCTGGCAGCGCGACCCGCAGGCAATGCGCCGGCAGGAGATGCAGCAAAAACTGGAAGCCATTTTCTGGGCCATTTGGAATTTTGTGCAAAGCGAGTCGTTCAGCCACAAATACTCCGACGGCCACTGGGGATTCCGGCCAGATATGTTGAAACTGGTGGCCAATAAAAAACTGCTTGCGGCCGAAGCGGTCAAGGATCCGTTCGGCCAGACACTCACCATGGAAGAGCTGGCACGCATTGATAAGAGTTTTACCTACGATATGCTCGGACGGCTGGAAACGGCGCGCAAGATCGCCCATATCTACCAAAAAATATGGGCTACAGCGCACAACTACAAAAAAGATTTGAATGCCCTTGGCCTTGACGAGATGATCGCTCTCGGCCAACTGACGGCTCTCGATCTCATAGACGCCTGGGGCAATCGCCTGCGCCACAAGATTGATCCGAACAATCAGTCATACTATATGAACTGGTATATGCGTCAGGTGGTCGTTTATTCGACAGGTCCGGATAACATCTTTGACAGCGACGACGATGTGCGTGCCATCGGCGCCTACCAGGATATCTACACGGCGATGTGGAACGACAAACCACTCGCCATGAGGTTGCGCAACAGCATGCGCTGGTCGCAGCGAGCGCGTGGCCTTGGCGGTATGCGCGACGAGGCGAGACAGAAAGGCGTGGATGTGGAGCCAATGGCCGAGGAGGAAGGCGCCAGAACGATGCCGGCATTTGCCGCCAAAGAGAAAAACGATCTCGACATAGGCGCCGACATGCCGGCCACCCCCACCGGCTCCAACACCTCGACTTCCACGGCAGCGCCGCCGCGAGTGCGAGAATATTTCCCTGAAACATTGCTGTTCAGGCCAAGCCTCATCACCGACAAAGAGGGCAAGGCGGAACTGCGACTCGACATGGCCGACTCGATCACTACCTGGCGGCTCACCGCAAGCGCCAACAGCAAGAACGGTGCACTCGGCGGCACTACCGCGCCAATCCTGGTGTTCCAGGATTTTTTCGTTGACATTGATTTTCCGGTGGCACTCACCCAGAACGACGAAGTGACAGTGCCGGTGGCTATCTACAACTATCTGCAGACGGCACAGACGGTACGACTCGTAGCGGAAAAGGAGAGCTGGTTTGAACTCTTCGACGAGGCGGAAAAGAGTGTCACCATGCCGGCCAAGGAGGTCGGAGTCGTCTCTTTCCGCCTGCGCGCCAAGAAGATCGGCTACCAGCGTCTCACCGTGACGGCGTATGGCAGCAAGATGAGCGATGCTGTGCGCCGCCAGGTCGAGATCGTGCCCGACGGCAAAAAGATCGAAGCGGTGATGAACGGCAGCCTGTCGCAGACGGTAGAACATACGATCACTATCCCGGACAATGCTATCAGCGACGCCTCGAAGATACTCGTCAAGTGTTATCCGGGTGTCGGCGCGGTCCTGGTAGAAGGACTGGACGGGATGCTGCACATGCCCGGTGGCTGATTTGAGCAAACGTCGTCCACCTCGTTCCCCAATGTTTTGGTGGTGGACTACTTGCAGAAGACCCGGCGGGTCTCCCCTGAAATGATGATGAAAGCGGAACAGTTTATCAGCCTCGGCTATCAGCGTATCCTTACCTTTGAACGTCCGGGTGGCGGCTTTGACTGGTGGGGCAACGGCGAACCTCTGATCTGGCTCACCGCTTATGGCGTGCAGCAGCTCACCGCCACCAGTAAAGTGCGAGATATTGACCGTGGCGTGATTGACCGCGCTTACGGTTTTCTCATCCGCAACCAGGATGCGGAAGGGGCGTGGAACGCGGTCGGCAGTACGCACGGCGAAACCATTGCCGGCGTGAGCAATCCGCGCCTGGCGCTCACCGCATACGTCACCTGGTCACTGGCCGAAGCAGGCTACCAGACTGCCGAAGTGGGCAAGGCTATGGCGTACCTCAAGAAGCACCGTACCGAAACCAAGGGCAACACCTATCTCCTGAGCCTTTTGGCCAATGCTTTTGCCTTTGCCGCGCCCAAGGACAGCGTAACCAAGGACGTGTTCGCGGAACTCGACAGCCTCAAGCAGACGGAAGGCGAGTCGGTATGGTGGTCGTGCAACGGGCAGACCGCCACCTGCGCCTACGGCAACTCTGCCAACATCGAAACCACAGCCATGACGGTGTACGCCATGCTGAAAAACGGCGGTTATCTGGCGACGACGGTCAACCGCGCTCTCAACTACATTGTCAAGCAAAAGAGTTCCTCTGGCACCTGGGGTTCCACCCAGGCCACCATCCTCGCCTTGAAGACGCTGGTTGCCGGTGACGTGATGAATACCCAGGGCGGCAAGGCCGATGTGGAAATCTGGTGCAACGGTGCGCACATTACCACATGGAAGATCAACGACGACAACCGCGACGTGATGCAGATGCTCGACCTCGGAGCACAGACCAAAACCGGCGACAACAACGTGCGTCTGGTAGTGCAGGGCAAAGCCAATGTCATGTACCAGGTGGTCGGCCGTTACTACGAGTCGTGGCGCAGAGAGCCGGTGTCAGCGAAGCAGCCCATCGAGATCGCGGTGAGCTACGACCGGCAGAAGCTGGTCAAGAACGATCATATCACGGCAACAGCCACTATGCGTTACAACGGCGACAAGGCGACCTTCATGGTCATCCTCGATCTCGGCATTCCGCCGGGATTCAGCGTGGACGCCGGCGACTTCGCCGAACTGGTGGGCGACAAGAAGATAGCCAAGTATTCACTCACCTCGCGCCAGATCACGCTCTACCTCGGCGAAGTGAAGCCTGGCCAGGTGTTCACCTGCAACTACCACCTGAAGGCCAAGTATCCTCTGCGGGCGAAAAGTCCTAAGACGATCGCTTACGAATACTATGCGCCAGACAGGCTGGCCGAAGCCAATCCTGTAGAACTGGTGGTGGAAGAAAAGTAGCGATTGAAAGATGCGTTTACGAAAAAGCCTCTGACCTATGTCAGAGGCTTTTTTTGATTAGTGAAATAGAGTTAGACACAGAGCTATTTCATTCTCCAGAGCGAGCGGTAAAATTCACAATGAGCGAGGCAAATGCCTTCGTAACGATGATCGGCTGTAGTGATTGGTGCACAAAGATATACAGGCGTTCGTTGTTCCGATCATCGTGGAGAAGGCATTTGCCTCGCGAAGATGGCAAAACACAGAAAATGAAATAGCCCTTACTTAGACAAAAAAGACTTGCATAACCGGTGCAACTGTGGTAATATAAAAATACGAACCCAATTGGGGGCGAAAATGGCATCGACTGGGCAATGCCTTGTGGAAAGTTGCGTTCCGAGGGTCCAGGAGGCCTCGTAAAAACCTGGAACTAAAATATAAACGCGAACGAACCAGTTCGTCTAGCTGCCTAGTGCGGCTCATTGTGGCTTCTTATCTTGCGAGAGGTTACGATGCTAATAGCAAGATAGCGACAAACTTTCGCCCGGAGGTTTGCTAGCGAAATATAAAGGGCTAGTGTCAGGATAACCTGTCTGCGGGTGATCCTGCACATGAAATTAAACCACAGACTACGAACGTAGAAGCTTTTCGTGAGCTGTCACAGGACGCGGGTTCGACTCCCGCCGCCTCCATAACCTCAATTCTCAAACCTTTCCGGTAGGTGCTTTCCATGCTGGACAATTTATTGCCAAAACTGACGCTTTTTGCTACCTCTTTGTGGCATACCTTGTGCCAGATGTCGCCTTATCTGTTGCTGGGTTTTCTGGTAGCCGGCATTTTGTCGGTACTGGTATCGCAGCGCTGGGTGGAACGTCATCTGGGCGGTGAAACGACGTGGTCGGTGATCAAGGCGGCGCTCCTCGGTGTGCCGCTACCACTTTGTTCCTGTGGTGTGATCCCGGTGGCTGCATCACTGCGTGCGCATGGTGCCGGCAGGGGAGCGACTGTCTCATTTCTGATATCAACACCACAAACCGGCGTAGACAGCTTCTTCGTTACCTGGGGTTTACTTGGCCCCTTGTTTGCCATATTTCGGCCGCTCACTGCGCTCGTCAGCGGCATTCTCGGCGGCATTCTTGTCATGTGGCTGGGCGCTTCCGGCAAGCAAAATCCGGACAATCTGGCGCCACAATACCCCACTAAAAAACAGTTTCACTGGTTGCGCCGCATGCTGCTGTATGGGTTTTACACCTTGCCTCGCAGCATCGGCTGGCCGCTGATTTTTGGTATTCTTGTTGCAGGCGGCCTCTCGGTTTTTTTTGCCGAGCAAGAGTGGAGTGGCCTCGGACAAGGTTTTTCCGGTATGCTGCTCATGCTGACAGTGAGTATTCCTCTCTACGTTTGTTCGACCGGTTCGGTGCCGATAGCCGCCGCGCTTATCGCTCAGGGCGTGTCCCCCGGCGCCGCCTTTGTCTTTTTGACCGCCGGGCCGGCCACCAACACCGCTACTATCGCTACCGTGTGGAAAGTACTCGGCAAGCGTGTTGCCGTCCTGTATCTCGTAACTATCGCTGCCACGGCGCTTGCTTTCGGTTTTTTGCTCGATTACCTGTTTGCCTGGCAGAACAAGACGATGCCGTCTTTTGCCCCGGTTGCCTGTTGTCCTGTCCTGCTCGAACAGATGGCTGGCGGACTCTTGCTGTCGGTGCTGGCGATTGCCTTATGCCTTGGACCACGCCGGGCTGTACTGGGCGAGGCGGATGAGGGCGAAGACGAGATGACCTTGCACATCGCCGGCATGAGATGTGACCACTGTGCGCAGAGCGTCGAACGTGCGCTCAGGGAAATTGCCAGTGTGACCCTGGCGCAAGTGGATCTGCCACAAGCTACGGCCATCGTGCGTGGCAGGCAACTGGATATTTTAGAGATGCGGCAAAAGATCGAAGCGTTAGGGTACCAGCTGATAGATTGACAGGGAAAGGTTTTTATGTTGCGACGTGTGCGACAATGGTGGAAACAGCGTGACACAAACAGGCTAGTGCATGGTATTTGCGCCTTGTGCATCGGCATCGGGCTTGGTCTTTACGGCTATGAATCGAAGGTGGCACTCGTACCCATGAAGTGGCAGCTCGACTCGCGGGTCGCCCATTCGATCAAGCAGGATGCAGGAGAGCAGCCGTCGGAAAACAACAAAGAGCCGCGCGGCTGGTTTCGCAACATCAAACCGGTGCATGACTTCTGGCAGAAAAGCCGACTCGAACGCTACACCTCCCAACTCGACAAGTACCAGCGAGTCATGCACAACTGGAACGTCCGAGGCAATCTGCAAAAAAAGATGGACGAACTGATGCGCAACGGTGTGGAACCGGTGCCGGAGACATGGAAAAACAAAGAAGCAAGGCCTTTTGTCCTGACCGGTCTTGCGCTGGTACTCGCCGCTTTTGTCATCAAATTGTTGCTCTACCTGGGCGTGTTGAATTTCCGGCGCGACGCAGTGAACAAACCGGTGTACAGCAAGTATGCCAAAGGGCAGGCCCAGATCAAACCCAAGCGTCATAGCGACTGGAACGGCATCTTGGGCGACATGTGTACGCTGGGGTTGAGTACCATGGGCGGGCTTTACCTGCAACCAGGTATTGAAGAGTTCCTCAAAGGCGAGGATCCGTCCTATCCATATCCACTACTGGGTGCGGCGCTTTTTCTTGGTTTTGTTGCCATCAAACTGACTCTCGCCAGTTCTTTGCTCGACATCAACATATGGGCGAGGAAATCAGGACCACTGTTGTCGCTGGCACGGCTTGGGCAATTCAGCCGAGGCTACAACTGGAACGATTTCACGCAGCAGATTTGCTCACTCATTTTGGGTGTCGGCCTCGGTTTTTATGCCTATGAATCGAACCTGGCACTGTTGCCACTCCAGTGGCAAAGTGATCGCCAGGTAGCGAAGGAGATCAGCAAGGAGTCGGCACCACGCGAACAGCCGAGCGGCTGGGACAAATTGTTCCGCGTGTTCCAAAAAGACCCCAAGGTCAAGGAATTTCTGGCACTCAAAAAAACGCAGCGGGTATTCGAATACAGTGACCAGTATCAGAAAGTCTTGGAGCGATGGGGAGTGCGCGGCAAATTCCGCGACAAGGTAGAAAAATTCATGCGGGAAGGCATCGAGCCAGTGCCGAAAGCCTGGAAAGAGCCAAAGAATCTGCCTTATCTCATCGCCGGACTCATTGTCGTTCTATTGAGCCTGTTGCTCAAAGTGATGCTCTACGCACACATCATAGACATCAGTCGCCTCATCAAATACCACAAGCTGCGAGCCAGGCAAAAAGGTAAAGAACAGGTGGAGTGGAACGATATTTTGCAGGAGGTTACCACCATAGCCTTGACAGTGATGGCGGGCATGTACACCAACCCTTGCCTCGATTGGCTGGCTGGTGAAGAGGCGGTCAGCTACCCGTATCCGCGCGTCGGGCCGCTCATCATCCTGGCGTGCCTGCTCCTCAAGTTCCTGCTCTATGTTGGGCTTATTCGCCGCTCACGCAAAGCGGCGGTGTCTTCATCGTCACCAGTGGTCAGGAAAAATACGGTGAGAAAAAAGTAAGGTTAAGGAGAATCGTATGAAATATTTATGCCTGTGTCTCTTGTCTTTGTTCGTTGTCGGTTGTGCTTCGCGCGTCGAGAGACTCAACCGCGATTACGAAAAACTGTCGCGTCAGGTTGACGCCATGCAGGATGAACAGAAAGCGATCACGCGCCACGAAATTTCCACCCAGGAGTTGCTCAAAGCCAAACAGGTGTATGAGAAAAGCAAAGGCGAGCTACGGGCGGTGCGTGAACGAAACCATCAGAATGACATACCGCTAGGCCCCGAACTGTCGGCAGACCAGCCACTGGAAAAAGAGATCGAGCAGCTCAAGAATAACCACGACGTGCTCTCGGATAGGATACGTGAACTGGAGAAAAAACGGAGCCAGGTGGCCAAGGAGCAAATGGGGAGTAACTAATGAAGACCATCTATCTGGTGCGCCATGCCAAAGCCGCCAAAGAACCGCAGCAGGATGACGAAAAACGCTTGCTGTTAGCCCAGGGTGTACGCGAAGCCAAGGCAATGGCCAAACGAGTACGTAGCGCCGGCGTTAAACCTGAACTCATCATGGCCAGCCCGGCCATGCGTGCAGCGGAGACAGCCAATATCTTTGCCAGTGAACTCGGCTATGATGAAAATGCGATTCTCTACAAAAAAGAATTGTACGAAGCCGACAGAGAAACACTCCACAAGCTGATTCACAAAACAGATACGGCGCATGACACGGTGATGTTGTTCGGCCACAATCCTGCTTTGCAAGACCTGGCCCATGAACTGGCACAGCAGGAGATCGAGCTGTCACCTGGCAGTGTCATCGGTATTTCCTTCAGCGTGGCACATTGGCGCAACATCGCCAAAGGGGATGGCATTCTGCAACTCTTTTACAGCCCGGACAACTTGGCAGACAATAACAAGAAAATCACGCGCCAGAAATTGTGCAAACAACTGAAAAAAGCGCTGCACAATGTATTTCAGGCATGCGATGGCCAGGTAGCAGAAAAAATTTCTTCTAAAACCAAACGTGCAGCCAAGAAGCTGGCGCAAAAATTTATCGGCTATTTTGACAAATAAAACTCCTGGGAACGCCGAGCTCAGCTCGGCAAAACCTGATGTTTCACAGAAGCCGAAAGCAAATGTCTAAACCCAAACGCCCTTATCACAACCGCGAGATTAGCTGGCTTTCTTTCAACGCCAGAGTACTCCAAGAAGCCGAAGACACTGGTGTGCCATTGGTGGAAAGAATCCGTTTTTTGGGCATTTTTTCTTCCAATCTCGACGAGTTCTTTCGCGTCCGTGTGGCCACCTTGAAAAGAGCCTGCAAACTCGGCAAAAAGGCGGAAAAAATATTGGGCAACGATCCGCGCGAGATACTGGAAGAAATTCACGCTATCGTACTCAAGCTGTTCGCCAAGTTTGCGACCATTTACCAATCGCTTTTGCAGGAGCTGGCGGCAAAAGATATCTACATTATCAACGAGCGGGAGGCATTGCCTGTACATAAACAGTTCATTGAAAATTATTTCCACCAACAGGTGCAGCCGACGCTAGTGCCGATCATGCTCAACTATATCCGGAATTTTTCCGGGCTCAAAGACCAGTCCATTTACCTGGCGGTTCATCTGGCACAGCATGAGAAGGGCAAAAAAACAAAGTACGCCTTGATCGAAGTGCCGACTGCTGTGTTGCCACGCTTTGTCTTGTTACCGCCACAAGGCTCACGCAAATACATCATGTTGCTGGATGACGTGATCCGTTACTGCCTGCCGGAAATTTTCGCCATTTTCCGCTTCGATGCGTGTGCTGCCTACTGCATCAAGCTGACGCGCGACGCCGAACTGGATATTGAAAACGACGCCATGGAAAGCTATATCGAGAAAATTTCGAGGAGCGTGAAAAACCGCAAAAAAGGCAAGCCGGTGCGCTTTACCTATGATGCCAGCATCGCGCCTGAGTTTCTCGAATTTCTTGCCAAAAAGTTTCATATTACCCAGCGTGATAATCTGATTCCTGGCGGCCGCTACCACAATTTCAAAGACTTTATCAACTTCCCCGATGTCGGGCTGAGTGAGTTGCGCTATCATCCGCGACAAACTTTGCCACGGCCGGAGCTCCACCAGCACAAACGACTCCTGGTAGCTATCCGTAAACATGATATTATGTTGCATTATCCGTACCAATCGTTCGATTACATGATTTCCCTGCTGCGGGAAGCGGCCATAGACCCTAAAGTGGTATCAATCAAGATGACGTTGTATCGTCTGGCAAAGAACTCGAACGTGGTAAACGCTCTCATTCATGCCGTACGCAACGGCACACAGGTGACCGTGGTTGTGGAACTGCAAGCACGCTTCGATGAAGAGGCCAACATCTACTGGGCACACAAACTGGAGGAAGAAGGTGCTAAAGTCATTTATGGTGTACCGGGATACAAGGTGCATAGCAAATTGTGTTTGATCACACGCAAAGAGGATGGTAGACTGGTAGATTATGCCAATATCAGTACTGGCAATTACAATGAACTCACGGCCAGGCTTTATTGCGACGATAGCCTGCTCACTGCGGATGTACGTATTACCAAAGAAGTGCGAGAGATGTTCAATTTTTTCGAAGACAACATTTATCTCGGCAAATACAAGCATCTGGCGGTGTCGCCTTTTCACATGCGCAGCAAGTTCGTCAAACTGATCCAGAATGAGATCCAGAATGCCAGAAAGGGACGAGAAGCATTCATCATCTTGAAATTGAACAGCCTGGTTGACCGGGATATCATCGCCAAACTATACGAGGCTAACAATGCCGGGGTCAAGATCAGGCTGATCATCCGTGGCTCGTGTGCGGTTATTCCAGGTATCCAGGGAGTGAGCGAAAATATCGAAGCCCTCAGCATTATTGACAGATTTCTGGAACATGCACGTATTCTGCTGTTCTGTAACGGCGGCGAGGAACTATATTTCATCAGCTCGGCCGACTGGATGAATCGCAATCTCAATCATCGCATTGAGGTCGCCTGCCCAATCTACAGCAAGGAGATTCAGAGGGAATTACGTACTATGCTCGATATTCAATTCCAGGACAACGTGAAAGCAAGATGGTTAAACGAGAAACAAGACAATGCGTACAAAAAAACTCCCACATCGCCGCAAGTCCGATCACAGAGCGACATTTATCAATTTTTCCAAGGGGAAATGACATGAGTAAACTGAAATTATTGGTTACATCGGCATTACCTTATGCCAACGGCCCGATCCATCTGGGACATATCGCCGGTGCCTATTTGCCTGCCGATATTTATGTGAGATTCAATCGGCTCCTCGGCAATGATGTGGTGTACATCTGCGGCACGGATGAACACGGCGTGCCGATCACTCTGCGCGCCGAGAAAGAAAATGTTACGCCACGCACCATCGTGCAGCGGTACCACGAGGACATCAAGAAAGCATTCCAACGTTGCAACATCGTATTCGATACATTCTCCGGCACCAGCCACATGCACAACAAGCACCACGCCAGCCTGTCACGTGAATTTTTCATGTATCTCAACAAGAACAACCTCATATCGGTGAAATTGACCGACCAGCACTTTTGCCCGAAATGCCAAAGGTTTCTCGCCGACCGGTTCATCGAGGGTAGCTGCCCGCGTTGTGGTTTTGCCGAAGCACGCGGTGACGAGTGTTCGAATTGCAACTACCAGTTTGACCCGCTGGAACTGAAAAATCCCAAATGCAAGATTTGCCAGGACGCACCTGAAATCCGCAGCACCAAACACTGGTATCTGCGCCTCGATGTGATGCAAAAAGAGCTGGAAAAATGGATCGCCGGCAAGACCTATTGGAAAGAAAACGTCGTCACCTTTGTGCATGGTTGGTTCAAGCAGGGACTCAAGGAGCGAGCCATCACGCGCGACCTCTACTGGGGTGTGCCAGTGCCACTTGAAGAAGCGGCTGGCAAGGTACTCTATGTATGGTTCGACGCACCGATAGGCTATATCTCGGCCACCATGGAATGGGCAGAGAAAAACGGCAATATTGACAAATGGAAAGAGTACTGGCAAAATCCGGAATGTCGGGTGGTACACTTCATCGGCAAGGACAACATCCCGTTCCACGCCATCATCTGGCCGGCCATGCTCATGGGCCAGCGTCAGAATTATCAGTTACCGTGGCATATTCCGGCCAACGAATACCTCAATTTCGGCTTCAGCGCCGACGACAAATCGGTGAAAGCGTCCAAATCTGTCGGCAACGTGGTGTGGGTGCATGAGTGTCTCGATATCTTTCCTGCCGACATGGTACGCTATTGCCTGGCTGCCTGTGCGCCGGAAAAACAAGACACCATGTTTACCTGGAAAGATTTCCAGTTGAAATGCAATAGTGAACTCTTAGGTGTGATCGGCAACTTCGCCAACCGCGTGCTCAAGTTCATTGCCAACAATTTCAACAGCCAGGTGCCAGGCTCTGCTCTCTTGAGCGAACGCGACAAGGAGGTGCTGGCAAAAATCCGTCTCACCCCGAAAGAGGTCGAACGTCTGTATGCCAACTTCGATGTGCGTAATGCAGTCGCAGAAATCGTCAATCTGTCGCGACTGGGCAACCAGTATTTCGACGAAAAGGCACCGTGGAAAAGTGTCAAGGAAAACAAACGCGACTGCGAAGCCTGCATGTTCGTCAGCATCCAGATAGTGAATGCCCTGGCCGTGATGCTATCGCCGGTGATTCCAGAATCGGCACAGAAGCTGTGGGAGCAGCTCGGTTACAAGGACAAAATCTGCAAGTGGGAGCAGGCAAGCCAGGAAATCGCTCCTGGCCATACCATCGGTACGCCAACTGGGCTTTTCCAGAAGATCGAGGACGATGTGATTGCGCCACTCGAAGAGAAATTGGCGAGCGCTATTCAGAAGGCGGCCCAGGCAGCCCCTGAAGCCAAGCTGGCAATAGAAACGAAAGCGGTAGAAACTACGACCGCCACAGCCACGACACCTGTGCCGGCACAAGCCCAAGCGACGGTAGCTTCAGTTCAGCCGCCTGCCGCAACGCCGACCGGCAAAGCCAAGAGTATTTCGCTAGATCTGTTCCAGACTCTCGATTTGCGCATCGGTGAAGTGATCGAAGCGGAGAAGGTGCCTAAATCGGACAAGCTGCTCAAGCTGCAGGTGAAAATCGGCAGCGAAATGAGGCAGGTGGTGTCGGGCATTGCCAAATACTACACGCCGGAGCAAATCAAGGGCAAGAAAGTGCCGATCATCCTCAACCTGGAACCGGCCAAAATCCGCGGCATCATGAGCGAAGGCATGATCTTGTGCGCCGATGTCGAGGGCCGGCCGGTACTCTTGCTGCCGGAGCAAGACGTGCCTTCAGGAGCGATGGTGAAGTAATGCGTTCTGTGAAACATGAACGACAAGTCGGACTTGTCGGATAAGTCGGACTTGTCGGACAAAGTTTCATGAGGAAATTTCATGTTGATCCTGCACAAACCTTTTGTCGAACATTTGCGTGTTTGCAGCTATTTGCAAGACAAATGTGCCAGCCTGACCTATTTTGTTGCCAGAAACTTGGATGAACATGAGCTTGCTTTTTTTCTAAATCGGGGCTGGCGTAAATTCGGTCCCTACTATTTTCGACCGGCGTGTCCGGAGTGTCAAGATTGTGTCCCCCTGCGCGTTTTGGCGCGGCAGTTTACCCCTTCCAAAAGTCAGCGACGACTGCTGCGCAAAAACAGCGAAACCGAGGTGCGCTTCCAGCCATTGCACGCTACTGCGGAAATTTTTGCCATCTACCAGGAGCATACCTACGAGCGATTTCAGAGGGTAGTCACCTGGCGTGAGTTTGTGGAAAATTTCTATACGCCGTCCTGTCGGGCTTTTCAATCCGAATATTACATCCAGGAGGAATTGGCTGCTGTAGGCTTTCTCGACAGGGCCGAGGCAGGGCTAAGCAGTGTCTATTTTTTTTATAGAACAAAATATAACCATCTTAGTCTGGGCAATTACAGCATTCTCAAAGAAATAGAATATGCTGCCTGGTTGGGGCTGCCTTATTATTATTTGGGATATTATATTGCGAAAGACCACAGCATGGCCTATAAAAGCCTGTTCCATCCGTATGAAACTTATGACTGGCACACGCAAATATGGTGTCGAGAGGATGAGCAGGCAAAAACGCCCGAAGATGCAGAAGATAGGGAATAAAAAATCCAAGAAGATAATTGACAAATATTATAATTTTTTAACATTTTGCCGCCATGAGTTTTGCCTCTTTTTCCTGATGCTTCTTCAGCACATACCATAAAACCGATGGAATGTCTATATCCTTGACGATCTTATCGGCAATTTTTTCCTGAATGGCCAGATTGACGGTTGCCGCTTTAAAACAGGTAACAGGGTCCTGAACGATGACGGTACCTCCAACCTCTTTGATTTGTTTCAGCCCCTTGATAGCACCTTTTATTTCCCCTGTCAAAGCAACGGCAATGGCGTGGTGGCCAAAGTGCGCAGCAACCGCCGCCATCGTCTGCTGAAAAACGCTGGTGTCCGAGTTGGCCAGTTTCTCCCGCACTATCTTGAATCCACCGCCGCTATCCGGCTGTACGCCGAATGACAGGATGTGGTTGCCGACATAACATACACCCTCGTTGAGCAAGGCATGGTCCTCGATTTGTTTCACGGTGACACGGCTGTATTGATCCAGATAACTGCCGAAAGTGTCGGTCATCTCATCGGGCATCTCCTGCAGCAGTATGAGCGCGCACGGAATATTTTTAGGAATGTAAGGAATGATTTTCAGCACGGTGTGGTATCCCCCCTGGCCGGACGATATCACTACCGCCCATTGGGCAGGTTTGGCCAGGGTATTTTCCTGGCCTCGCAGGTTGAACATCTTGGCGATTTTTGGTTTTGGCTGCATGTGCAACTGCATCTTTGCGGCCTTGAGGATTTTGTCCAGAAGATCGCGTTTGAATTCGTTGAGGTACGATTTGGACGATTTCCAGATAAAGTCAACGGCGCCGTAAGACAGGCAATCGAAAGAGGCCCAAGCGCCTTCGTAGGTGAAAGCGGACAGCATGATGACCGGCCGTGGATAGCGGGTCATGATCTGTTTCAGTGTGGTGGTGCCGTCCATCTCCGACATGTTGAAATCCAGGGTGATCACATCAGGGTTGAGCTGGGGGATCAGTTCCAGAGCCTCTTTGCCATTATGAGCTACGCCCGCCACCTCGCAACTGCCACTTGCTTTCAGGATATTGGAAATCGCTTTGCACATGACCGGACTGTCGTCAACGACGAGCACACGCACTTTGTTCGCTTTATTGTCATTGTCAGCTTTCTGCTCAATATCGTTCTCGCTGTTGCCGGGCTTATCCGGATAGTAACGGACGGTTTCCCGCTTTTGGTTTTCGCTCAAAGACGAGCTACAATGTTGTAGCAAGGCGATCAATGCTTCGGCCGACTGAACCCTCTCTTGAGGTTGTTTGGCCAACATCTTGACGATTATCTTCTCCAACTCCACCGGAACATCGGGACGTAGTTGGCTGATGGATGGCACCGGGGCTTCCAAATGCTGGCGTAAAACGGTGATCGGGTTGGTGCCGGTATAAGGAGGTTCGCCGATCAGCATCTCGAACACGACAATGCCCAAAGAGTAAATATCTGTGCGGTGATCTACAGGGTCGCCATTGATAGTTTCAGGCGACAAATAACTCGGTGTACCCCAAATTTCGTTGGAGCTGCTGATTTTGGAACTCCGGTCAACGGAGATGGCTAAGCCGAAATCGGTAAGTTTAACTTCGCCAGTTTCGCTCACCATGATGTTGGCAGATTTGACATCACGGTGAATCAACCTTTGCCGGTGAGCGGCATCGAGCGCCTGGGCGATCTTGATGCTGATATTGACGGTGTCGCGGACACCAAAAGCGTCCTTTTCTTCCAGCAGCTGCGATAAAGTTTTGCCCTGGATATACTCCATGACAATGAAATACAAATTGTTCACCTGCTCAATATCGTAAACCTTGACGATGTTGGGATGCTCCAGTTTGGCTATCGCTCTGGCTTCTTGCAGGAATCGCTCTATAGCTTTTGGTCCGGTGGCGGTACATGCAGGCGACAACACTTTGAGGCAGACAGTTTTTTCCAGCATCGTGTGGTGTGCCTGGTAGACTGCCCCCATGCCGCCGCGTCCCAGTAGCTTCAAAATTTTATACTTGCCTAGTTGTTTACCTAGCCAATCTTGATTTTCCTGCATTTCGTTAGTCATAAACCTCTCTTAAAAAACTATTTGGTTTCTCGCAATAAATGCCACAGCATAGCCGGCATATCGTCTTCCGCTATCAGCTTGTCAATACAACCACTATCTAAAGCTCCATAGATATTGTCAGGATTCAGGCAGGTCGTAGGATTTTGTGCCAGCACCATACCGCCAGCGCGTTTAATGGTGCGCAAGCCCTCTCTTGGATACTCTTTGCCGGTCAGCAATACGCCTACCGTCTGGGCGCTGAAAATCGTTGCTGCTGCTTGCAGCATAGCATCCAGCGACTGCTGGAAATTACCTGGACACGGGCCCAGGTGACATGCTGTCCCCAACATAGTCTTTTGCAACGAACAAGAGATAGGTGCATTGAGAAAATAACAAACGCCCTTTTTCAGAAGGTCGTTGTGCTGTATCTGTTTTACCACAATCCGGCTGTATTTGTCAAGATATTGACAGAAAGATGGAAAAATTTTGGCATCCATCTGCTGGCAGGCCACTATGCTACAGGGAATGCTTTTCAAAAGGTACGGAATAATACGCAGGTAGGCGCCGTCAGAGCCTTCCCCTCCTACCATGACAACGATTTTGCCGGCATGTGGCCGTGCTGTGATATCCTGACTTTCTTGCATGTTGGTCTTTTGCACACGCATGCGACTTGCCGCCTTGAGCCTCAATTTGGCACACAGGCGAATTTTGCTCACCAGCGCCTCGACCTGATCTTCGATCTGTCCCTCGGCCTGGGAAGGTTTACAAATAAAATCCATTGCACCGAGTGTGAGACAATCGAAAGTGGTTTCAGCACCTTCTTGGGTAAAGGCTGACAGCATGATCACGGGCTTTGGAAATTGGACGGCGATGTGTTTCAATGTCGTGATGCCATCCATTACGGGCATGTTGACGTCGAGAGTGATTACATCAGGATTGATCTGCGGGATTATGGCGAGAGCTTCCTGCCCGTTTTTGGCAGTTCCAGCCACTTCGATATCCTGATACAGTGCCAGAGCTTTTTGAATCGCTTTGCGCATCAAGAGGCTGTCGTCTATCAGGAGCACCCTGATCTTGGGCGGCG
>JAGVGO010000190.1 GCA_020057085.1 Planctomycetota bacterium | reverse complement strand
TCCTCGCTTACAGAGCCAGGCTATGCGGCGCTCGTCGCGCCTCGTATATTGATAAAATTACTCCACAATAATGTAAATTTATTTTTAGACAGAGCCTAACTACAATTCGAGAATATCCAGCTTGCCGAGACCTTCCTCGTGCTCGTCATCCTGTCCATCCTCGGCAACAACGGCTTCCTGTTTCTTGGGCGCTTTGGCCTCGATTAGATCCCAAGTGCATTTTTCGCATTGATAGATACGTGATGGCTCATAATTATGGATAACTGTGGTAATCTGACAATTCTTACAATACAGGCTCTTTTTCGATTGTCCCTCCACAATACGTGATACTTGTGGCAACGTAAGATACCCTTTTTTGTACAGAATCTGGCCGATCTGCACACGTAAGCCTCTTTGCATATATTTGTCCTGTTCGGCAAGAGTTTCGTCCAACTGATCTCTTGTCACCATATTCTGCTCGAGAGCAATTTCACCGAACATTTTCTTAG
This sequence comes from Planctomycetota bacterium, assembly GCA_020057085.1. Classification (GTDB taxonomy): domain Bacteria; phylum Planctomycetota; class Uabimicrobiia; order Uabimicrobiales; family JABWCH01; genus JAGVGO01. The sequence goes on along the minus strand of JAGVGO010000190.1, from coordinate 8,109 downwards.
CGTTGCTTGAGGAACCTTCGTCAACACTTGATGTTTCCTTGAGCATATCCTCGCGCAAACGTTTGAGCTGCGCAGCAGTAAGCAGACCTTCCTCCAGCAACATATCGCTCAATGCTTTGGCAGGATTGTTGAACTCAATCAGGTTCAAACATTTGGTCAACTGCTTTTCGGTAATAAATCGCTTCTCTACCGCGCGCATGCCCAAAAGGCGGTCTTCCCAGTTCAATTTTAAAGCCATCAATAAGTCCCTCGCTCAAATATGAGTTGCAACCCTGATCGCTAGTTGGCGAAAAAAAGTACAAGCCTGTGCAGAGACTTATACTTTACGTAAGTTGCTGCACCAACAAGCAGTTACCTGCTAAATCCGCTTGCGCGGTAGGTCTCCCTGAACTGGGTGCAGGATTGACGTAGAGCCAGGAACTGGGAGTTTGTTCACTGGGTACTACCCGCATCCGTATGTCGCGTCCCCAATCGACTAGCAATTAGGGTAATCAATATTGTATTATTGTTAATATATAATCAATATATTGTATTTTTGCAACAAAATTCTGACCATCTTGGTTTTTGCGGAGTATTTTGGGCATGCCTGTCAAATTCGTACATACTCTGTGGCAGCGATATAAGCATAAATTGCCCTATTTGCTGTCGCCGCTCTTAGCCGTTTGTCTGGCAATCTTGCTAGGCGGTTGCATTTTATGGCTTACCGGCTATGCGGCGATTTCGGTCTATGCTTCTCTGTTTTCCAGTGCCTTTTTCGATTCATACGGCCTCTCGGAAACGCTGGTACGTGCCACACCGATTCTTTTGTGCTCGCTTGCTGTAGCGATTTGCCTGCATTCTTCGTTGTGGAATATCGGCGCTGAAGGCCAGATGTTGCTAGGTTGCCTCACCTCGACCTGGGTTGCACTGTCGTTTCCTGGTTTGCCCTGGTTTATCATGTTGCCGTGTATGATGGCGGCAGGTTTTGCAGGAGGATCTCTGTGGGCGGCAACTGCAGGCTTCTTGCGCAGTCGCTTCAATGTGAGCGAGATTCTGACCACCTTGCTTATGAACTATATTGCCATCGAACTCGTCAACTATTTTGTCTACGGCCCATGGAAAGATACGGCGGGAGGCAACTTTCCCAACACTCGTCTGTTCCCTGAAGCAGCGTGGCTGTCTTCTCTCTCGTGGGGACGGCTCCACACCGGTTGCTTTATCGCCCTCTCGGCTGCAATAGTTGTCTACCTGGTGCTCAAATATACCCCTTTCGGCTTTGCCATGCGAGTGGTGGGCGACAATGTGCGTGCCGCAGTGTATGCCGGCATTGATGCCAAGAAAACCGTTTTTATCACCCTGTTCCTGGCCGGTGGTTTGGCTGGCATCGCCGGTTTTGTGGAAATGGCAGGCATCGAACACAAACTACACCATCGCATGCCCAAAGGGTATGGCTATATGGCCATCATCATTGCCTGGCTGGCACACAAGCACCCGCTGTGGATCATCCCTGTGTCGTTCTTGCTGGCAGGACTCGCCATCGGCGGCGAGATGGTGCAGATTACACACAACGTGCCGCGTGCCACCGTGCATTTATTGGAGGGCACGATCCTGCTCTCGGTACTGCTGTCGGAAGTGATGCAAGATAAACTGAGCCGATGGTTTGGGTGAAATTTATTTACGGAGATTATATGAACTTATGGCAACAATATGCGCCGGAGCTGGTCACCGATCTCTATGAATTTACCATGGCGGCCAGCTATTGGCAGGAAAAAAAACAAGGCGAGGCTACCTTCAGCCTGTTTGTGCGCGATTATCCAAAAAACCGCGCCTATCTGGTCGCCGCCGGCAGCGAAGACCTGGCGGATACGCTGTCTGATTTTCAGATGCACGACGATTCGCTCGCTTACCTGGCGTCACTGCGTAAATTTCCGCCCGCTTTCCTTGACTATCTGCGGCAGGTGCGCTTTACCGGCACGCTACGTGCCCTGCCCGAAGGTACCATCTTCTTCTCGCACGAACCTATCCTGGAAATCACGGCGCCGCTTATCGAGGGGCAGCTCATAGAAACCCTCGTGATGAATACCATCCATCTGGAAGTATTGATTGCCAGCAAGGCGGCGCGCTGTGTCAATGCGGCACAGGGCAAAGGCCTCATAGATTTTTCACTGCGTCGTACGCAAGGGGTGGATGCCGGCGTCAAGGTGGCGCGCGCGAGCTATCTCACCGGTTTTCGCGGCACGAGTAATCTGCTCGCCGGTAAAATTTACGGCATTCCGGTCTATGGTACCATGTCGCACTCTTACATCATCAGCTTCGAGCGTGAGATGGAGGCGTTTCGCGCCTATGCCCGTACTTTTCCCGATGCGACGGTGCTTTTGCTCGACACCTACGATACGTTGAGCGGCGCCGAAAAGGCGGTGGCAATTGCCAAAATGTTGCGACAAGAAGGCAAGAAACTGGCAGGGGTAAGACTTGACAGCGGTGATATGATTACATTGAGCCGGCAGGTGAAAAAAATATTTACCGACGCCGGCTTCCCTGACATAGCGATTGTGGTAAGCGGCGGTCTCGATGAGTACGAAGTCGAAAAAATGGTGGCAGCCGCAGCGCCGGTTGATCTCATCGCCATAGGCACACGGCTTGGCGTGTCGGCCGACGCACCTTATCTCGACATGGCTTACAAGCTGGTGGAATACGCCGGGCAACCGGTGCTGAAACTCAGCACCGGCAAGCAAACCTGGGTGGGACGCAAACAAGTCTTCCGTTTCCATGACCAGAAGGGGCAGATGGCAAAAGATATACTCGGTTTCAGCCATGAAGTTTACGCACAGGGGCGGCCGCTACTTACGACATTCCTGGAGCATGGCCGGCGCGTCCGTCCGCAGGAAAGCCTCGCTACCATACGCGCCCGTTTTGCCGAAGAGAGAGCAAGCCTCCCCACTGTCTATCACAGCCTCAGGCCGACGGCAAGCTATCCTCTGCACATCAGCAAACCGTTGGAAGAGATGGAAGCACGAGTGGCCACGGAAAAGAAGCAACAGGAAGTTTTGTGAACCATCCTGCAGCGGGCGTATCCAAATAATAATGATATTTATTTTATTTTATGTGAAAGGCAATTTTCACTTTACAAAAACAAAAAAATCTGTTACCCTTTAAAAATCTTAGCAAGAAGTAGTCGCCCAAATTGCTTGTAGGATTTCAAATCAAGATCGAGAAAATTTTTGTAACTATTCAGGCCACTGGCAAGTAGGGCAGCGCCGACGGTAGAAAGGAAAACATATGGCAGACAGGGATTCCAGGGAAAGGGACATCATCCTTTCCCCCAACGAGTATGCGTACGTCCAGGACACCACCAAGGGCGACATCGTACTCTACGTGGGTCCGACGAAAATCAGTCTGTCCAACACCGAGCGCATGGTGGAATTTCGTGAGGGCAGATTTGTGACGCTGCGGGCGGAAGACGGTAGTTCAGGTGTGAATCGTTGTGTCACAGCCGCCTCCTCTCGCTACATCATTTTGGAAAATCCGGCAAAAGACGCCAACGCCAAGTTTACCAAAGGCAGCAATTCCTCCATTGAGCTACTCATCGGCAAGAAAGTGGTGATCCCTGGCCCCGCCACCTTTCCGCTGTGGCCGGGACAGCTCGCCACGGTGGTGGATGGCCACAAGCTGCGCGAAGACCAGTATCTCGTCATCCGCGTCTACGACACGGTGGGCGATGACGACAAGTCGGTGATCGGCACGGAAAAGATCATCCGCGGCAGCGATAAACGCTTCTACATCCCGAGTACCGGACTCGAAGTGATCCCCGACATCGAGGGCGCCTATGTGCGCAACGCCGTCATTCTGCGCGACAGCGAGTATTGCATCCTGCTCGCTCCGAACGGCAAACGCAAGTATTGCTGTGGCCCGGCGGTGGTGTTCCCTGAGCCGATGGAAGAATTTTTACAGGAAAAGACGGCCAAGGTGTTCCGCGCCTACCAACTGCGCAAAAATACCGGGCTACATGTGCGCGTGGTGAAAGATTTCGTCATCGCTGGCGAAACTGCCGCAGCCGGCGATAATGCAGTGCTGCCCGGTAAATACACCGCCGGCATGGAATTTTTCATCAAAGAGCGCGAAGGATTCTTTTTCCCCAGCGAAAACATAGAGGTCGTCAAAGAAGTGCAGCCTATCCCTATTGCCGACAAGGAAGGCATCTACGTGCGAGACCTCAGGACAGGCAAGATCACCACCGAGGCCGGACCGAAAAACTTCTTGCCCGATCCGACCAAGACCGAGATCGTCTCGCGTACCTTAACCCACGAAGTACAAAAGTTATACGGTCTCGCCGAGGCCAAGCCAGACAAGCCTGACAACCAAGCAATGGAGCAACGGGTAGAGCAGCAAGCATACATGCACAAGGTGCAAAAGGCCAACCTCAGCGACTATAAGCCGGGCCGGGCTGTCTCTATCTACATCCCGCCGAGCTTTGCCGTGCTTGTCACCTCGAGCAATAAGCGAGAAGTGGTGATGGGGCCGCAGACGCGCATTCTCGATTACGACGAAGACCTGGAAATATTGAAGCTATCCACCGGTAAGCCAAAATCGTCGGACAAGCTGTTGTCAACTTGTTTTTTGCTGGTGAACGGCAACAAGGTCTCCGACATCATCCGCCTCAAAACGAGCGACCACGTGGAACTCGAAATTCTTCTCTCCTACCGTGTTTCCTTTGTCGCCAAAGAGGCTGTCGAGCGTGTGAGGTGGTTCAACGTCAACAACTATGTGGCGCTCTTGTGTGACCATGCCGGTTCCATCGTGCGTGCGTCGGCGCGTGCCATTCCCATCGAAAAATTCCATGCCAACGGCACCGAGGTGATCCGCTCGGCCATTTTGGGCGAGAAGAAAGGCGAGGAAAAGCGTCCAGGCCGCTACTTCGAGGAAAACGGCTTGCACATCTACGATGTCGAAGTGCTGGGCGTGGCGATCCTCGACACGGAAGTGAACAAACTGCTGTCCGATTCACAGCGCAAGGCGATCATGGCGGAGCTGGAGAAGAAGCAGGAACAGATGCGGCTCGACAACACCAGAGTCAAGGAGACGGTCAACCGCGAAATTCTCGAACAGCGCAAAGCTTCGCTCATCAAGGAAACAGAAGTGGAAAAGACTACAGGCGAGCTGGCGCAGGTGAAAATAGAGGGCGAGATGGAAGTGGTGCGGCAGGAAAAAGTGGGCAAGGCCAGGGCTGCCGCCGAGGCGTTGGCGCTCGAGAACGCAGCCCGTCACGATGCGGAAACGCACAAGGCAGAACTCGAAATCAAGTTGTTGCACGAGAAGGTGAGTGCCTTCAAGGAACAAATGAGTGTACTCGATCCACAGTTGCTCGCAGTGCTGCGCAGCGCCGCCGAGCAAGAGTTTACCGCCGCAGTGTCGAAGAACCTGTCGCCGCTCGCTATCCTGGGCGGCACTTCCATTGCCGAGATTCTGGAGCGGCTCATCAGGGCGCTGCCGATGGGACTACAGAGCGAAGCCAAAGAGGAAGATTGATGCCTTGTAAGTAACAATCTTTTTCAAAAGAACCCATCCGTCCGGGCCAATTTTTTTCATACTCTGTGTCCCGACTACGCGGGACACGGGTACAAGGATGAAACTTTACGGGTCGCGATGATACCAGCCCTTCCGCAATGCGGCGCAGGCCGTCGTTCTACTAAACGATTGCTTACATTGACAAGCTCGCACGCGCGTCGGCGCGTCCAGTCGTTTCTCGACGCTCATCGCTGTGCTTCAGGGCTGGTATCACGCTCCCCTTATGTGATATCGTGCGACACTTACCGCGAGCGAAAGTCGTATGAAAATTCATGTTTCATAGAAACTATGTGCCGTGTTCGTCCAGCCATTTCATGTAGGCAGGGATTCCTTCCTGCACCGGGCGGAATTTGCCGTTGTAACCGGCACCACGCAGAGCCGAAATGTCTGCCTGGGTAAAGCTCTGGTAACAGCCGCGCAAATGAGCAGGGAAAGGAATATAGACGAGCTGGCCACGGCCGAAATAGGCGAGAAGGGCTTGCGCTACCTCGTTGAAAGTCTGGCTCTGGCCAGTGCCGACATTGAAAATACCAGATTTTTCCGGATGTTCGAGAAACCACATATTCACCGCCGCCACATCTTCGACATACACGAAATCGCGCCGCTGTTCGCCGGGACCATAGCCGTCGCTGCCTTCAAATAGCTTGATTTCGCCATGCAACTTGTGCTGGTTGTACAACTGGAAGGCGACACTGGCCATGCTGCCTTTGTGGTTTTCGCGCGGGCCGTATACGTTGAAATAGCGCAGCCCTGCCACCTGACTCTTGGCGGTCGGCAAAATTTCCCGCACATACTGGTCCAATAGAAATTTGCTGTAGCCGTAGACATTGAGAGGCGCCTCGACTTCCCGCTTTTCCTTACATACCGTACCTTTGCCGTACACTGCGGCCGACGAGGCATAGATCATGGGAATTTTCTGGCTAAGGCAACAGTGAAGCAAGCTTTTCGTGTAAGTGAAATTGTTGCGCATCATGTACACGCCGTCCCATTCGGTCGTCACCGAACAAGCGCCTTGGTGCAGTACGGCGCGCACGCTGCCGAAGTGCTGCCATTTTTCCAGCCGCTCCAAAAATTCCTGCTTATCCATGTAGTCTTGTATCTCGCAATCTCTCAGGTTGCGAAATTTATGGCCGTTCTTGAGATTGTCTACTACGAGGATATCTTTGTGTCCATTCTTGTTGAGCGTTTGTACCAAATTGCTGCCGATAAAACCGGCACCTCCGGTGACGATGAGCACAAGTGATCTCCTTTAAGAAAAAGGCAAGGGTGAAAACTTTATATGAATGCAAACTTTTTATCAAAGATTCCCAAAGTCGAACTGCACCTTCATTTGGAAGGTGCTATACCGTTAACCACCCTGTGGCGACTGGTCGAAAAGTACGGCGGGGCTCAGGAAATCGGCAACATGGCCGATCTGGAGCAACGCTTTCGTTATCAGGATTTTCCGCATTTTATTGAAACCTGGCGATGGCAATGCAATTTTTTGCGGCAGTACGAAGATTTTACCCTGATCGCCTGCGATGTGGCCAAAGATCTGGCAGACCAGAATGTGCGCTATGCGGAGGCTTTCTACTCGCCCGGAGATTTTGCCAGGCACGGCCTCAAACCCCAGGAAATCACTGCGGCTATCCGGCGCGGCCTGGACACGCAGTCGCAACGCATTACCGTGAACCTCGTAACAGACCTTATCCGCGATTTCGGCCCTGAACTTGGCAGCTATTGTCTACATGAAATTGCCGAGGTCAAAACTCTGGGTGTCATAGGTGTTGGCATTGGCGGCTCGGAGCAGATGTTCCCACCCGAAGCCTATGCGGATGTCTATCGCGAAGCCAGGCGGCTCGGTTTCAGGACATCGGCGCATGCCGGAGAAGCGTCCGGCCCGGCCAGCATCTGGGGGGCGATCCGCAGCCTGCAGGTGGATCGCATCGGACACGGCACAAGAGCAATGGATGATCCCAAGCTGGTAGCCTATTTGCAAAAATCCCAGCTTCCCATCGAGATGTGTCCTATTTCTAACCTGAGAACCGGCGTCGTCAAAGCTATCGAACACCATCCGCTAGGTCGTTTTTACAGAGAAGGACTGCTCGTCAGCGTCAATAGCGACGATCCAAAAATGTTTAACACCAGCCTGGAACAGGAGTATCGGGCACTCATGCATGCTTTCGGTTTTACCGCGCAGGATATTGTCCATTTGCTTCGCAATGCCATCCGCTCCGCATGGTGTGATGAAGAGCGACGCGCGCAACTGATGCGTGAGTTGGATGGTTTTGTTTGGTGAGGAGTCGCATCCGGCAAAATTATCCAATTTATCTTAGCCGGGTAGTTGCCTGTATAAGAAGTCGGCGTCGCTGTTAAAGTCGCGCAATAGAGTTTAGAAAAAAGACAAAAAACATTTGTAATCGAGTAAATATAAGCATATGGTGCGTATTGAAGTGGGTCTCATTTTTGATGTCTGTGTAAAAAGTCAAATTTTGATGCGTGTGTAAAAACCCCTCACCACGGATGTGGTGCAGTAATAAAGCCTGGTCACTTTAGTGCCAGGAACCAGGCAAAACAAAGGGTTGC
>JAGVGO010000107.1 GCA_020057085.1 Planctomycetota bacterium | reverse complement strand
TCCTCGCTTACAGAGCCAGGCTATGCGGCGCTCGTCGCGCCTCGTATATTGATAAAATTACTCCACAATAATGTAAATTTATTTTTAGACAGAGCCTAAGAATATGCGTGGCTCATTGGCCACATGATGTCCTCCTCCGACCCTCACAGGTAATCCAATTCCTTTTCGTCTTACAGTCCTGTTTTGCCCAACCACTACGCCCACATTGTTTTCATCCCTTGTGATCGAACAACGACTCAACCACTGTAATCAATTTTCAAGGGATATTTTCCATGCAGTTACAAACTTTAGGTTGGCAAGATTTTTTCTCTTCCCATTTTACTCCTTACCAGCAGCAGGGCTTCAGCGCAGCCCGCGTAGCCGTCCAGTACAATCGCTCGTATCTCATATATGCCGAAAATGGCGAATTGAATGCCGAACCGACCGGCAAATTGCGGTACCAGGCAAACGGCAGCGACGAGCTTCCTACCGTAGGCGATTGGGTGGCGATCGAGCCTTTGCAACAAGAAGGTAAGGCGCTCATCCATGCAGTGTTGCCCCGCAAAACGAAGTTTTCCAGGCAGGCGGCCGGCCGGGCCACCCAGGAACAGATTGTGGCGACCAATATAGATACGGTGTTCCTGGTATGCGGCCTGGACCAGGATTTCAATGTGCGTCGGCTGGAAAGGTATCTTTTCATGGTATGGCAAAGCGGATGCAACGCCGTCATCGTACTCAACAAAGCGGACTTGGCTGACGATCTGGCTGTCCGACAGGCACAGGTAGAACCTGTAGCCATGGGGCTGCCGGTCGTTGCCACCAGTGCATGCCAACACGATGGCGCAAGCGGGCTATGCAAATACCTGACTCCAGGTAAAACCGTGGCATTCATCGGTTCTTCAGGGGTGGGTAAATCGTCTCTCATCAATTGTCTGCTGGGCTATGAGAGACAGAAGATCAAGTCGCTGTCGGACGACACCGGACGCGGTCAGCACACCACGAGCGCACGCGAGCTCCTGCTGCTGCCCTGCGGCAGTCTCATCATGGATACGCCCGGCATGCGTGAAATCCAGCTTCTTGGCAGCGAAGATGCGTTGGAGCTCACTTTCGAAGATATCGAGAAGCTGGCGCAACAATGTTATTTTCGCAGCTGCCAGCACCAGAGCGAGGACGGGTGTGCCGTACAACAGGCCATCGCCGACGGCACGCTCGATCCCAAACGCCTGACCAACTACCGCAAGCTGCAACGCGAGATCAAGCATATGCATGCACGCAGCGATATCAAGGCTCAGTTGATGGAAAAACAGCGGTGGCGCAAAATCAGCAAGGCCGCACGCCATTTCAAAAAGGGCATGTGTTAGAGCGTGATCGCGTTTGTTGACCCGTTTAGTCACTGTAAAACTTATTTTTTTACAGCGACTTGGAGAAAGGAGAAAATTATGAGCAAGAAGCAACACCATAACGAAGAAGGGTGCTTTTTTTGAAGCAATGAGCAAACGTCAAAAAGGCTATCCGTCCGAAAAGCATGTGAAACGTGGGCAGAGAATAGTGCATGGCGACAAGCTACTCAATGAAAAACTCGGCCGCAATGACTTGTGTCCATGTGGTTCGAACAAACGGTTTCAAGAACTGTTGTATGCACAGAGGCCAACATGACGGTAGCAATCGTGACAGCTACTTTTAGGGAGTAGCAAACAGCAAACGGGAGGCTGCATGTCTCCCGTTATTTTTTCAGTTTTTCATATTCCGATAAATCTTCACCAAAAGTGGTGAAGAGCCGCATCGCCAGCACGGCGGCGCCGATGGCGCCGTTGACCTGCGCGTGCGGGGAGACGAGGAGAGGTTTGTTTATCGCTTTGGCCAGGGCGGCAACAAAGCCGGCATTGCGCGCCACCCCGCCGGTCATGGCAATCGGTTCGCTAAGACCCAAACGACAAGCGAGCGCGGCCACGCGCGCGCTCATTGCCTCATGGATGCCGGCGATGATGTTCTCGCGTTTTTCACCTTTGGCAATGAGCGAGATCACCTCCGATTCGGCGAATACCGTACACAGGCTACTGATGGGCGATGGCCGGTCGCTTTTAGACGACAGCTCGGCAAAGGCAGCAAGATCAACTTCGAGAGCCCTGGCCATCACTTCGAGAAAGCGGCCAGTGCCGGCGGCGCATTTGTCGTTCATCACGAAATCTCTCACCTTGCCTCGCTCGTCGAGCGAGATGGCCTTGCTGTCCTGTCCGCCCACGTCAATCACGAGCCGCACCTTGGGATAGAGGAAACGAGCACCGGCGGCGTGGCAGGTGATCTCGGTGACGACCTTGTGCGCAAAACGCACGCTGTTCCTGCCATAACCGGTGGCCACGACAGCGGCAAGCTCCGCCATGTCCAGCTTCAACTCCTGTAGTAGTTCCTGCAACACTTTGCTGCCTGCCGTCTCGGCGCGGTAGCCGGTGAACGCCACGCGCGTGCCGAGAATGTCGCCGTCCTCCATAATCGCCACCTTAGTGGTGATCGAACCGATGTCGAGTCCTGCACTCTTCATACCTTATCTCCAATAAATCATCGTGCCTTCGCTCAGGCTGATTTCGCGTGCGAACTGGTCGTAGGTAAGAGAGACTGTGTGTAACGCCGAGCCAATATTCACCGCTTTGCATTTCACCTGGTAACAGAATTTTTCCCCGGGTAAGAGCGGCGTAGCCAGGAAGACCACAGCCTTGTCTTTGCAGATGAGGTGTACCCTGGCCTGGCTTTCTTTGGACTTTTCCGACGCTACCACTTCGGTGATTTCCAGTTCGGGCGTCACCTGTGACACAAAGCGCAGGTTGGTGAGCGGGGCATTGCCTTCGTTGCGTGCCTCCACGACATAAGTCGTGGGATCATTGATCGCCAATGGGTCTTCAGTGTCGTAGGTGCTACAGTGGGCACCGGCTATACCCATCACCACGATGGGGTACTCCATGCTGTCCATTTCACGCCCATTGTCCTCTAAGATAACTTTGCACATCCCCTGCCCTACCGTCTTGCAGGTAATCTGTAGCTGCACATCCACGCCCGTTTGTGGTATAGGGAGCGGCACATCCCAGGCGAGAGTTTTTTTCTGAGCGTTGTAATGCTCATCTTTGCCGCTTGCCAGCTGCACATTGTCAGGCAATTTTACCGTTATTCGTGGCTGTTGCCAGACGTGTCCGTCTACCGACAATACCTTGATGTTGTGTGTTAAAGTGTCGTTCTGCACGCCGAAGCACTGCGCTTCCACCAGCAAGAAGAAACGCGGTCGGTGGCTGGCGAGAATCTCGGCAATGCGCCGATCCTCCGGATATTTGCGAGCCAGATCGTGGAGCAGGGTGAATGCTTTGCGCTCCAGTTTTGCATCGCGGAGTTGCTCAATGAGGAAAGCGACCGCTGCCGGGTCTTTGATTTTCGCCACCACCTTGAGAATGCGAAGCTGTCGTTCCACATCACTACGCGGCAACTGTGCCATGAGTGGCTCCAAGGCCGGCGAACCAATCGTTTCGAGTACTCTTGCCGCCTCCCAGATGTTGGCATTTTGCTTGCTGAGAAGCGCATCGAGTAGATGCGGTATGGCTTTATCCTGATGCCGCAGCAAGATTTTTTGCGCCTTCTCACGCAGGGCATAGTTGTCGGCCAGCACCTCGACGCACAACGGAATGGCTTCTGCCAGGGCTATGCTGGAAAGCGCATGGAGAGCCTCCAGCCGGATGCGCCAATCCTGATCCGGGGTAAGAAAAGCTCGCATCTTCGGCAGCATGTCGCGCCGGCGATACTGCCCGACTGCGTAGATGGCGGCCCGCACCAGTTCGTCATTGAAACTGGCAAGAAAGGCGTCTATCCGCTCCTGGTCCACGCTTTGCCCAATATTGGCCAACAGACGCAGCGAAACAGCCTGCTGCCGTGGCGTACCTGCGGCCAACACGGTGAGCAGAAATGCGGCATCTTTGCCGGCCGCCTGGCCTGCCAGCGTGTTCAGCAGCGTCTCACGTTCAGTGTCGCTCTGCGCCTGGTCGTACATTGTTTTCAACTGGCAGTGCGGATCATACAAGAAGCGATACCAGACGACAGATGCAAGCACAAAGAGCATGGTGACGGCCAACATGCCGGAGCGCGCCGGATGACGCATCGTCCATTTGTAAAGCCGGTAAGGAATGCTCGGCGGCCTTGCCAGAATGGCTTCGCCGTGGATGTAGCGGGCGATGTCGTCTTGCAGTTCACCGGCATGGGCGTAGCGCCTGAACTTCTCGCGTGCCATCGTTTTTGCCACCAGAGTCTCCAGGTCTTTGTGCAGACGTGCATTGATTTTGTTCGCTGGCAGAGGCTCTTCGTGCAAAATTTTGTAGATGACCTGGTGTGCCGATTCGCCATCGAACGGGCATTTGCCGGTGAGCATTTCGTAGAGAATGACACCCATGGCGTACACGTCGGTGCGTGCGTCTACTGCCGCCATATCGCCTGCCGCCTGCTCCGGTGACATGTATTTGGGAGTACCGAGTATCTGGCCAGGGCGGGTGATGTCGGTGGCGGTCTCTAGCGATTTGGCTAGGCCGAAATCGAGCACCATGGCTCGTCCCCAGCGGTCAATCATGATGTTGGACGGTTTGAGATCACGGTGAATCACGCCCGCCGCGTGAGCGCATGCCATCGCCTGGGCCACCTGCTGCATGATGTCGAGGGACTGACGCGGCGTCAGCCGTTTTTCCGCGAGCATGGTGTTGAGTGGCACACCGTCTACCCAGTGCATGACGAGGTAGTAGAATCCGTGTTCCACTCCGAAATGGAAAATCGGCACGATGTGCGGGTGTTGCAACTTCGCGGCAAGTTGTGCCTCCTGATTGAAGCGTTCCACTCTCTCTGCACTCACATCGTCGGACGGCAGAACCTTGATCGCCACGACCTGGTGCAATTGTACATGTACCGCCTTGTACACACTGCCCATGCCGCCCTGACCTATTTTCTCCTGCACGATGTAATCGCCAAGCCGGGTACCGGCAGGCAAAGTTTTTCCATCATCATCGCCGGCAAAGGCTTGTTTGGCAGGCGACTTTTCTTGGCCGCCCAGAAGCGGGCTGCCCACCATTTCGGTAAGATCGCTGGCTAAACTGGGTTCCTGTCCCTGCGATGTTGGGACGGCCGGCCTTCTTTCAGTCAAGGCACTGGCAATGGATTCGTCCTGAGTAACAGCGGACGCAGGCTCGGTTTGCTCTGATTCTATTTGGGTAGCTGTCGTTTGCCCCGGTTTGGCAGCGGCAGATGGCGGGGACTGTTTTTTCTTTTCCGCCATTATTTGCTCAACCTGCTGTGCCAGAAAGGCTTCGGTAAGCGAATAGAGGATCGGACCCTCGTCGTCCTCCATTCTGAGCGTAGCATTGTCATCCGACAATTTCTTGCCGGCCTTGACGCGAGTCATTCTGGGGACAGCATGCGCTGTCGGCGTCTCGACATCGGCTGGCTGCATATCACTCTCGTTTATCTCTGTTTCTTCGGTGCCAGGCATGGTGACGAGCAGTGATAAAAGTTTTTCCGCTCGTTGTTCCTGGGGATCGAGAGTAAGAGCCTTTTCAATGTCGGCAAGCGCCTCGTTGTAGCGGTGCAGCTTGATCAAGATCATGCTGCGTCTGGTGTAGCGGGAAGCGGTGGGAGCGATGGCTATGAGACGATTAGCCATTTCCAAGGCATCTGCCCACCTGCCTTCACGGATAAATTGGTTGCGCCGTAGTCGCAACTGCTTGATCTCTTCTTTGTTTTCAGCCATAAAGTACCCGTTTCGCTCCTTGTTATAGATGACCGGACAAAAGAAAACCCGCCAAGCCGTGGCGGGTTTCAGTGATCATACGGAAGTGAGTCGTTATTTGTAGAGGAACAGGAAGCAGACTTCGCATTCCGGTTTACCGCCCTCGGCAAGAAGGCTCAGTGTGTGTTTGCCCGCTTCCAGCTTGAAATTGAGGAGATACAGGTTACCGTGACAGTTGTGGTCGCAATCGACAGGTTCAGGGAAAATGGTGTTGCCGTCGAGGGTGAGCATCATTTTGCTAAACGCCATTTTGGTGTAGAAACCCCACACCGTGACGCTCTTGTCGGCCGGTACCTCAAAATTTTTGTCGCGGATAGACAGGTCGCCGTTGGCATCGGTTTCACCACACAATTTAGCGCGCTGGTAATCGGAAACTTTGGAGAAAACCAGACGAGTTGGCGAATAGGTGTACGTGATGTTGACGGTGACGGTAGTCTTGGCCGGGCCGCCGCTGGCGATCAGCTCGAATTTTTTCTTGGCCACGCCGTTCGCCACTGTGTATTTGGTGTTGGCGCTGACAGCGGCATTGAATACCACCTTGCCATCCACTTTCGCTTGCACATTGAGAAAATTGTGGGTGCAGGTGAAATCACTCAGGGTAAAAGTGCCAAACGGCACATTCTCCGTGGCGGTGACATAACCGTTGGCATCGGTAGTGAGCTGAAAGGCGTCGGTGTCGCGGGAGCCGGTCATCTGCAGGAACGGCGAAAAGGTGTAGTTGATGGTGACGGTGACGATGGTATTGGCTGGTCCGCTACTGGCGACCAGCTCGAACTTGCTCTTGGCCACGCCGCCTGTCACGGTGTATTTGGTGTTGGCGGTGACCGCAGCGTCAAAAATCACTTTGCCATCCACTTTCGCCTGGACATTGCCGAAGCTGTGGGTGCAGGTGAAATCTTTCAGGGTAAAAGTGCCGAACGGCACATTTTCCGTAGCTGTCACGAAGCCGCTCCCATCGGTGGTGAGCTCGAAAGCATCGGTGTCACGGGTGTCGCTGCTGAAGAACCGTGTTGACGCCGCACCGTATGGAGAATAGGTATACACGATAGTGATGGTAACCGTGGTACTGGCTGGACCGCCATTGGCGATCAGCTCGAATTTGCTCCTGGCCGCGCCTGTCACATTGTATGTGGTGTTGGCGGTGACCGCAGCATTGAAAATCGTGTTGCCGTCCACCTTCACCACCGCATTGGCAAACGCATGGCTGGACTTGAACGAAGTGAGTGTCAGCGTACCCATCGCCACATTGTCAACCGCTGCCACATAGCCATTGGCATCGGTGGTTACCTGGAAAGCGTCGGTATCGGCAAACGCTACCGTGCTGAACAACAGAAAAGCCAGAACAAAGTAAAGTAAATGTTTCATGAAAAAACTCCTAAAGAAAAAACCTCCCCAAAATCCATTTCACATTATGAAATTATAACGAGTTGCTTTTGCAACATTCTACCGCGAACGCGGGCGTAAAGCCCGCGACTACACGAGGTCATCACTCAATTTTTCCATCAGTGCAAACCGAGTACCAGCGTCACGTCCCACTCGTCGTCGAGGTCGTTGTTGCGTTGAAAAGTGTAAGTGAAGGCGACGCTGACAACTTCTAACAAAGAAATTTGGCCGCCGACATTGACGCCGATGCCGTGGAAATCGGCACCGAGCAATTCGCCGGCCGTGTGTTCAAGACCGAACAAGGCATCCAGAGAGATGTCCTGATTCTTGATAAGCTCACCTACGTCAACAGGAAACCCTATCAGGCGAGCCACCAGACTACCGCCGATGAAGCTGCCGTTGAAGTCTCCTTCCTGTGGATCGGGCAGTTCGTGTTCGAAGAAAACATCTTTCCATAGCGTGGTCGGCAATTTTACCCTGCCCAGTGAATCAATGATGGGAAACGGGTTGCCGTTTAAATCCGTAAGCTTGCCAGTGACGATACCCGTTGACTCACGGCTGTCGGTTTCGATCTTGCGGATGCCGTAGACCATGAAACTGAAATAATTCAGGTAACTTCGCTCAAAAAATTTGCGGATTTCCAGCGACAGGTAGACACCATTGTTGCGCTGCATGTAAGTGTAGTCGTCTATTGTATCAACATAATAGAACAACGGTTGATTGGGATCGCTGTTGAAATATTCCAGGACTTTGGCATTGATGTCGCCAGTCGCTTTGAGCTTGGTCCAGGCAAAGCCGATATCCATGACAATTTGCAAACCTTGCTTGGGAAACGATGTCAGGGTGGAAAAACTGACGGCGCTTTGAATGCTGTAGCCATCGGCTTTTTTGAGAGTGATGCTACCTGGACGCATCTTGGGTATCAAATTGCCGATATCCACATCTTCCTGCTCTTCGGCATTGCCTTCTTCGAATTTCCCCATAGCGCCTGTGAAAGAGACACCAAAGGCACAGGAAAAATCTTTGAAATCGAGCGCAAACGGGCGGAACGAGGCATAGCCGGCAAACGCTTCTTCGTCCCCTTTGGTGGCATTCCTTGTTTTGGAAAAGAGCACATACAAATCACCCAGGGTATTTGCTTCGCTCCACAAATATTTTTTTGCGCAGGAGTGATCTTTTGCATAAGTTGGCAAATCCCACGCCATCTTGAAAATACGAGAATCTTCCGCCTGTTGTCCGGCCACAGGCAAGGCTAAAATGAATGTTATGAGAAAAAAATTAAACCATACTCTTGGGTCGCTTGTACACATTATCTGGCCCCGATCTTGTTTATGCAAACTTGTTTTGACTGGACTATTTTACAAGAAATTTTCGTTGTTGACAATAAAAATTTAGCCGAAACAGCAACGACGAATGAAAACATGGTGGAGGCCGAAGATAAGTAGAAATTGAAATGATGGGAAAGCAGGAGGAGTAAAAAGGCAGAGTATCTCTGAGGTC
>JAGVGO010000235.1 GCA_020057085.1 Planctomycetota bacterium | reverse complement strand
TCCTCGCTTACAGAGCCAGGCTATGCGGCGCTCGTCGCGCCTCGTATATTGATAAAATTACTCCACAATAATGTAAATTTATTTTTAGACAGAGCCTACACTCGGCAAAAATTGCTTGTTTACCCAATGTGCCTCGTGTACAATACACTTGTTGATGATCATTCTTGGTGTGGTTGGGTAAATCCCCAATCTGTCCGCAATCCCAAATCAAAGAAAGGAAAAAGTATGAAATTCATACCTCTCTTTTTAGTTTTGGCTTTTATATCCTTGTATGCCCAGGAGCCTCCGATTTTAAAACTGACTCATACAGCGCCGGCATCGGTCTTCTTGCATGGAACGATCTCATGCGAGTTTGTGGTCAAAAATGCAAGCGGTGTCGTTGCGGAAGAGGTCAAAGTAATCAGTACTCTGCCGAATGAACTAGATTACATCTCTTCCACACCTAAGGGTGCATATAAGCCCTCTGCAAAAAAGAAAAGTGCGACTGTAACCTGGGTAGTCGAGAATATGGAAGCAAAACAAAAAATAAAGTTCGCATTGAACCTGAGAGCCAAGGCGACAGGTAACACGATTATCCTGGTCCGTGTTACAAGCCAGGAAGGAAGCCGGCTCAAAGAAAAAATTTCTATATCTATTACAGGCGTGCCCGCTCTGCACCTGAGTGGCTATGATACAGAAGATCCACTGGAGGCAGGGGAAAATACCACTTATGTGGCAGAAGTCCGCAACGAAGGCACTAGTGACTGTACGAACGTCGTATGCCGCTATTTTGTCCCTAAGGCAATGGAGTTTATCTCTGCCGAAGGGCCTAAGTCGTTTCGCCACAACGAGGACAACAGGCAAGTGATATTTGACGGTTTGCCTGTTTTACCGCCAGGGGAAATGGTGGCATATAAAATAGTATGCAAAGGACTGGAGCCGGGCGGTGCCCTGCACAAGGCCTCTATTCGGTTTGACCAGTTTCCCAGCGAAATTTTCACAGAAGAACAGACCAGTATTTGCCCTCTCGGAGAAAAATCAGCGGCTTTGCATATCAGCACCTATGATACGGAAGACCCTATAGGGGTGGGCAAAACAACGGCTTATATGGTGGAAGTTCGCAACGAAGGCAGTGTGGATTGTAGCAACATCGTCTTCGAAGGTGTTATCCCTGAAGGTCTGGAATTTATTAAGGCAGAAGGCAACGAGGCGTTCCGCTATGATGCCGAAAAAAATACCGTTATATTCGACCCTGTGCAGGTTTTGAAACCAGGAGAAGTAGCGAAATATAAGGTCATATGCAAAGCCGTCAAAGAAGGCGGCGTTAAATTTCAGGCAATCGTAAAGGGGGACCAATGCAATAAGGAGATAGTGCACGAGGAACCCACCAGCATATACAAATAGATCATAGCAAGAAAAACACATGCACGATACGATAGTCGCCATCTCTTCCGCTCTCGCACCAGGACTACGTGGTATTGTGCGTCTGTCCGGGCCACAGGCGTTTGCCATTGCCCGGCAACAGTATGTCGGTGTATTGCCCTTGCCTTACGGGTATGCGCATGGCGAATTTAAGCTTGCCGCCTGGTCTACCACCATCTACGGCACTCTTTATTTCATGCGCACTCCGTTTTCCTACACGGGTGAAGATGTGGCGGAGATACACACATGGTCTGCGTTGCCGCTGCTACACAGATTGATCGCCCAGATGATCGAGGCGGGTGCGCGACCGGCACAACCGGGCGAGTTCACCAGGCGCGCCTTTCTCTCCGGACGCCTCGATCTTGCCCAGGCGGAAGCAGTACAATCGCTCATCGCCGCCTCACACGAGAGCGAGCGGCGTCTGGCTATACTTGGCATCAGTGGTGCGCTGTCAGACCGGCTCCGCCAGATACAGCAAGAAATTACCGCGGTTCTGGCACTACTCGAAACCTACATTGATTTTGTAGACGAAGAGGTCGGACCGGCACCGCAGCAAGCAATGGAAAGACAACTCTCCCAGGTGGTAGCGGCGCTCGTTAGTATGACAGCCTCGCCACCGCCGTTGGAACGCACCGTGGCTACGGTTTGCATAATCGGCCTGCCCAATGCCGGCAAGTCCACTTTGTTCAACGCTTTGCTGCGGCAAGAGGCGGCCATCACCTCGCCTGTACCCGGCACGACGCTCGATTATCTGTCCGCCGAGTGCATGTTGGGCGGCATTCCCTTTCGCCTGATCGATACGCCGGGTATCATGGACGAGCCGCCGTCCGTGCATGCACGCGCTCAACAAAAAGCGCGCGCTACCTGGCAAGGCGCTGATTTCTTACTCTATCTGGTTGACGGCAACGCGCCGCTTTTACCGTCGCACACCACGCTCTTGCAAGAGTTGCCGGCTGTACCGCTCTTATTTGTCAAGAGCAAAAGTGATCTGCCGTCGCTCTGGCCGGAAAGCGAGATAGCCCAGTGGCGCGCAGGTGCCGAGGTCGTCACGGTGTCGCTGCACATGCCGGAGAGTTTTGCGCGCGTGGAGGCTTGGCTTACACAAAAAACGCGCCGTGCGCAGGAATGCCTGGAACCGTTGTTGCTGAGCATGCGCCAGCGTTACGCGGCACAGGAAGCACTGATGGCGCTGCAAGAAGGTCTTACCGTTTTACGTGCGGGTGTCTCTTACGAGTTCGTCGCCATTGACCTGCGTGCCGCCCTGAGTGCCATGCGCGAATTGCTCGGCGCGGTGACCACAGAACATCTGCTCGACCATATCTTCGCGCAATTTTGCCTGGGAAAGTAAATATGTTTTGGCTACAATTCCCCAATACGCAAAAAAAGACAGCCAAGCCGGAAGATAGCGTGGCGCATCCGCCGCAAAAGCTCAAGGAAAATCCGGCCAGCTTAGTAGCACACGATACGGCTACCGGCGTAGTGCTGTGGGACAAACGCGACGTAGTGTCGCTCATGCAGCAATTCCACCACTCGCAGATGAGCCTATTAGAGGAACACCACACGCAGAACATGTGGATGCGACGCTCTCTCGCCTGGGGCATGCTCTTTCTGTTCTGCGCTCTGATTGGTGGATTTTGGCTGTTGTATCAATATTTTTTCAGCACTAAAGATGTCGAGAAAAATCTGACACGTGAGGTAGAAATTGCCAGGCAGGAACTGCAAAACCGCTTGTACGGCCATCTGCAAAACCAGGACCAGCGTTACCAGGGCGAACTCGACACCTTGCACCAGCGTGCCAGGGAAGGGTATCAGAGTCAGGTACAATTTCTGCTAGAGCTTCAGGAAGAGCAGCGCCAGATGCAAAAGTCTTACGCAGAAAAAATCGTCGCGCTCGAAAAAGAAAATTTCGCTCTGCGGCAAAATGTACAAGAGCAGAGTCGCGCCACCAACCAGGCCGAAACGGATTTTAGCAAGAGCAAAGCTAAAATGGAACAGTTGGAGGCCAGGGTGGCAGAGCTGGACAAAAAGATGCAAGAGGCACAGCGCGACATCCGCTACTGGAAAGGCAAGGCGCTTGAAAAACTGAGTGCCGAAGAGCTCGAAACGCTAAAGAAAGACATGCAGGATGACAAATAATTCTTTTTCATTTATCGTCGCTAGCGACGACCTCTCCGGCACCTCGGCTCGTACCGGGCATATCACCACTCCGCACGGAGACTTTGACACGCCTGTCTTCATGCCGGTGGCAACACGCGCTTCCGTCAAGACCGTTTCACCGGCACAGGTAAAAGAAGCTGGCAGTACCATCATTCTCGGCAACACCTACCATCTGGCGCTGCGGCCAGGAGCCGAACTCATGCGCAAGCTGGGCGGCCTCCACCGCTTCATGCGCTGGGACGGCCCGATCCTTACCGACAGTGGCGGCTTTCAGGTGTTTTCCCTGGCAAACCTCCGCAAAATCTCCGACAGTGGGGTGACATTCCGTTCGCACATCAACGGCGACCTGTTCACTTTTACCCCGGAACGCGTGCTGGAGATCCAGGATGCTCTTGGTTCCGACATCATCATGCCGCTCGACCACTGCATCGGCTGGCCCTCTACCTACGAAGAAGCCAGGGAGGCGATGGAGCGAAGTGTGCGCTGGGCGGCCAGATCAAAAGAAGCCAAGCGACAGAACCAGCAAACACTCTTCGGCATTGTCCAGGGCAGCGCCTACCGTGACCTGCGCCGCACGTGTGCGCAGGAACTCACGGCCATGGATTTTTCCGGCTACTCGATAGGCGGCCTGGCGGTCGGCGAAACAAAAGAGATCATGACCGAGATGATCGCCGAGGTGAACGCCGTCTTGCCGCGCCATAAACCGCGCTACCTCATGGGTGTGGGCACGCCGCAAGACATTCTCATGGCGGTAAGCCAGGGAGTTGACATGTTCGACTGCGTCATGCCCACGCGCAACGCGCGCGGCGGCGGCGCCTTTACCTTCTCCGGCAAGTTGCAGGTGCGTAACTCCTGCTACCGCGAAAGCACGTCACCCATTGAAGACGGCTGCCCCTGTTACTGTTGTCAGAATTTTAACCGCGCCTATCTGCACCACCTGTTCAGCAAGAAAGTCGAGGAGGTACTCGGCCTCGTGCTGCTCACCGTACACAATCTCACCTTTTACCATCGCCTGATGTCAAAGATTCGAGATGCCATCCACTCCGGCAATTACCGCGAATTTCACGAACAATTTTTGCACAAATATGGTAAAGAGAAAGAAAGGGAGAAATAAGTATGTTCGATGCTCAAAAACAGGCCATGATATTGCCTGTCGGTCGTTACACGCGCCTGATGGTGATTTACTTTATCACCCTATTGCTTTTATTCACTTTGGCGGTGGCACTGTACTCAGAAATAACGCAGGACACTCTCGTTTTCTTTAGCATCGTGGGTGTCATCGTCCTGACAGGAGCGATCTTCGTACACACTACCCACAAGTGGGTACTCACCCTCGATGTCAGCGGCATCCACTGGCGCGCCTGGCGCAGTTGGTCGCTCGCCTGGCAAGACATCGAGAAGATCGAACTCCAAAACGCGACTATCAAAGGCATGGAGAATGTATCGCCACTGCTGTCTCTAGTCGATAAAAAGGCTATGAACGAAGAAACGTCGAGTCTGATATTGACCGATAAGAACAACAATCGCTTTGCCCTAAACGGGAGTGAAGTGTCTCCCCTGGTGGATGTGGCCAAATTCATACGGACAGTGCAGGAGAAGGGATGGCAAGCAGCGGCAACAGAACGAACCGACGTTCAAAAAACGGTTGACGCGCGTAAGCCCACTTCCCTGCTTGGCCTTCTCGGCTGGTTGGTGCTACTGCTTGTGGGCATGGTGTTGTCGGCGCTGGCAGCAGCGGGGTGCATGTATCTGCTGGGACTTGAAATCAACGGCGAATCGGCCATCACCCAACTTTTCATGTTGTCGTTCCTTGGCGTGTACGTGGGCATTGTCGTGTTTATCAAGAAGCTGTGGAGCGGTAAGAAGAAACAGGATTAAGATATGCGTTACTTGATTACCGGCGGTGCCGGATTTATCGGCAGCCACCTGAGCGAACATTTGCTGAAGCTGGGCAACGAAGTCTTCATCATTGATGATCTTTCGACCGGCAGCATCGAAAATATCGAACACCTGCGTGAGGACAAACGCTTTCATGTCTACATAGACAGCATCACCAACGTGCGTCTTTTGGCCGAGGTGGTAGACCGCTGCGATACCGTCATGCACCTGGCGGCGGCAGTCGGCGTGCAACTCGTCATAGACAACCCGATCAAGACCATCCACACCAATGTTGCCGGCACCGAACTGGTGCTGCGTCAGGCCAACAAGAAGAAGAAGAAGGTGATGATCGCCTCGACGAGCGAAGTGTACGGCAAGAGCAGCAAGGTGCCGTTTGGCGAAGAGGACGACCTGGTACTCGGCCCACCGACCAAAGGTAGATGGCGCTATGCCTGCTCCAAGGCGCTCGACGAATTTTTGGCCCTTGCCTACTGGTATGAGAAAAAACTGCCGGTAGTGATCTTCCGCCTCTTCAATACCGTCGGCCCGCGCCAGACCGGGCGCTACGGTATGGTGCTGCCCAGGCTCATCAAGCAGGCGGTGAGCGGCAGCCCGCTCACGGTGTACGGCGACGGCAAGCAGACTCGCTGTTTTACCTATGTGGACGAAGTGTGCAACATTTTGGCTAAACTGGCAGAAAACGAAAAAGCCATCGGCGAAATCTACAATATCGGCAGCCAGGACGAAATCAGTATTGACGAGCTGGCACAGAAAGTGAAAGCTGTGGCAGCCAGCAATTCAGCGATCCAGTACATCCCTTTCGAGCAAGTGTACGGTAAAGATTTTGAAGATTTCCCACGACGCGTGCCCGACACACGCAAAATATACGAGTTACTGGGAATTCGCCCGCAGATGACCATAGACGAAATTCTGCAGCGCATGATCGAATTCACCGCAAGAGAGTAGATTTTAGATTTTTTTCAAGATTTTTAGAAATTTTTGTGTTATTTTAGTGGTGTTGACATTGGACATTATTGGAAATAAGTAGCTGTAATGTTTTGGGGAGCGTGATACCAGCCCTGAAGCACAGCGATGAGCGTCGTGCAACGACAGGACGCACTAACGCGTGCAAACTTGTCAATGCAAGCAATCGTTTAGCAGATCGCCGGCCTGCGCCGCATTGCGGATACTCTGTGTCCCGACAAGCGGGACACGAGTACGAGAGGGCTGGTCTTGCCCTCGTCCCGAACGGAGTGAGGGACAGAGGGTATCAGCGCGACCTATCTTTTATTTCCAATAACGTCTATTGCCTTTTTGAGAAACTATGATCCTGTATACTATGGAGAATTTATGAAAATCCATGAATATCAGGCAAAGAAAATCCTTTCCGAATTCGGTGTAGCGGTGCAGGAAGGGATTGTTGCAAACAGTGCGGCAGAAGCCGAAGCCGCTTTTACTAAATTAGGAGTTCCTACCGCCGTGGTCAAGGCACAGGTACACGCCGGCGGACGTGGCAAGGGGGGCGGCGTCAAACTGGTGAAGTCGGCGCAGGAGGCCAACAGCGTGTCGGCAACCATCCTGTCGCGTCCGCTCGTCACCCATCAGACCGGGCCGCAAGGAGTACCGGTACATAAAGTGCTGGTGTGTGCGGCCGTTGATATTGCCAAGGAGTATTACCTTGGCATGGTACTCGACCGCAGCCTTGGCCTGGTGCTGATGGCATCGGCGGAAGGCGGCGTGGAAATCGAGGAAGTGGCGCAGAAAAGTCCGGAAAAAATCTTGAAAGAAACTGTTGACGTTCGCTACGGCCTTTTACCGTTCCAGGCGAGAAGAATGGCTATGCAGCTCGGCTTTGCCGAAAACGAGCTCGATATCGTGGTCAAAACCATGCAAGGCATCACGCAAGCTTTCATCGCCTACGACTGCTCGCTCGTCGAGATCAATCCGTTCGTCCGCACCAAAGACGGCAAGATTATGGCCATTGACGCCAAGATTCTGTTTGACGACAATGCCGATTTCCGCCATCCGGTGTACGAAGAACTGCGTGACAACAGCGAAGTGAACGAGGCGGAAATTCGTGCCGCCAAGAGCAAGCTGTCGTATATCAAGCTGGACGGCAATATCGGCTGCATGGTAAACGGCGCCGGACTGGCCATGTCAACCATGGACATCATCAAACGCGCTGGCGGCGAGCCCGCCAATTTTCTGGATGTGGGCGGCGGCGTCCAACAAGATCAGGTCATCGAGGCATTCAGGATCATCGTCTCCGACCCGCACGTCGAGGCCATTCTGGTCAATATCTTCGGCGGTATCGCCAAGTGCGATCTGATCGCCCAGGGCATCGTCAATGCAGTCAAGGAAATGGGACTCAAACACCCGCTCGTAGTACGCCTTGAAGGTACCAACATGGAGATGGGGATGAAGATTCTGAGCTCGTCGGGGCTCAAGATCGACACCGCAACCGGCATGGCCGACGCGGCACAGAAAGTAGTGGCCGCAGCCAAGGCAAAGAAATAGCCGGGGGTTAGCTATTGCAAAAATCATAAACTGTGGTAAAATGTCTTCTGAAATAGAAAGGCAAAGATGAGCATTTTAGTCAATCGTAATACACGTGTCATCTGCCAAGGGCTTGGCAAGGCGGGATTGTTCCATTGCACGCAATGTTCGGAGTATGGAACCAATATCGTCGGCGCGGTGAAACCGGGCAAAAATGGCACCACCTTCCCGTTGCCGACGCCGGACAAAAAAGAGAAAGCGGTACCGTATTTTAATTCGGTCAAGGAAGCAGTAGCGAAAACCGAGGCCAACACCTCGATCATCTTCGTACCGGCGACAGGCGCTGCCGATGCCATCATGGAAGCAGTCGATGCGGGCATTGCCCTCGTCATCTGTATCACCGAAGGGGTGCCGACGCTCGATATGCTCAGAGTCAAACTGTTCATGCAGGGCAAAAATAGCCGCCTGATCGGACCCAACTGCCCTGGCCTCATTTCCCCCGGGATTGCCAAGATCGGTATTATGCCCGGCTACATCCATCGCCCCGGCAAAGTCGGCGTTGTGTCGCGCAGTGGGACACTCACCTATGAAACCGTGGGACAGCTTACTGCTCTCAATTTGGGACAGTCTACCTGTGTAGGCATTGGCGGCGACCCGATCATCGGATCTTCGTTCGTAGATATTTTGCAAGAGTTCCAGAAAGATCCCGAGACCGAAGCAGTGGTGATGATCGGTGAAATCGGTGGCGACGCCGAGGAAAAGGCGGCCCAATTTATCAGCCAAAATATGCGTAACAAGCCGGTGGTGTCATTCATCGCCGGCCAAACCGCACCTCCGGGAAGAAGGATGGGCCATGCCGGCGCTATCATTTCCGGCGGCAAAGGTACGGCCAAGGAAAAAATGAAAACATTGCAGGAATGTGGCATCCATGTCGTGGAGAGCCCTGCCGACATCGGCAAAACTATGGCCAAGGCATTGAAAAAATAAAGCGTAGGAGCTGTAAATGGATTTTCCTGGCCGAACTACTGCCAGGAAAAATCCCTTGCTACCTCGGATGCCACATGCTATAATACACAAAACTGGCTGTTTTGTATTTTGTATTATATTATGAATCCACATTCACATCAACTTTGTGGAATGCCGTTTATTATCAACTAAAATTTTTCACTCAATGGAATATAATTGTCATGGACGAAACACGTCTTCCACCGGAAGAAAACAAGGAAAACAAATTAGATGAGGTCTTGACTGAACGCCTGGAACGTGAGCGAGAAGGCTGGGTCGTTCGGCGCAAAAAAGTAGAAGAGATGGAAAAATTGTTTCAGGAATTCTCAGGTCATAAAATGTTGATCGTGGTCAAAGGACCTCCTGATCCTGACAGTATCGCCTGCGCCTGGGCACATCAATCTATCGCACACCATTTTGGGGTGGAAGGACAAATTATCTATTTTGACCCCATCAGTCATCCGGAAAACCGTGCTTTGGTAAAAGCGTTAGGCGTGGAAGTACGGCTTTACACACCAGAAATGGATCTATCCGAATTCAGTTCATACGCACTGGTGGATACTCCTTCAGAAGATTTCCCGGCACTGGAACGTTTTCCTAAAGATGCCCCACTGTTTTCTTTGGTGGATCACCATAAGAAAACAGGCAAAGTGAAAGCCCGCTTTGTTGATATTCGTGAAAATGCCGGCTCTACCAGTGCTATCTACACCGAGTATTTGCAGTATGGCAAATTTACGCTGCACAACAACCAGGCAGAACACACTGCATTGGCGACAGCCTTGCACCACGGTATCCGCAGTGATACCGACAACTTGTTCCTGGCGCGTGAAGTTGACTGGCGAGCGGCAGCCTATCTATCGCAGTTCGCCGATAAAGATTTGCTCAAATTGATCGCCTCTTCTTCAGTAACAGCCAGCATGATGGATATTCTGCAAAATGGACTGGCGAGCAAAGAGATTCGCGACAACTACCTGTTTGCCGGCGTCGGTTTTGTGCGTGAATTAGATCGTGACGGCATCGCGCAGGCCGCCGATTATCTGGTCAGGCGAGAGGGTATTGATACGGCTGTGGTATTTGGTGTAGTCGAAGAAAAATATATCCATGGTTCGTTACGTACCCGCAGTACCACCGTAGATCCCGATATTTTTCTCAAGGAAGTATTCGGTGCCGATAAAGAAACCGGCAAGGCTTATGGCGGAGGCAGGTTAGACAAGGGAGGCTTCCAGATTCCTCTCAATATCTTTGAAGGTTGCACCGATCGTGATTTGCTGTGGCAGCTCGTTTCCAGCACGATTAAAGCAAAATTCATGAAAAAATTAGGTCACCATTAACGGCGAACATTATTAGCAAAGAGAGAACTAACTGTGCGCTGTGCTGTTATCTCTGACATACATGGCAATCAGGAAGCGTTGGCCTCTGTCTTTGAGCATATTCGTAAGCGAGGGATCAAGGATATCATTTGCCTGGGAGATGTAGTGGGCTATGGCCCCAATCCCTTGGAATGCACCCAGATGATCATGGAAGCATGCGATGTATGCCTCAAGGGCAACCATGACGAGGCATTGGTGGAAGGGGTATATTTGTTTAACCCTGTCGCCAAAAATGCTCTGGAATGGTCTCGCGACCTGTTTTTAAACACCACCCATCCCTTAAAGAGCGAACTGTGGGAATTTTTGCAAAACCTGCCGCTCATCTACACTCTGGATGACTACACGTTTGTGCATGGTTCGCCGCTAGACCCGACTTCCGATTATATCTTGACACGCAACATCGGCATCGAAGATAAAAAATTTCGGGAGATTTTCCACGCATTCGATGCAGTGTTGTTTTCCGGCCACACGCATGTGCCATGTGTGATTGCAGATTCCCTAGAAGTCTTTACCCTGGAACAGTTGGGATACAAGTATCAGCTTCTGCCTGGCCAAAAAGCGATCATCAATGTCGGCTCCGTTGGCCAACCGCGCGATGAAGATCCGCGCGCCTGCTATCTGGAAATCATTGATGATTTTTTCTTTTTCCATCGCGTTGTCTATGACCGCGAGGCAGTATGTAAGAAAATTTTTGCCAATGAGCATCTGGACAAAATTTTAGGGCAGCGTTTGCTGTCCGGCAAATGAGTTTGTTACTTCTGGTAACATTGTTGTTACCGAAAGTAACAAACGGACGAACACAATAAGATAACCCAAATTGCTCCTACCATACAGTATGACTTGTACTTCCGCTATGCCAGAGACATGGAAACTATAATATTGTTTTAGATTTACTGGTATTGTTTTTGCTCATAATATTACTTGTATAGCAACTAATTCACTGTTTTTGATGGAGTACAACAAATGAAAAAACTGTTTATCACTGCCCTCATCTTGACACTCTCCCTCGCAGTGGTTGCCTCTGCCGAGTGGAAAGTGCTGGACAACGGCGCGGCGCTTAAAGCGTTGAACAGCAATGATATAAAAGTTGAGATCACCATCCCTCCTTACAAACAGGAGATGGTGACCATCAACGGCAAAGAGTGCGTGGTAATTCATATGCCCGAAGCTTCCATGTACATGAAGCGGGGCTTTCCGATGGTACCCAAACTGACCAAGTTGATCAAAATCGCTGATCGCTGCAACGTCAAACTGGAAGTGCTATCCAAGGAAGAAGTGGAAGTCCCTCTGACCGCCCCGATCGTTCCTTCCAAGGGGCACTTCACCCGTGAAATTCCTTATGACAGCGTGCCGTTCGATTTTGGCCCGATCTATCGTGAAGACGTGTTCTGGCCGAGCGAAAAAGAGCAGTTCCAGGTAGGCGAGCCGTTCGATTTCCGTGATGTGCATGGCGTCCGCGTGCAGATTCTGCCCATCCGCGCCAATCATGTCACCATGAAGATGAAAGTGCTTACCAAAGTGGTGTTCGTCCTCATCTGCGAAGACAATGGCAGAATGTCGGCCGTTCGTCAGGCTGTAAGGCCGGGCAAGACTTTCCGTTCGATGTATCAGGAAAGCTTCCTCAATGCCACCGATACTACGACGAGCGAGCGTGGCACTGTGCCCAACGAGAACAACAAGAAACTGGTTGTGGTCACTCCGAACCAGTACGAAGGGATGATCAATGGTTGGGTAAACTGGAAGAAGCAAAGCGGTTATGAAGTAACGGTGAAGTCTTATGCTACCGTTAGTGCCAGCACCGTCAAGGCTGACCTGCAAGCTCTCTATGATAACGTTGCCACCCGTTTCGGCTATGTCGTGCTGGTCGGCGATGCTGACAAGATGCCTACATTCAAAGGCACATTCGAGAGCGCGGATGCCGACAGAGTGTACGTGCGTCTGGCCGGCAACGACAATTATCCGGATGCCTTCATTTCCCGTATTTCCGGTGATGCAACCAGTATTCCAGCTCAGTTTGCCAAGATTATAGCCTATGAGCAGAGTCCTGAGGCCGGCGATTGGCTTAACAAAGGCATCTGCATCGCCAGCGATCAGGGCAGCCCTACCGATAAGGCAAGAGCCGAGTGGATCCAGAATGGCGGCGGCGCCGGGCAGAAAGTGCCCGTTGACGCCGGCGGTCTCATTGGCTATGGCTATACCTATTTTGACGACATCTACGATCCGAGCGCCTCGGCCACAATGGTGACCAATGCGGTCAACAACGGCCGTGGCATCATCTGCTACATCGGACACGGCAGCAGCACTTCCTGGGGCACCACTGGTTTTAGTGTTAGCAACGTGAATGGCCTCAACAACGGCAACAAGTTTCCGGTGATCTTCAGCGTTGCCTGCGTCAATGGTGATTTCGTGCGCACCGGCACCTGCTTCGCCGAAGGCTGGCTACGGAAGGCCGGCGGTGGCGCTGTGGCATTCGAAGGCGCTTCGACTAACGAAGCCTGGGTACCTCCCTGCGACAAACAGTGCGCTACGGTCAATGCCATCATCAGAAAAACCAACTTCACCTTTGGCGCTCTCGAAGCTGTCGGTTGCGTGAAGGGTCTGGAAGCTTGGGGCGATACCAATAGTGGTCAAGGCAACCAGATGGCCGAGCAGTGCAATCTGTTTGGCGATTGCACACTGCTCGTCCGCACCAAAGCGGCTGCCACCATGTCGGCACAGGCCACTCGTGGGCTTGACAACAACCTGACATTCCAAGTAGCCACCGAAAATCGTGCCGAAGTCAATGGCACAGTCACCATTTACACCCAAGACATGTCGTTTGTCGTAACCGGCGAAACCGATGACAACGGCAGCGTCAACCTGTCCCTCGTAGATTGCCCAGCCAATGCCCAATTGTTCTACACGGTGGTAGCTCCCGATACCATCCCGCTCATTGATCAACCGATCAACTAATCGGCTTGATGGCTGAGTAACCAAACAAAAAGGGAGAGCCAAAGCTCTCCCTTTTTTTATTTACGCCATCGTCGCGAAATAAGGAAGTCGACAACATGCAACAACAAACCATCCAGAACGCTTTCACCTTGAGCGGCATTGGCCTGCACACCGGTGCCGAAGTCCATGTTCATGTGCAACCAGCCCCCGCCGACGCCGGCATTGTCTTTGTGCGCAGCGACCTGCCGGGCAAGCCGCGTGTCGAGGCCAGGCTGGAGAATCTGCATCAACAGATGCGCTGTACCACCCTCAAACAGGGCAACGCCGAAGTCATCACCACTGAGCATTTGTTGGCTACTTGCTATGCACTTCAGCTCGACAACCTGCTGGTAGAGATGGATGGCCAGGAAATGCCTGGCATAGATGGCAGTGCTCTGCCGTTTTATCAGGCACTCAGCAAAGCCGGCGTACAAAGGCAGGCAGCCGAAGCCAAAGAGCTGGTGTTGCGACACGAGGTACAAGTCGGCAAAGAGAAAGCACTACTACGCGCATCCTCTTATGACAAAGGGCTCAAGATCGAATACGTACTGGAGCACGATGTGGCATATGTGCCGGCACAATACCTGATCCTCGAACTCTCTGCCGAAAAATTTGCCAGAGAGATCGCACCGGCGCGCACTTTTGTCCTCAAACGCGAGGTGGAACATCTGCGTAGCGTCGGACTCGGCAAAGGGGCCAACACACACAACACACTCGTGATCGCCGAAAACGGCACGATCATAGAGAACACCTTGCGCTTCCCTGACGAGTTCGTGCGGCACAAAGTTCTCGATCTCATCGGCGATCTGGCACTCCTCGGCGCTCGCCTCAAAGCATTTGTCTCTGCTTCCCGCTCGGGGCACCAGCTCAATGCCGAGTTGGTGCGTGAGATTGCCAAGACACAAGAGTAATTTTTGTTTTACAAGAAAGGGTAAGGGATGAACTTTTTATTTTTCGTACTCGGTGTCACCACCATTCTGGGCATTGCCTATCTGCTCTCCAACAATCGCAAAGCTATCAAGCCGAGACCGATAATCTGGGGAATATGCCTGCAAATATTGTTCGGCATACTCGTCATCTACTGGCCGACCGGCAGCGCCGCACTACAGGCTGTTTCCGATGCCGTTACCAGGTTTCTGGGATTTGCCATGGAAGGCAGCAAATTCGTGTTTGGCAGTCTGGGAGATCCCAAGGGAACACACCAATTGGGCTTTTTGTTCGCTTTCCTGGCGCTTCCCACCATCATCTTCTTCTCTGCCTTTATGTCCATTCTCTACCACTATGGCGTGATGCAGCGAATAGTGGCAGCCATGGCCTGGCTCATGGCTAAAACGATGGGCACCTCCGGCTCGGAATCGCTCGTCTCTGCCGCTAATGTGTTCGTAGGACAGACCGAAGCGCCACTCCTGGTGAGGCCTTTCATTCCGACCATGACAGCTTCGGAACTCAATGCCGTGATGGTAGCCGGCTTTGGCACCATCGCAGGCGGCGTGATGGGCGCTTACATTAGCATGGGTGTTGATGCTAAGTACATTATCACCGCAAGCCTTATGGCCGCCCCCGGCTCGCTCATGATCGCCAAGATTTTGTTCCCGGAAACCGAAGAATCGGCCACTGCCAGGAGTGTCAAGGTGCCGCTGGAAATTTCCACCAAGAACGGCATTGAAGCCGCCTCTAAAGGCGCTGCCGACGGCCTTTATCTGGCACTCAATGTCGGTGCTATGTTGATTGCCTTTATCGCCTTGATTAAACTACTCGACGCCTGCCTCGGCTGGCTCGATTACACGGTGGACAACCAATTGTACGGCTGGCTCGGCTGGGCAGTGACACAGGATCCGCTCAGCAAGGAGTACATGGGTATTATACCGGGCAGCCTCAAGACGGTATTCTCCACTTTGCTGTGGCCGCTTGCCTGGCTCATGGGCGTGCCTTACAAAGATTGTTCCAATTTTGCCTATCTGGTCGGCATGAAGATAAGCCTGAATGAATTTGTGGCTTATGGTGAGCTGGCAAGACTGACGAGCGATGGGCTGTTGGGTAAACAAGCTATCGTGATGGCAACCTTTGCCCTGTGCGGATTTGCCAATTTCGCTTCGATCGGTATCCAGATCGGTGGTATCACGCCGATGGTGGCACCCGACAAACAAGATGCGCTGCGCAGCCGCTTGTCGAGCCTCGGTGTACGCGCAATGTTCGGTGGCGCTCTCGTGTCGCTCCTCACGGCAACCATCGCCGGACTTCTGTACTCCTTGTTGTAACAAAAGGAACGCGGTATGCTGCAAGATATAGACCTTTCGGTCAAATTGGGAAAACAGGAATACAAACAGGCAATGCCGGAGCTGGAACTCAAAATCGGCGAATTACAACGGCAGGCCAGACTACTCAAGCTCCCTGTCATCATTGTTTTTGAAGGCTGGGGGGCATCGGGCAAAGGTACGCTCATCAATCGTCTCATCCTGCCGCTGGATCCTCGTGGTTTCAAAGTGTATCCCATCCTCCGACCAAACGAGGAGGAGCGGCTGCGGCCATTTCTGTGGCGATTCTGGACCAAGACACCGGCGAAGGGACGCATCGCTATCTTTGACCGGAGCTGGTACCGGCGCGTACTGGTCGAGCGCATAGAGCGCAGCGTAAGCAAGGAAGAATGGAACAAGGCTTACCAGGAGATCAATTCTTTTGAGCGGCAACTGGCCGAGGATGGCAATGTCATCATCAAATTCTGGCTCCACATCAGCAAGAAAGAGCAAAAAAAGCGATTTGCCAAACTGGAGGCCGATGATAAGAGTTCCTGGCGCGTCACCGCAGAAGACTGGGAACACCACCGGCAATACCGGCAATATTTGCTTGCCACCGAGGAAATGATCGAGCGGACCAACACACACTATGCCCCATGGACCGTGGTCGAGGCCAAGAGTGTACGCTTCGCCACAGTCAAGGTTTTTGAAACGGCGATCCGCGCGCTCACCAATAAAATCGAGGCGATGGAAGCCAATCGCCAGGACAAGCCGGTGGCACAGAACAAGTCAGGCAAGCCTTCCCACCAGGTGAAGGCACGGCAGGACAAAAGCATCACCTCGCTTCTCGGCACGGTAGACCTGAGCAAAACCATAAGCAAAAAAAACTACGAGACGAAGCTCGCGCAATACCAGAAGGAACTGCGCAGCCTCGAGTACGAAATCTATCTCAAGAGAATCCCCGTCATTATCTTGTGTGAAGGATGGGACGCGGCCGGCAAAGGCGGCAACATCAAGCGGCTCACTGGCAATCTGGATCCGCGTGGCTATGAGGTGATTCCGATCGGTGCACCGAACGATATTGAAAAAGCGCACCATTACCTCTGGCGTTTCTGGAACCATATTCCCAAGGCAGGCCACATCACTATCTTCGACCGCACCTGGTATGGGCGCGTGCTGGTGGAACGGATCGAAGGATTTTGCAGCGACCAGGACTGGAAAAAAGCATACCAGGAAATCAATGAAATGGAAGAGGATCTCACCAATTTCGGCACCGTGCTCGTCAAATTCTGGCTCCACATCAGCAAGGAAGAACAGACCCGGCGCTTTGAAGAACGTGAGCAGACGCCGCACAAAAAATGGAAAATCACCGAAGAAGATTACCGCAACCGCGAGAAATGGGACGCTTACAAGGAAGCGGTAGATGAGATGCTGCTCAAGACCGGCACCACGTATGCGCCGTGGACCATCGTCGAATCCGAATCCAAGTATTACGCCCGTATCAAGACGCTCAAGACGGTGATTGATGCCGTTTCAAAACGGCTGTGAGGTTTCGCTAATTCATGGCAATCAAGAAATCGGAACTCTACAGCTCACGGTTCGCTCATTTTTAAGGCGAATTTTCGAAATCGGCGGTCAAAACGAGATAGACTTGAGCAGAGGAGCCAAAGAGTTCAAGTATCTGCAAATGTAAAGGCAAAAGAGGAGTCAACCAGCGCCGTACTGTATTGCCCTCTCGAGCGACCATCAGATAAATGTGACTGAAGGCGGCCAATAGCTTTTCCGCAGTAGGGTTAGCGGCCGTCCGTTTGGGATTGCCTGCGTACAGACCGGCAATAGCTTGAGTCGGTTGTTGTTTCAGGGAGTGTCGCACTACGAACTCCAGCAGAGTCATCACACGCAAGCCAAGAGATAACAGGCGAACTAAGCCAGTGGCATAATCATCACGTTGCAAATAGACCGGAGACAGCGACAGGGACTTGCCTTTGAGGCGACCG
>JAGVGO010000013.1 GCA_020057085.1 Planctomycetota bacterium | reverse complement strand
TTCGCGGCGGGATTTCTACACACGCATCAACCAACTGTCAACCGTGAGCGAACAATAAAACTGCCACGAAACTTGTGGGTAAAAAACAGCACTAAAGTGGCCAGGCTTTGGAGAAGAACTGTTCGATGAACTCTTTCTTCTGATTGTCGAGGTTCTGCCGGATGCCCTCGGCCAGCGACACGATGGAGCGTTTGAGTTCCAGTACGCCGAGCGCGATGCCGTTGACGTAGATCACCACGTCCGGGCGTTTGCCGAAAGCCCTGGGGTCGCTCGCGGCGATGGCCACTTCCTCGGCAATGGCAAAGTCGTTCCGCTGCGGCTCTTTCCAGTCAACCAGCCAGACGGTCGTAGAGGCTCTTGCTGTGGTCGCCCGCCGCCTTGTCGAGCAGGTGTAGCGCCCGATTGATCAGTGTTTTATCATAACCCCTCACGGTTCGCTCATTTTTAAGGTGAATTTTCGAAATTAGCGGTCAAAGCGAGATAGACTTGAGATGGGAAGCCCAAGAGTTCAAGTATCTGCAGATGTAAAGGCAAAAGAGGAGTCAGCCACCGACGTACGGTGTTGCCATCCTGAGCGACCATCAGATACAGGAAACGAGGCGACTACCGTGTATTGCCCTGCGCTATCCATGACAAGCCCTGAGTAAGCCTTGCCCGTGCTATCGGTCACTACTCGTTCCGGCAGAAGCACTCCGCTCAGTGTCGGCCCGGCGAGTGGGGGTTTGATCGCAAATTTGGCCTCTATATCCGCAAGAGGAATTCCCGCTTCATCGCCTCTTTGATAGCGATGGCCAGAATATGCACCTGCTCGGCCAGGTCGCTGCCAGGTGTGAAAGAGAAACCTGCCGCAGAGACTTGGGCTTGCGAGGTAACATCCACATCGTCGAGCGACATCTGCACGCTGGCGACATCCACGCCGCTACCGACATCTGCAAACTTGGCCGAGATCGCTGGCCGGCGGGTTTGCAGAAAAGCTCCGTTTATTGGCAAGAGATCGCTGATCGCCGGTGGCGTACTGTCAACTATGAATCCACTTAACCATGCAGTCTGGGCGTTGTCAACTGGTTTTTTGTTTACGACTCTTCATCCGGCCACTAATTCTCTGCGCCAAAATGACAAACAAAACGTGCCGAAATCCTCATATTTGTCAGATAACCGTTGCCCAGGCTGCGGATATTATTTTTAACTTTTTTTCTTGCAAATATTTGTAAAGACAAAAGCTATTGGCATATTAGTTGCAAGCTTACTGGTAAAAGAATGCAAAAGTAAAATTTATTTTGGAGATGAGCCTATGGGTAAAATCGTAGGGATTGATTTAGGAACAACCAATACAAAAATTGCGGTGATGGAAGGCGGCAAGCCGGTGGTCATTCCCAACAAGGACGGCGGCCATTTGACGCCCTCTGTGGTTGGCTTTACAACGGAAGGCGAGCGTATCGTCGGCGCCATGGCCAAACGGCAGGCAATTACCAACCCCACCAATACGGTCTATTCCATCAAAAGATTCATGGGACGGCGTCGTGGCGAGCTGAGAGAGGTGGAAAAATCAGTTCCTTACAAAGTAGAAGGCACTGGTGACGAACTGGCCAGAGTACGCATCGGCGAAAAAAGTTATACACCGCCGGAAATCAGTGCCATGGTACTCACCTGCGTCAAAGAGGCGGCGGAAGAGCATCTGGGCACCAAGATCACCGAAGCGGTCATTACGGTTCCAGCTTATTTCAACGACAGCCAGAAGCAGGCGACCAAGGATGCCGGCAAAATTGCCGGGCTCGATGTCAAACGCATCATCAACGAGCCGACCGCTGCCGCGCTGGCCTACGGCCTTGACAAGAAGAAGAACCAGAAAATCGCCGTCTTCGATTTGGGTGGTGGTACGTTCGATATTTCCATCCTGGAAGTAGGTGAAGGCATCTTCGAAGTCAAGTCTACCAACGGCGATACCTTCCTTGGCGGCGATGATTATGATCGCGCCATCATGGAATGGCTGGCAGATGTGTTCAAAAAGGAACATTGCATTGATTTGCGCAACGACACCATGGCTCTGCAGCGTCTAAAAGAAGCGGCCGAGAAAGCGAAGGTCGAACTGTCAACCGTACTGCAGACCGAAATCAATTTGCCGTTTATCACGGCCGATGCGAGCGGCCCGAAGCACTTGGTGGCCAAGATCACCCGTGCGCAGTTCGAACAGATGACAAGCCAGCTCACCGAACGTCTCAAAAATCCATGCTTCCGCGCGCTCGAAGACGCTAAAACCAATCCGTCGCAGATTGACGAAGTGGTGCTGGTCGGCGGTGCCATCCGTATCCCGGCGGTGCAAAAGATGGCCAAGGAAATTTTCGGCAAGGAGCCGAACAAAAGTGTCAACCCTGACGAAGCGGTAGCGATCGGCGCTGCCATCCAGGGCGGTATCCTGGGCAATGACGAGAAGCTCAAGGATATCGTACTCATTGATGTCGCACCGCTGTCGCTTGGTATTGAAACACTCGGCGGCGTGATGACCGTGCTTATCCCGCGCAACACCACGATCCCGACCGACAAAAAGGAGGTATTCTCCACTGCCGAAGACAACCAGCCAGCCGTTGATATCCACGTTTTGCAAGGCGAACGCCAATTTGCCCGTGACAACCGCACGCTGGGACGCTTCCGTCTCGAAGGCATTCCACCGGCACCGCGCGGCATGCCACAGGTCGAGGTGACCTTCAACATTGACGCCAACGGCATCATGCACGTATCGGCCCGCGATCTCGGCACTGGACGCGAACAGGCCATCACCATCAAGAGTTCTTCGGGACTGTCTGAAAAAGAAGTGGAGAAAATGCGCAAAGAAGCCGAACAGTACGGCGAAGAAGACAAGAAACGCAAAGAGGCGGTAGATTTGCGCAACCGCGCCGATCAATTGATCTACAGTATGGAAAAGGCGCTCAAAGAATACGGCTCACAGATTGCGGAAGGCGACCGCAAGGCCATTGACGAAGCTCGTGACAAGTTGAAAAAGGC
The DNA here is from genome assembly GCA_020057085.1 of Planctomycetota bacterium. Classification (GTDB taxonomy): domain Bacteria; phylum Planctomycetota; class Uabimicrobiia; order Uabimicrobiales; family JABWCH01; genus JAGVGO01. The sequence goes on along the minus strand of JAGVGO010000013.1, from coordinate 1,342 downwards.
GTGCGAAAGCAGCGATCCGACGGTCATCCGTGAAGCGATGGAGCACTACGAAGAAAAATGCCACAAGCTGGCGGAAGTGATGTATGCCGAAGCCAGTAAAAAACGTGGTACGCAGGGTGGCCCACAGAGTGGTCCGCAAGATGGCGCGCAGGGTGGCCCGCAAGGTTTCCAGGGCTTCCAGGGCGGTCCGCAAGGTTTCCAGGGTGGCCCGCAAGGTTTCCAGGGCTTCCAGAGTGGCCCGCAAGGCGGCCCGCAGCAAAGCAAACCGAAAAACGGCAAAAAGGACGACGGCGTAATTGATGCCGATTTCGAGGTCAAAGAATAAAGTGAAAGCCTGATCGCATCGAAGGCACCCATCTGCACGGGGTGCTTTTTTTTTCACAAGGAAAACTTTATGTCATGCAATGTTCCACCGCAGGCGCGGCGGCCATTTCTGGTTGTCGCCTTTATCGGACTGATTGCCGGCATCCTTGGCGGGCTTACTCGTCTGGGCTGGCAGATGCCGTTTGCACAAAATCTCTTGTCACTGCACGGCCCACTCATGGTGGCTGGTTTTTTGGGGACGCTCATCAGTCTGGAACGAGCGGTGGCACTCAATCGTCTGTGGGGCTACCTGGCGCCGGGATTTACCGCCGCAGGCCTCTTGCTATTCCTCACCGGACTGGGCTACCCGGCAGGCGCGATATTGATGCTAGCCGGCAGCATGCTTCTCACCGTGATGCTGGCCCTATTTCTCTGGCGTCAGCCGGCGCTATCCGCCGTGACGCTGGTGCTGGCAGCGGCCATGCTGGCGACCGGCAACGTTTTTCTCGCTTGCCGTTATCCGGTCTATTCATTTGTCTGGTGGTGGGTAGGATTTCTCGTGCTGACGATTGCCGGCGAACGGCTGGAACTCAGTCGCCTCGTCATGATTTCCAGCTTTGCCCAATCGCTCTTCCTCACTGTTGTGCTGACTTTTCTGCTCGGCTTGTTCGCCCCGACCTATGATATTCTCGTGTCTGGCCCGCTCGTGACCGACAGACAGCTCCCGCCCCACTACCTGCTCGGTGGCGCTCTACTGGCGCTGTCGCTCTGGCTGCTCCGCTACGACATCGCCACCCGCACTTTCCGCCAGGGTGGATTGGCGCGCTTCATCGCCACCTGCCTTCTCTCCGGCAACATATGGCTTACCGTAGCAGGAATCATTACCATAAAATATGGGCATGCCCTGCCTCAGTACGATGCGATTTTACACTGCGTGATGCTTGATGCGTGTGTAAAAACCCCTCACCACGGATGTGGTGCAGTAATAAAGCCTGGTCACTTTAGTGCCAGGAACCAGGCAAAACAAAGGGTTGCGCCC
>JAGVGO010000280.1 GCA_020057085.1 Planctomycetota bacterium | reverse complement strand
GGTATACAATAGCGGACCAGAAGCGGTGATCGCGCTGGTAGAAATGCTGCTCAAACGAATTGAGGAGCAGGAGGCTATCATCGCCCAACTAACGGCCCGCGTGAAAGAACAGGACGCCACCATTGCGCAGCTAACAGCCCGTGTCAAAGAGCTGGAGGGCCGGCTGTCCCAAGAAGCCATAACAGCAACAAACCGCCGTCGAGTGACGGCTCACATAGCTTGTCTGCGGAGACGCAACAACACTTTTTTGTTTAAATGAAACACACAAATATTCGGCTCAAGAGGAACTTTTAACCGGGAGCAATGCTATGGTATCACCAATTTATATGCAACCGACTGTTTCTTACCGCGCTTTGGATAAGGCAGGAGCTACGTTGGAGCCTTTCGTCGACATCTATTTTCGGTTTTACGGCATCAAAGAACACGAATTTTTCAAATATTTTCCTGTTCTTACTTACACTGAAAGCACGATCTATCAGATTGATGAAGAATACGAACTCAATACCGATAAGGAAAACTTCAAATCAAAACATATGGAAGTTCTCTTCACTATTCTGAAAGAGAAAAATCTGTTGGATGAAAAGATCGAACAGGAATTTGCCAATGGCATTGTCTACTATGGGCTGGAACAGAAGATGTGCAGTGGCAAACCGTTCACGTTCGAAGATGTCAAAAGGGCAAACCATTTCAAATGCTTTGATTTCAGGGTACTTCATCGCCTTCTTTATAAATTGCGTGGTATTCCCTATAATGAATCGGTTCTGGAGGCATTCTGGATTGGGGAAGCGATGGCAGACGTAGAGGACGATCTTCCGCAATATGAAGATGACGTAAAACGTAATGTCTACAACACCTACCGCATGATAGCCAAACTATATAAGCAGGAAGCCCCAAAAAAACTACAGGAATATCTCGGCGAACTGAACCAGCAAATCTCTCAGGCATTGGCCGGCGCGCCCTGGAAATATCGCACCAAATTCAAACTGGCTTTGAAACTGTACCGTATGAGAATACCGATACCCACCATACCCGCTCCGATTCTCAGCGACTGTCAATGAAAAAATTTCGAGGTTTCGCATGAATATTCCACTGCTCAACGAGATTGTCATCATCTTTACCCTTTCCATCGCTGTCGTTTTTATATGCAGCAAGCTGCACATCCCGGCTATTGTCGGATTCCTGCTGACAGGTATTCTCGCTGGGCCGCACGGTCTTGGTTTGGTAAAAGCTGTGGCACAAGTAGATATGCTGGCCGAGATCGGCGTCGTACTCCTGGTATTCACCACCGGCATCGAATTTTCTTTTCGTAATCTGTTGCGTTTCAAAAAATCGGTACTCGTTGGCGGTTTCCTGCAGGTGAGCCTTACCGCCCTGGCAGTTTTTACCATCGTCAAAAGCCTCGGCCAGCCGACGCCGCTCGCTATTTTCATGGGGCTGCTCCTCTGCCACACCAGCACCACCATCATGCTCAAAATCTTGCACGCGCGTGTCGAACTGGACAGTCCGCATGGCCGTTCTTCGCTAGCCGTTTCGTTATTCCAGGACATCAGCAGCGTGCCGATGATGCTGTGTGTGCCGATCATGGCCGGCGCGAGCGGTGACGGCGCAGCAGGCTCGACGTTGTTGTGGCTTGGCCTTAAGTGTACTGGCGTCATCGCCCTGATGTATCTCTGCGCCGTGTGGATCGTCCCAAAACTCTTGTATCATGTCGCACGCACCCGCATTGACGAGTTGTTTCTGCTCACCATCGTCGCCATCTGCTTTGCCATCACCTGGCTTACCTCGGCTGCCGGACTATCGGTAGCGCTGGGTGCTTTTTTTGCCGGTCTCATCATCTCCGAGTCGGAATACAGTTTCCGCGCGCTGAGCAATATTCTGCCTTTCCGCGAGGTGTTCGCCAGCTTCTTTTTCATCTCTATGGGCATGTTGCTCAATCTCGACTTAGTGTGGCAACAGCCGTTCACTCTCCTGCTGGTGTCGCTTGGCATTATGCTTCTCAAGGCAATTTTTGCCTCGACTGCCGTCTTGCTCATCGGCTTTCCTTTGCGTACGGCCATCTTCTCCGGTGTGCTGCTGTGCCAGGTAGGTGAATTCGCCTTCATCCTGGCCAAGACCGGTATGCCTTACGGCCTTCTCACCGACTATGCCTACCAGATGCTGCTCGCTATCGTCGTCATCACCATGCTGCTGGCGCCATTTCTCATGCAGCTTACGCCGCGTCTGGTGGAATTGTTGCTGCGCGTGCCTATACCGGCGCGCATGAAAATCGGCAATGTCCCGCTGGAGCAGCAGGCACGCGACGAAAAGAAAGACCATCTCATTATCATCGGCTTCGGCGTAAACGGCAGGAATCTGGCGCGGGCCGCGCGTGTTTCCGGCATCCCTTACGTCATTCTTGAACTCAACGCCGAAACGGTCAAAGATGAAAAGGCCAAAGGCGAGCCGATCTATTACGGCGATGCCAGCCAGGAAGCGGTACTCCGGCACGTCGGCATCAGCGATGCACGCGTGGTAGTAATCGGCATCTCCGACCCGGTGGCCAGCCGCATCATGGTGCAGTTGCTACGTCGGCTCAACCCCAGGCTGCACATCATCGTACGCATCCGTTTTCTGCAGGAAATGAAGCTCCTCTATGAACTGGGAGCCAACGAGGTGATCCCTGAAGAACTGGAAACGTCAGTGGAAATTTTCACGCGCGTGCTGCGCAAGTACCTCATTCCCAAAGACGAAATCGCCAAATTCATTGCCGAGGTGCGCGCCGACAACTACGAAATGTTGCGCAGCCAGACACCATATGCTGCCTCGTTTGCCGAACTGCAAAGCCATCTCGCCAATATCGAGATCATCACGGTGCGCCTCTGCCCTGCTTCGCCCTTTGCCGACAAAACATTGGCCGAGACAAACTTGCGCAAGCTGTACGGGATCACCGTCCTGGCCGTGCGTCGTGACCAACAAACGTGGTCCGGCCCTGACGGAGAATACAGACTGTTGGCTAACGATGTCCTGATTGTACTTGGTGAGCCTGGCAAAATTGCGGCAATCAGCACTTTATTCGGCAGCCCGATGGTGCTATAGCGTCTTCACCCTTATGCCTGCGGAATGCAGAAAAAATAACTAGTCGCTGTAAAAAAATAACTATTACAACTCGCTTGATCTTTTAGCCAATGGCGTCGTCGCTCCCTCAGTTACATAACTACGGCTATGCGCCTTCGCTCGCTTCTCGCTCTTGGCTAAAATCTCCGCGCGAACTTGTAAAACTTATTTTTTTACAGCTCCTTACAATCGCTCATAAGATTCGGTGCGGTTGATGCGCCTCGCCAGTTCGCTGCTATAGTGAATTCCTACTGTGGTGGCATGCGCTTTGACCCAATCCGTCAATCTGGTCTGCCCAGCCGGCGGCGCATCCACATAGAGGAGATCGTCCATGAGTCCTTTGATTTCCTCGCGCGTGATGGTGACATCGCCTTTGAGTTTGCCAATTACGGCGCCGACCAGATAGCCCAAAGAAGGTGGCATCGCCATGATCGCTCGTGGTTTGCCTATGATTTTGCCGATCACTCGCACCAATTCGCGATAGGTAAAAGTCTCAGGGCCGATGGCATTGATGATGCAATTGTCTGTCTTTTGTCCCTGCTCTACCGCCAGCCCTGCCATATCTTCCACGAAAATAGGTTGCAAGCGATAGTTGCCCCTGCCGAACACGCCAAATACAGGAAAATTACGCAAAAACCATGCGATATTGTTGATGAGGATGTCCTCGTCGCCAAAGATAACAGCCGGGCGCAGGATGGCATAAGAGAGCCCCGACTCGCTGAGTGCTTTTTCGAGTTTGGCCTTACCGCTGAAATATTCGAGGGGTGAATTTTCCACGGGATTGGTGATACTCACATGTACCAACCGTTTGACACCGGCCTCCTTGGCTGCCGCGAACAGCTTCAGGGTGTTTTCAACGGCGACGCTGTGGGTAAATTGTTGTTTGTGATTGAAACGCACCCAGTAGGTGTTGTAGAGTACTTTCACCCCGGCCAATACTTCTGCCAGTTTGGACGGCTCGTCAAAATGATAGGGATAAGCTTTCACCTGATCGCCAAACGGATTTCTACGTTGCAGGGAATTGGTGAGCGTCCACACCGTCTGCCCGGCAGCGAGCAATTTTTTGGCAATGTATTTGCCCGAATAACCAAATGCTCCTGTTACGACATGAATTTCTGACATAAGTACCTTTCACTTCACTAAGTCGCCTTGGCTAGACGACACAAAATGTTGGCAAAAATTTTTTCTAAGCAAACACAAGAAGCTTTATCTATAAGGCGTTCGGCAAGTGTGGGAAGTGAAACCTGCAAATCGCCATTGATAATCCCGATGAAAAACAGTAAATAACTTTTGGAGGTTTTTAAAGGCAAACCGTTTTGCACCATCAATTGCCTGATTTCTCTCAATTTGTCTACCATTTTTTGATAATCTACTTTGACCCGTTTTCCTTTTGTCAATTCAACAAAAACATCCTGCTCCAGAACCAGCTTGAACAGATAATCGTCTATGGCAAATTTTTCTATGCCCCATTCTTTAAGCTCGTTATCTTCAGGCAAGCCTACGGGAATAATGGTTGCCTGTGTCTGATCGCAAACATATTTGCCATGGACACCATTGACGAGCATTCCCTCGCTTTTCTCCTCTACATGTTTGTATAATGTTGCCTCGTTTCTGTCGTCCAAATCCAAGGCGAGGAAGACACCATAAGGTTTGATCTGAGCGACTTGCTCACGAAATATTTTGAGTGCCGCGCTTTCGCCCCATGCCTGTTCGCGTTTATGCTCCAGCACATGATAGCCCTCGATTTTGAACTTCTGCAAGAGCTTGCTAAATGTCTGGAAATCCGTGGGGCCTTCGACAATGACAGTGACTAAAGGCTTAGACATAGTTTTCAATATTCCTCAAATCAAAGCCACCTTCCAGTAAATTCAGTGCACTGCCGAATTCTACGGAGCGGGTAAGCAAGGTGCCGTCTTCGTGCAAAATTGTGCCAATGATGTTGCCCGTGGTCTCAGGGTATTCCTTGGCAATATCCAGAAAGGCGCTTATGCTTTCCATGCGATGTGTGGTCATAAAACACTGGATGTTGTTGGCCCTGGAAAATTCATAAATGATTTTTGCCAGATTTCTCAGGCTTTCAGGATGCTCATAGGCGTCGAATTCTTCGAGCAGGAGGGCGGTATTTTTCATCACATTGCCCAAAAGTATCAGCCGAAAGCCAATCCTGATGCCGGCTCCCAGGTTGTCCAAAACTATGGCATAATTTTGCTGGCGCAACCCTACGTAAAAAATACCGTCAGGAGAATGTTCGGTGCCATCGGGCGAATGTTCGATGTTTTCTATGTCTTTGCCATACACCTTGTTCATAGCCTGAATGATTTTGTCTTTGCTGCGGGACTTGAGAACCAACGGCCATAACGCTTTTTCTATTGTTTTTGCCGTTGCCAACGAGGAATCGGCGAAAACAATTCCACGCATGGCATTAATATCTTCTGGGTTTTCTAAATTGATACCTGTTGAGGCTCCAATGTGCGAAATGCTTATAGTAACGCAATTGGTATTTATAAAAAAGTCCAGTTTTATGGGGCCGATTTGGGAATTTCCAGAGAACCAAAAATCATCACAAAGCCCTTTGCCTTGCATAGCGGGGTGGTCTATAGAGGGCTGGGCACCAATCTTTAGTTTCACGTCTCCTCGGGCGGCAAAATTCCGTTTGGTTTTGATTAAATCCATTCCATCTTGGGGAAACACTTTGGCCGCACTCTGAGCTTGCAGATATTCTCCACAAATTCCGCTCACCCACCCTCCCAGCATCAGCGTTTCCAGGATGGTAGACTTGCCCGAGCCATTTTTTCCGACAAAAATATTGATGTCACCCAGGTTGTCCACCACGCCGTTTTTGATGCCTCGGTAATTTTCTATGTGAATCTCGCTAATCTTTGGCATAAGCTTTCTCCTACTTCTCCTGCCATATTCTCACCGTGCCGTTGTCGCCACCACTCACGAGTTGCCCCTGGGGGGTGAAGGCGAGAGCACACACTTTGCCGAGGGTGTTGAGCAAGGCAACCTGTCGCCACTGTTTGTCCATTTGCCACAGCCGAATGGCCTTGTCGCCGCTGCCGCTTGCCAGATATTTTCCGTCGTGGCTAAACGCAAGCGCAGTCACGCTGTCCTGATGGCCGGCAAGGGTGGCCACGAGCGTTTCTGTCTGCCACAGCCGGACGGTCTTGTCGCTGCTGCCGCTTGCCAGGTATTTTCCGTCGTGGCTAAAAACAAGCGCCGTTACCATGTCCTCATGGCCGGTGAGCGTGGTCAGTTGCTTGCCATTGGCCAGTGACCACAATTGCACGATTTTCATTTCGCCGCCGCTTGCCAGCATGGTGTCCGCAGGATGGCAAGCCAGCGCAAGTACGGCATGGCCAGGTTGAAACTTCAGGGGAAGCGGTTTTTGTTTGGCCGTGTCCCACACACGAACGGTGCCATCGTAGCCGGCGCTGACGAGTTTGCCATCGGTGGTAACGGCTATGGCCGTAACACTGTCTTCATGTCCGGCCAGCGTAGCCACGTGGCGAGCCGGTACCAATGTCCACAAGCGGATCGTTTCGTCGTAGCTGCCACTCAGCAACCACTTGCCGCCAGGGTGAAATGCAACGGCAGAAACCACATTGTTGTGGCCGCTAAAGCTTGCCAGCTCCACACCGGAAACCGGACGCCACAGTTTGAGCAAACGGTCGCTGCTGCCTGTTGCCAGATATTGTCCATCCTTGTTAAGCGCCAGACACATTACACTATCGGCATGCGCAGTCCAGGTGCGTACTTCACGCCACGCGCCTGCCGGCGAAGTCCATTGGACTAACCACTTGCCTACCTGCTCAGGGTAAAGATAACAGATGGCGGCAACGGCAAGCGGCAGACACAAGAAGAAGCAACACAATAACCAAAGCCAGCGCCGTCTGGGAACCAGCGTCGGCAGCGGCGGCATACCAGCCACCACAGGGACGCCTGGTCGCAATACTGCATCAAGCGCCGCTGGCAATTTGGACGCATCGCCGGTTACCTGCTCTTCTTCGGTGGTGCCATCCGTGCTCGCCAGCATGGTGGCGGTGATGGCCTGTGAATCGTGCTCTACCTCCTCCGGCTTACCATGATCTGGCAGTGCTGGCAAAGCTGTCTGTTCCGGCTCGGCGTCCAACTTGACCAGTTCTTTGGCAATGTCCTGCTTGGCGGTCTTCGCCACGAGCGACTGGATGTCCGATGCCTTCAAAACCTCTGTCTGGTCGGCGGCGATCTGTTTCAGTTTATCGGCGAATGCCTGGCGTAATTTGTCTGTCTTACTTGGATTTTCCATAAAGTTTATGCACGATGTTATTTAGTAAAATGCTGCCGCAGATAGGCAAGATAATTCCGCGAAGACGCGCCCATCCTCCAATGGCGTGCAGATCTTGCCAATTGAGCGAATGCCGCTTCGGTCTCTTCCTGGCTATATGGCTGAAATCCGAGAGCAAGGGCGGCGCTTTGCCATACTATGCGATGAACTATGCCTAGGTCTTTCCCATCTGGATATTTTCGCATGGCGGTGTAGATGGCGATGAACTCTTCATCGGTACGATCTCCCGCCACATTGCAAGCCGTTATGACATGCGTTTCCACGCTCGCAAACAACGGCACATATTCTTCCGGGTAGCGATTCATCTCGGCGTCAGCAGGGGGCTGTCGGTTGCCACGATATAACTCGCTCAGAGAACCTACTTCCCATATGGCTCCCAGTTTACCATCGTACAAATGAATTTCATTCCTCTTGAAATCTTTGATAATTTCGCTGGCCTCATTGCATGGGATGCCAACACTGAGATGCGCGGAATCCAATTGCGCCCTATCTATCGCAGCAGCCAAAGATGGAATCAGATTTTCCCTATCGTTCTTTTTACTACCAAACATTCTCTGCCTTTCTAAATTGTCGCAGTAATTTCGCTTTCTTTATTTTTGGATATAGTCAACATATTTAAATATATTGTTTTAAACTAGTTAATAGTTTTTAACTCACATTTGATTCAGCAAATAATTATAAGCCATACCAGCCAGCCTGTCAAATGATTTTTTAGCACATTAGCACATGCAAATTCAAGACCATTTTCTCACCTATCGCTTCAAGCACACGTTGATGTATTTTCTCTCTGTTAGGCTGCCGCAAGCGCACCAAACTCAGGATGCTCATTGCCGCACAGGTGATTTCACGCAAGAAACATCTGCTCGGAGAAACCAACTACCGCCAGGGCGTATCTAACACTTCGGGGGGATAAAAAAATTATGGGTAGAGTATAACCTCTCCCCTGGCGGGCTGGCAAGGGGATGTTTTTTTATTAACCGATT
>JAGVGO010000097.1 GCA_020057085.1 Planctomycetota bacterium | reverse complement strand
TATTGGATACGCCCCTTGCCACACCGCTTGCTGACCGGCGCTTTGCGGTGGATGTGGAATACAGCAGCCCACGGCAGACGCCAGTGTGTGCTACGAGTGCGTTTGTGCTAGGGCGACAGAGCCTTGGCCGTGGCTGCCTTGGCCACACAAGCCCTGACCCGTGGCGGGCGCTCACTATCGTCATCACCACCGCCTCATGGCAAGTGCATATGTTATTCGCTCCACGCGGCAGAGTTTATCGCTTTGTGCGCGAAGTAGTCGCCACCTGGCTTTCACCATACGATATCGAACCGGCGCTGCGACTCGTTTACCGTGGGCCGGTGCAAAAATTCGGCTTTGTGCTGGGCGGCGGAGAGCGTCCGGGATTCGGCACCCTCGGCCACTCCACTTTTTTTTGTCAACCGGACGAGGCGGATTTGCCGACTCCGGAAGAGTGCCAAAAGTGCCTCGATACAGATAGTCTGCTGCAAAGATTTTTGTAATAGGAAAGGAAAAATTATGCCATTTGTTACCATTGATGCACAAAAATGCAAACGTGACGGACTGTGCGTGAGCGACTGTCCGTCGTCGCTATTTGTCCAGCCGACCAAGGACAGCGTCCCGCAAACCATTCCCAATGCCGAGAAGATGTGCATAGATTGCGGTCACTGTGTTGCCATTTGCCCGCACGACGCGCTTACTCTGCGAGACACCAAGCCGGAAGATTTGCCGTTGGTGGACAAGAAAGAGACAGTGAATACCAAGTCGCTGCAACATCTCGTCAGGGCACGGCGTTCGATCCGCCAGTTCAAGGACAAGCCGGTGCCGCACGAAACCATCGCCGAGCTGCTCGATATCGTGCGCTGGGCTCCGTCGGCGATTAACTTGCAGCCGGTGCACTGGCTTGTCATAGAAACGCCTGCCGAAACGCGCAAGATGGTCGGCATGATTGCCGAGGCATTCATCATCAACAAGATGATGCCTGACGCATTTGTAGAAACATGGAAGAGCGGCAAGGATGTGTTTCTGCGCGGTGCGCCGCATCTCTTGATCGCGCATGCCAAAAGCGATGCCATCGGGCCGGCCGTTGATTCCAGCATCGCCCTCTCTTATTTTGAAGTGATCGCTGCCGCTTACGGCATCGGCACTTGTTGGGCGGGTGTCATGGTCATTGCCGCCGGCAAGCATGCGCCGCTCCTCAAAGCCTTGAACCTGCCGGAAGGGCATCAGGTGTACGGGGCGATGATGTTCGGCTATCCTAAATATCGCTACCGCCGCATCCCACAAAGAAAAGCAGCGCGCATTTCCTGGCGGTGAACCAATATGTATATTCCCTGTTCCAGGGGCGGCCGCCCCTGGCTATTGACTTGCGTCCCTCCGGGACTGAAAAATCTGGAAACTACGCCTTTCTTCTCTGTGTTCTCTGAGAACTCTGTGGCTAATAATTCTTTTGTTCAACATCACGTTGACCAGAACAGAATATCTGGAAATCTTTCAGAATATCTGGAACGGGCGGCTCTGGTGGGGGCGGCAGTGTTATGACTGGCGGTTGCTGTGAAACCGGCGGCTGTATTGGCGGCACTGGCGGTTGCTGTGGAACCGGCGGCTGTATTGGCGGCACTGGCGGCTGTATTCCGCCAAGCTTTGTTTTCAGTTCCTCCCGCCATTGCTTGAGTCGTTCGGCCAACGTAGCCGTGGATGTTTGGTGAATCAGCTCATTCCAGGCTTGCTGGCAAAGATTGAGCCACTGCCGCACCGTAATATTGCCGAGTACTCTCATCATATATTCGTGCAGAAGCTCCAGATCACCTAGCGTAAATGGAAAAGGCGGGTCGTTATCCAGCGGTTGCAATACGGCTCGTTGGGTGGTATCAATTTGGCTTGCAAGAAATGTTTTGTGGCTTTGGATATAGGTCTTGGCAAACTCAAAAGCAAGAGAAAAATCTTCTAGCCTGGTGTTGTCTTGCAGAGAAATGATCTTTTTCCCGTGTGGAAGGATACTGCATCTGTCGAAAACCTGGGGGGGTATGGCTTGCTGAATATCTTGCGGGAGAGCCAATAAAAATATCGGAGACAACGGTACGTTACTTGCGATGATCTGCCGGACCAAATCTTGGAGGCGCAAGATCACACTGTGGACATTGTGGTCATATGAACCTGTGATACCCAGGTCTTCGAACTGGTCCAGCATAAACGCGATCGGCACCTTCAATTGATTCGCCAAGCTGACCAAATGCATCAATTTGCCTAACCAGCTCGCCGGCAACTTTGCATGTACGGTTTCAGCGAGTTCTTGATAATTCAACGCTTTGGCCAGGAGCCAGGCCGCCATTTCCGGGCATTCGCCAGAAGGCCATTGTGCGATTTTTTTACCAAGTGCCAGAGCAATCTTCTCGTTGGCTGCCGTTGCCAGGCGATCAAGGCGGCACGGGTCAAAACTTTTTTTTTGCAGCACATCTAGCATCGTCTGGGGCAGATATTTGGCCGACAGCCCCAGCCACTTGCGTTCCATGACTACCGGCTCCACGGCCTCGCGCAAAATCTTGGCACCGATCTTATAGGCATAAAAATCGAGAGGCCGCGATGGTAGATCAAAGCCAGGAATATTGTCTCTGTCCAAAACAGCGGCGAGAGCCTCCCACAATACCTGTGCCGCTCCATCCGCCGTGGGCTGCGCGCGGTTGATGTCGAGAGGATGCACCTGAACCCAAAAATACATTTTTTCGCGATGGCTTTCCGCAACGAGCTGTCGCAGTAAAAAACTTTTGCCGCTCCCTGTACGCCCCTGTATGAAGACCAGCGGGCTGCTCAACAGTTTTTGGCGATAAGCTTCACAGGCAAGATGCACCTGGGACAACGGCTCTTTGCAATATTTTTCGACATACGGCAAGGGGCGCGTATCATAAGGGTTTGCCACCGCATTGACCAGAAAAGGGTTGGCATGTTGCCTTAAAAGTTCTTCCAAAGGACTAGGCATGGTTTACTCCTTCCGCCGTTGGACATAGGCATACACTTTGGCATCCGGACGAAAAATGGCATGCTCGAATCTGGGCAGATCGCAGAGCAATTTGATCCACAACTGCAGTTCCACTTTTCTTTGCTGGTGCAGTTCCCACAACAGATCGTTGAGGTGGCCGGGGCGGATGGAGATACCTTGTTGGCGCAGTCCCTGATAGAGTGTGTCTATGGATTTGGTCGTCTCATGGGGAATCAGCGGCATGAGTTTGGCGATGACCCTTGCCTCGAATTCGCCCAGCGACAGCGTGCCCTGGCTGGCAGCATGGGCGGGAGCGGAACGCACCAGACCGGCGGCTGGAGACGCCACTTGTTGGCTCTGTAGCAGCGGACTCTGTCGCACCGCCTCGGTCCACGCTTCGCTCTTGCTTTTGATGTCGCGGATTTGCGATTGGAGCTGCTGCATCTCGCCGGTCGTCTGGCTCACTTTGCCCGCTATTTTCTGCTCCAGCGAAACGACTTGCTGCGACAGTTCGGTTTTCATGGCCTCCATGGCCTGTGCGATCTTGCCAATATCCTGGCTCACCTGCTGGCCTACCTGCTCCTGCACTTTTTCCATCTTTTGCGCAACTTGCTGGTGCAGCCGATCTAGCTGTTCCTGGACATTTTTCTTGAACTCGTCGAGTTTCTGCGCCATCTGCTTTTGTAAATCGCCAAACTCTGCCGCTGCCGGTTGGCCGGCTTTGTTCTGTAGAGGCAAGCTGTGTACCGATTCTGCCAATGTTTTCACCGCATCTTCGTACTCTTTGAGAGCGGCTTGAATGCCAGCGATTTCCTCGGCCTTTTTCCTGGCCTCCTCCATCAATTTTTCCTGTTCTTCCTCTCGCTGGTTAGCTAGAAAAGCCTGGCCGGTAGGCGACAGCGTGTAGAATGTCACAGTCGCCTCCACAACTGCCTTGGATTTGCCGCCCTTGGGCACGCGGAATGTTTCGCGGCGAGTTTCGGCAAGATATTGTCGCAATTCTCTGACCCAGGCGTCGCTTTCTTTGACCTCGCCCTTGGCGTTGTATTTGAACGCCCGGACGCTGTCCCGCAAAGCGTTGTGAGCGCAGAGCGCGATACCATCGGTACCGGCAAGCTCGGCCTGAAGCAAACTGTTGAGCAGCGGATTGGTTTTGCTTTTCTTGGGTGACGTGGTGGTATTGGCTTTTGAGGTTGGCATATCTGACCTTTCTATGTAAATGAGATGCCAAAGTCTTTGGGCAAAGTTTCATATCGCAATGAGACAGAAGGAACCCATCCGGCCGGGCCAATTTTTTTCAAGGGGTCTTTAGAGCTTTCTCGTAGGCATCGTTGACCTTGCGTCAATAGCCGTATTTTTTGCCCCACAGTTTTTGCAACCGCATACGCATCTCCTCTTCTTTCTGGTTTTTGCCAGGCTCGTAGAGGCGGCTGCCGCTCAACTCCGGCGGCAGATATTCCTGTTCGGCAAAATTGCCGGCATAATCGTGGGTGTACTGGTACTCCTTGCCGTAGCCTTGTCGTAGAGGGCGATTTTTTCCTGGGTGTATTCTTTCACCTTGGCGTTGTTGATGACGACAGGGTCGGATGTTTCGCTCTGCACCACGAGATCGAGAATGTTGAGCAGTTTGCGCGCATCGCCGCCGGCCAGGTAAAGAAGCGCTTCCGTTTCCTGGACGACGATGTTTTTCTGCGCCAGATACGGGTCTTGTAGCCGCGCACGTTCGAGCAAGGCAAGCAGCTCGTCGCTGGTGAACGGTTTGCGGACGCATACGTTCGGCCAGCGGCGGCAGGTCACTCTTGCCCACGGGACTTCACCTAAGGCCTAACTCGCCGGCCCCTGGCGGTTCTGGTTTTCCGGCAATGTGTCCTGGCCATCGAGAGGCACTTCTTCTTCGAGCGCCAGGACACCCGAGTCTATTGCCTGGAGTACATTGTCCAGATCGCGCGTGAGCGATTTGGACGAATCGTAGCGACGATTGGCCTTGCGCTGCATCATCTTTATGACGATGTCGGCGAGTGCCCGTGGAATACCTGGGTTGAGCTGGCGCGGGTCGCGCGGGCTTCGGTTGAGACGCTGGTGGATGATGCTGTAGACATCGAGTCCCTGGAACGGCACTTCACCGGTGACAATGTGATAGAGTGTCGCGCCGAGGCTGTAGATGTCGCTCTGGATCGTCACCTGTTCGCCCAAAATCTGTTCCGGCGACAGGTAATACGGCGTGCCCAGGATGATGCCCATGGTCGTCAGGTTGTGGTTGGTCAATTTGGCGATGCCAAAATCCACCAGCTTTACCAGGCCTTCCGGCGTAACGATGATATTGGCTGGTTTGATATCGCGGTGTACCAGATGGTGATCTTCTTCGAGTGCCTGTAGTGCTCTCGCTACCTGCACGATAAGGCGTACCGCCTTGGCCGGGTCAAGTCTGCCTTCGTTGCGCAGCATTTGTTCGAGCGTCTGCCCTTCGATGAATTCCATGACGTAGAAGCAACGGTTGCGATCCATGAAGAGGTCGTAGCCGGAAACCAGGTTTTCATGGTGGAACGACAGCACGGTGTGCGCTTCCTGCACAAACCGCACGACCGACGTGATATTGCGCAGATCGCGTGGCGGCAGATACTTGATGATGACCCGGCGCTGATCGCGCAACCGCCTTGCCTCATAGATGTAACCCATGCCACCTTCGCCCACTTTGGTGACGATTTGGTAGATGGCGCCTTCGGTGCCGGGCAGACGCGCCCCCTGATTGGGGAGTTGCCCACGGCCGAGCGAAGATTTTTGCAATAAATCTTTGACCATGGCGTGGATTTCACTCATCGGCAGACGATTGCCGGCAGCAGGCTTGCTCAGGTAAGCACTGCCGCTCCTCAACACGTCGGAGATTTCATTTTCGCTAGCCATCGCCGGTCCCAGAAACAACAGGGGCAACGCTTCCATGGCCGCAATTTTGCGGATTTCGCCGAGAATCTGAAAACCGTTGCGGGTGCCACTACCGGCGTCGAGGAAAATGAGGTCTGGCGGCGGCGAAGCAAACCGTTCAGCCACTTCCGACGGCAAGAGACTGAACGCGCGCACTTCATAGTCACGGCTGAATTGTTCTTCGAGTTGCTTGCCAAGGTCCGATTCGGCATTGATGATCCAGATTTTCGGCTTGCGTGAACCGAGCAGACGCCGGATCATCTCGTGTGTGGCCGATGCGCTCAGGCGACATGGCAACATGGTAATTTCGTTGCTGTAGCAGGTCTTGCCTTCGGCGCTGGCCGTCAACTGGATAAGCTGCCCATCTGGCGGCACGGTATCGAAAATCAGCATGGCACTGTTAAGACTGGCAACCCCCTGGCTGAAGGCTGACGCCGACACGATATTGCCTGGTTCGGCAAGGCCGCTCACTATGCCATTGCCCTGCACGGCGATGGCCACGGCCCCGGCATAGTCAGTCTTGATGTTGTTGTATGCATCTATAGCAGTGACACTGTTGTCACCGGCCAACTGCGTTCGGTTGGTCTGTGGTGACGACAGGTGCAGGCACAAAGAGCCGAGCACGCCTGGCAACAACTTCACGCTGACACTGCCTTTTGCTCCGCCTGGTTCAGGATCGTGGCAGGCCAGCGTGTAGCTATCGGACACATTGCGCAGAGAAAAATTGGCTGGGGTCACGGCTACGCCATCGCTAAAGGTAAGGTCGAGATAATGCGGCAGATCGGCAGATACGTTGAGATGTGAAGCGTTTTCCAACACACAACTGACGCAGTGTACGCCACGGTAGGTGAAATCGGGCTTATTGCCCAACATGGTTTGTAGCTTGAGCGAAAAAGGTATACCCGCCCGTTCGCTGCCACCGTGTTCGCTAGTGATCTGCCATGTGCGCCCGCCAGGCTCTATGCGCCAGGCAACATTTTTGAGATCCAGCTTGGCCCGCATGAGCGAATCTTCTAATTTGATGAGCAAAATCGGGATGAGGGCCACGCTGCCCAGCGGGGCATCTTTGCCGATATCTACGCTCAAAGCGATCTCTTCCGTCATGCCAGGTTTGAGGCAAGTTGGATTCCCCACCCGCGTGTGCATGACAAACTGTGCCGAAACATCTTTCTTGTCCGCTACGTGGAATTGCAACTGCAAAGCAGTGATTTCGATTTCGTTGGCACGCAGGTTTTGCACTGTGAGCACTACGGCCACATCTTTTTGTCCTTGTTCCACCACCGCCACAGTGGTAATCGGATCGACCAAGATATCCGGCCCTTTGGCGGCCACTTCTTGCGGTGCGGGTGTCGCTTCCGCTACAGTTTCCGCTGCCGATTCCGGCATGAGGGCAGATGGCTGGATGGCTGTGGCTTCCGGCGCAAAGGGTTCTTTGCGGACTGTTTGGCCAATGCCCCCCGGCTCCATTACTGCCAATGGTGCTGTAGTGGCGCTTGCCAGATCTTTAGGTAGTACGGTTTTACGTAGTTCTTGCGAAGTGCGCAGTGTACCGTGGCGTGAGCTCGCTACAGAGAGGCCGGCCTTCTTGAGACCGCTGCGTCTGGCAAACTCTTCGCGCGCCTTGTCGTTTTTCAGAGCCAGTGACAGATCGGGGATACCTGGTATGGCGATCTTTCTGCGGCTACTCGAACCCCATTTCCATCTCAGGTATTCCACAAAAAAATAGAGGGCGATCAGCACGACCACCAGGAAATAAAGAAAATATTTCATAAAACTCATGCGGCGGAAACTCCAAATCGAGCGTTAGCCCGATATGCCTTTAGGCTGGAGAGGAGCCGCCTCCTTCTCTTTCCTGTGAACATAGCCGCTTCGCGGCAACTAAGGTTTGTGACGCTACTCGTACCGCCTTTTGCTCTGGCACTATATACCCGATTTCCATGGTTTTCTCCAGGCGAAAAGAATGTCCGGCGGTTAGGCTTACAGCGATTGATTCTACAATAGTTCAGGTGTGATTTCCAGCAAAAATTTACCCAATGGATTGCGAGGCTTGTAAAGAACAGCCCTAAAATTCAAATTTTGTGTTGGTTCAGGTGATGAGTAACAAATCGTGGTCGCGTGATACCAGTCCTTCCGCAATGCGGCGCAGGCCGGCGATCTGCTAAACGATTGCTTGCATTGACAAGTTCGCACGCGTCGGTGCATCCAGTCGTTTTTCGACGCTCATCGCTGTGCTTCAGGGCTTGGTATCACACTCCCTTAATGTTACTATTCTTCTGCACTATTACACTAAAATTCAAATTTCATAGAAGCTTTCGTTTCAACGCAGCCAGTTTGTCTTTCATTCGCAGGTAGAGGCTAAACGGCAGAACAAAGCCGCGCAACTTGCGCCCTATCTGTAGCAGCCGCCAGCCCAAAGAGCTTTCCATTGCCTGAAGCTGGTTGTGCAGTCGCTTGATTTCGCCCTGATTCTCGATCAACTGCAAAGTTTGCCTGTGAAGCTGGCCGGTAAACGACTCTGTGTCGCCGTTGCTGCTTTGCATGGCGTAACGGCTCACTGTCGCCATAAGTTGCATCCATTCCTGCGACTGCATCTCTTGCCCGCCGTGTCGCATGCGCAGCAACAGAAACATCGCTTTAGCGGCAAAAGTGACGTTGGCTTGATGCAAAGTATCGCCGAGCGGCGTGGCATGGTGGTAGAGTTCGGCAGACACCGTTTCCGCTATCGCCCGGCGCACCTGCTCTTGCGCACACGCCTCCGGCCTGCCGATAAAACTGGCCAAACGCGCCGCCTCGCTGGGCCAGTCACGCATCACATCTTCATAAAACACAAAGCAGCATGGACGGTTTTGCGTGTGCTGCCAAACCGCGTTCTGATACGACAACCACAGGCGGCTGCCTTCCGCCGGCGACATCTTGTCTCGATGTTGCAGAGAAAGTGCGACATCCAGCGGATTGCGCAGACAAACCACATAACACATATCACCGAGCAGCGACTGCCAGAAAGGCAGCGTCAGACAGGTGCGCGGATCTTTCCAGCCCCACAGCCCGGCACCCGCAAACTCTTGCGCGACAAAGAGCCTGGTTTTGTCTCGCAAAGGCAGCAGTTCCGGCCTGTTTTCCCAGCCGGGAACGAATGGTGGCGGGCTTTGCCAGGTACCACCTGACATGTGCAAGATAGTTTCGTTGATGTCGTAGAAAAACAAGTGTTCCCAGAAACCTTTCGGGTTGTCGGCACCCGCAGACGCCAGATGCCGGTCCTGCCCAAGATAGACGCCAAGCAGGTTCAAGATGCGAGTGATGAGCGAGGTGCCGCTGCGATGCATACCGAGAATACAGACGATCTGTGGTGTTGACATGATTTCCTGGCCTGTTTTTCTATTCGCTTGCGATTAGGACTACCAACGATCTGGGGAGCAGAGTATAACTGTCCCCTTGCATATACCTTTTTTCGCTTTCGTTTTCCGGAAAAATGTCTTCTGGAGAAGGTTGACCGGTATCCATCAAGATATGCCATTTTTGTTGCGAGGGCGCTGCTGGAATTTCAAAGGTAAGTGTTTCCCAGTAAGCGTTGATCGCCACATAGATGTCGTTGTCGCCGCCGGGTACGACGCTGCCTTCCAGGAGGAAGGCGATGCTGTGGGAATGGAAGCTCCAGTCAGGCTGTAGTTTTTTCACCCCGTGCCACTGGATGCCACAATAGCTCTGCTGATTGGGGCTGAGGAAATGTTCCTGCCTGAGCGAACGATGGCGTTTACGAAAGGCGATCAATTCTTTTGTGAAACGGAACATATCTCGATGCTGTTCTGCCAACTTCCAGTTCAACCATGAAATTTCGTTGTCCTGGCAATAGGCGTTGTTGTTGCCTTGTTGCGAACGAGCCGACTCATCACCCGAGAGCAGCATTGGCACCCCTTGCGACAGCATGAGAATGGCCAGGAAATTGCGCATCTGCCGCTGACGCAGAGCAATGATCGAGGCGTCGCCAGTCTCTCCTTCGAGGCCGCAGTTCCAACTGAAATTTTGCTCGGTGCCGTCACGGTTGTTCTCGCCGTTCATTTCGTTGTGCTTGTGATTGTAAGATACCTGATCGTGCAAAGTAAAACCGTCGTGGCAGGTGACAAAGTTGATCGAATGATAAGGGTAACGGCCATATTTGTCGTAGAGGTCAGGGCTACCGAGGAGCCGCATGGCGAGCGCCGAGATAAACCCATCGTCGCCGCGCACGAAACAACGCACATCGTCGCGGAATTTACCGTTCCATTCGGCCCATCTACCGCATGCCGGGAACGTGCCCACCTGGTAAAGCCCGGCGGCATCCCAGGCCTCGGCTATCAGTTTGGTGTTGCTGAGTACCGGGTCGCGGGCGATTCTCTCGATGATGGGCGGGTTTTTCAGCACCTCGCCGTTTTCGTCGCGGCCCAGTACGGCGGCAAGATCGAAACGAAATCCGTCAACGTGCATCTCTGTCACCCAATAACGCAGGCAGTCAATGATGAAGTCGCGGATGAGCGGATGGTTGCAGTTGACAGTGTTGCCGCAGCCTGAAAAATTGAGATAACGGCCGCCGGGTCCAAGGATGTAGTAGACCTGGTTATCAAGACCGCGGAAATGCAGGGTAGGTCCATTTTCATTCCCTTCCGCCGTGTGGTTGAACACCACGTCGAGGATCACTTCGATGCCGGCTTTGTGGCAGGCGCGCACCAGCTCCTTGAACTCCTGGAGATGGCCATTTTCTTTTTTATTGGCGGCATAGCTCGCCTTGGGGCTAAAAAAACCGACGGTGTTGTAGCCCCAGAAATTTTTCAGCGGCTCTTCGCTAAAAGGGTTGCGGTTCGGGTTGTCGTTTTCGTCAAATTCACAGACCGGCATCAATTCCACGGCAGTAATGCCAAGCTCTTTGAGGTATGGCAGTTTTTCACTGACAGCCTCGAACGAACCGGGATTTTTCACGCGTGAGGCTGGATGCTGGGTAAAACCGCGTACATGCATCTCGTAGATGATGGTGTCACGCATCGGCGTAAGTGGCGGGAAGTCTCCTTGCCAGTCAAACGGGTCATCCACCACGAGCGAGTACCTTCTGTTTTCTTTTTGGCGGAAGTTTTTCGTAACTTCTTCGCGGCAGCCCCATACCTTGCCACGCGACAGTGCTTTGGCGTAAGGATCGAACAGCAGCACATGTTTATCGTAACGATGGCCGCGGCCGGGGTCATAAGTCCCGTCCATTTTGTAGCCGTATTGGATAGGAGCCGCGAGAGCGAACACCTGGACATGCCAGATGTGGCCGGTTTTGTTGTAGTGGGGCTCCAATTTGCATTCAAAATAAGGCACGTCTTCCCCCAGTCGCAGCAACACCAATGTCACGGCTCTGGCGTGTTCGGCAAACACGGCGAAATTTATGCCTTCGGGCGTGACGGTGGCGCCTAGCGGTAACGGTTTGCCGCGCCCCACGACATAGGGTGTCTTTGCCTTGCTCCATACCTCGCGCGAAAAGATTTCGGTGATTCTTCCCATTAGACTTCCTTAAAAATCTGGCCGAGACAGGGATGGTCGCCGTAGGTTTCGCGGAAGCGTTGCTTGAAATCGTTTAACGAGAAGCGATAACCCTGGGTGCCCAATTCTTCCACGGTATAACAGGCTACCACCGCACCGAGTTGGGCGCCGATTTCCAGCGGCAACCGGTGCAACAATGCCTTGAGCAGCCCGCCACGGTAGGCGTCTCCTGCGCCTGTCGGATCTACTACCTTGTGCGGTTGCACCGCCTTGATGTAGGTCTCTTTATTTTGCTGATAGATGGTCGAGCCTTTGCCGCCATGAGTGACAATCAGGTAGGTCAGCATCTTCAACAACTCCGCCTGGGTAAGCTGGGCTTTTTCCAGAAACAAGTGGATTTCGTAGTCGTTCAACACCAGCAGAAAGGCACCTTTGGTGAGGAACAACAACTCTTCCTTGTTAAAGGAGGGAAGCGAATGACCAGGATCGTAGATGTAGCGCAGATTTCTCGCTTGCAATTCTTTGGCATTTTTCAGCATACGGTCGCGGCCATCGGGCGAAACGATGGCGTACTCTATTTCGGGATGGCGGGACAACACACGCGAGAGCGGTACGTCGCTGCGGAACATGGCGCCGCCGTGGAAAGCGGTGATCTGATTTTCGTTCTTGTCTGTGATGATATGGGCGGAAGCTGTCCACTCGTCCTGGTAGATTTCTACTTCGCCGGAATCGATCCCCAGTTTGTCCATCCACGTCTTATATTCGGCAAAATCTTTACCCACAGAAGCGCACACCAGTGGTTCTTCCTGGAGCAGTTTCAAGCTGTAGGCGATATTGCCCGCCGTTCCCCCGAAATTTTTGCTTAGACTTTGCGCCGTAAAACAGACATTGAGAATATGCAGGCGATCGGGTAAAATATGGTTCGCAAAGACATCGCTGAAACGCATAATGTAGTCGTAAGCAATCGAACCCATCACCAGAACTTTACTCATAGAAATCCTCACTAAATTGTACTTTCGTCTTGAAAAAAACAGGCGTCCCGTGCGGTTGAATTTTAGGGGAGCGTGATACCAGCCCTGAAGCACAGCGATGAGCGTAGATAAATAGTCAAGACGCACATACTTAGGCATATTTTCCAAAGTAAACAATCGTCTAACACGCACACGCCCTGCGCCGCATTGCGGAAGGGCTGGTATCAGCGCGACCCGTAAAGTTTCATCCTTGTACTCGTGTCCCGCGTAATCGGGACACAGAGTATGAAAAAAATTGGCGCCCCGCCAGATGGGGGCCTGACTGACTGCCCATTAGACATTAAAGCATGCCACCCAAAATAAACCCCCAGGTCAAGCCCAGGGGTTACAAAAGGGGAATTCAGACAGCATGTTCACCTGGGTTTAGACCCAGCCACGCATCTTGCATGCTTCGGCTACACGGGAGATGGCAATCATGTAGGCAGCGTCTCTCAGCGAGACTGCTTTGCGTTTGGACAGATCCAGCACCTCGTGGAAAGCCTTGGTCATCTTTTCGTCCAGCTTGCTCAACACTTCTTCTTTCGGCCAATAGTAGTTCATGTTGCATTGTACCTGCTCGAAGTAGCTGCAGGTCACACCGCCGGCATTGGCCAGGAAGTCAGGAATGGCAATGATGCCGCGTTTGTTCAGCACTTCATCCGCTTCCGGTGTAGTGGGGCCGTTGGCGCCTTCGACTACGATCTTGACTCTGGGTGCGATCCCTTTCACTGTCTCGGCAGTTACCTGGTTTTCCAGAGCGGCGGGGATGAGGATATCCACATCCTGCTTGATCCATTCTTCGCCAGGCAGAATCTTGTAGCCAACTTCTTTAGCTTTGGCCTTGTCAATGCCGCCGAAGCGATCGGTCAGACGAATCATCTCGTCGAACGAAACGCCCTCCGGCCTAAAGAAAGTGAAAGATTTGGATTCGGCCTGATCCCAGCAGGATACGCATACCACTTTGCCGCCCAGCTTGCTGTAAAGATCTACCGCATACTGTGAGACATTGCCAAATCCCTGCACTGCGGCCTTGGTCTTGCTGATATCCATCTTGAAATCTTTGAGTAACTCCCGCAGAACGTATACCACACCATAGCCGGTAGCTTCGGTTCTGCCGAGAGAACCACCCATGCCGACCGATTTGCCGGTGATAAACCCTGGAAATCTGCCACCGGCGATCTTCTCATATTCATCGAGAATCCACAGCATGTGTTGGGCGTTGGTCATGACATCGGGGGCAGGCACGTCTTGCACCGGGCCGACGTTGCGGGCAATCTGGCGTACCCAACCACGGCACAGGGTTTCCTGCTCACGGGAGGAGAGGTTGTGCGGGTCGCAAATAACACCACCTTTGCCGCCGCCCAATGGAATGTCTGCCACAGCGCATTTCCATGTCATCCACATAGAAAGGGCGCGTACGGTATCCACGGTTTCCTGGGGATGAAAACGGATGCCGCCTTTGCAAGGTCCACGGGCATCGTTGTGCTGGATTCTGAAACCTTTGAACACTTTCACGCTGCCGTCATCCATCCGTACCGGAATCGTGAAATGATATTCACGGATGGGTTCGCGCAGCAGGTTACAGGTGGCTTCATCCAAACTGAGTTTGGCCGCCACCTTGTCAAACTGCTCTTGCGCCATCTTAAACGCATTGAAACCCTTATCTTTTATATCTGCCATGGGTAGTCTGCCTTTCTACATCTAATCAGAATACGACCTTCGCAGGTGGTAGTCGCTGTAAAAAAATAACCTTTACAACTTACTTGATCTTTTGACCAATGGCGTCGTCGCGCCCTCAGTTACAGAGCTACGGCTATGCGCCTTCGGT
>JAGVGO010000194.1 GCA_020057085.1 Planctomycetota bacterium | reverse complement strand
CACAGAGTATCCGCAATGCGGCGCAGGCCGGCGATCTGCTAAACGATTGCTTGCATTGACAAGTTCGCGCGCGTCGGTGCATCCAGTCGTTTTTCGACGTTCATCGCTGTGCTTCAGGGCTTGGTATCACGCTCCCTCAATGTTACTATTCTTCTGCACTATTACAGATTGCAATAAAAAAGCCAAAAAAAATAAAAACCCCCTAAAGTTTTTCACACAGACGGCGATAATAACAGTAAGAACAATGCGATTTACAGCAACAGTCAAAGCTGGGATGAAGATAGATACTAAGTAAGCAAACGAACAACGATAAAATTTGGAGGGTTTAGCCATGGGTATTTCAATCAACACTAACGTATCCGCCATGAACGCCGGAAGGCAAATGAACAAGGTGCAGATGGATCTCGGCAAAACATTCGAGAAACTGTCAACTGGACTACGCATCAACCGCGCCGCCGATGACGCCGGTCGCTTTAAGATTGCCGAAAGATTCACCGCACAAGGCCGCGGTCTCGGCCAGGCCATCCGTAACGCCAACGATGGTATCTCTCTGGTGCAAACCGCAGAAGGCGCTCTCAACGAAACGACCAACATCATGCAGCGTATGCGCGAGTTAGCGGTGCAGGCAGCCAACGGTACATACAGCAACGAAGATCGTCAGTCGCTCCAGGATGAAGTGACGGCTCTCAAAAGTGAAATGGACCGCATCGCGGTAGACACCACCTTCAACGGCCGCAAGCTGCTCGACGGCTCGTTCAGTACTTCGCTCCAGGTCGGTGCCGATGCAGGACAAACCATCGCTATCTCGATCAACGCGTCCGAAGCGGACGACTTCGGCCAGATCGCCAAGCAGACTGGTGCCACCGCAGTGGGTACATCGGGCATCGGCGCTTCGGAAGTACTGATCAACGGCGTCACTGTCAACGCCTCTTCCTCTTATGCCGAATCGAACGGCCGCAGTGCTGACAGTGCCTATGCCAAGGCTCGGGCGATCAATGCCAGCAACACCGGCGCGCGCGCCGAGGCGCAGGCCACCTCGCTCGCCAGTGCTACCGGCTCGGTGATGAACGGCAGCGAAACATTGACAATGAACGGCGTCACCATCCTCAGCGGTTCGCAAGGTACGGCGGTTGACAGCTACACAGAACTCAACGATGTGATCAACGCTTATTCGAGCCAAACCGGCGTGAGCTCTGCACTCAATGCCGCCGGCACGCAAATTACCCTGACTGCCGCCGATGGCCGTAATGTAGACATCACCGCCGCCAACGGCACCGGCGCCAACCCATTCACCACCGGCATCACCCGTGGCAAGATGCAGCTCAGCGACGCCACCACCATCACTCTCACCGACGCCAGCAACCGCCTTGGTTTCGGCGGCAGCACGGTGATCGCCCTCGACACTTCCACCATCCGCGACCTCGACATCACCTCGATCTCCGGCGCCACCGATGCCATAGACCGTGTAGATGCAGCTCTCTCCAAGATTGGCACCCGTCGTGGCGAACTGGGCGCCATCCAGAACCGCCTGGAGTCAACCATGTCCAACCTGAGCAACGTGTCGGAGAACATCACCGCCGCCCGTTCGCGGCTGATGGATGTGGATTTCGCCAGTGAAACCCTCAACATGACCAAAGGCATGATGCAGCAGCAAGTAGGCGCTGCCATCCTGTCGCAGGCCAAGGCTTCTTCTCAAGTCGTCATGAATCTGTTGCAATAACAAGCTGAAAAAACAGGCTTCAGCCAGGAGATGTGGCAAAATACCCCATGATGGGGCAAAATGCCACATCTCTTTTTTTTAGGCTGAACTTCCAGAAGAGCTTGTGAAATGAGGATTCAGGCAAGATTTATTTGAGGTCCATGGTAGACAAGTGGCAAAATGCCCCATTACGTTTTATTGATTTTATTGACTTCGATGCTGTATTTCTTGATTTTGCGCCACAAACTTTTACGATCAATGCCCAGTACGGCAGTCGCCTGGTTCTGGTTGTAGTTGCTATGTTTGAGTACCTGTTCGATGTATATTTTTTCCACCTGTTCGAGCGAATACAAAGGTGCAATGCTATGCATGGTTATCTGTTTCTGAACGCGCAGGGCTTCCGGCCAATCTTCTGCCTGGAGATTTTCGCCTTTGGCGACGATCTCGGCGTGTTCTACTGCATGTTCCAGCTCGCGGATGTTACCGGGCCAGTCGTAGTCGAGCAACAGCTTTAACGCCGACTTGGAAAAACCGGCGACACGACTGCCTTTTTCCTGGCGTTTGCTCAGGAAATATTGCGCCAGCAGCGGAATATCTTCAGCCCGTTCTTTGAGCGACGGCAATTGGATGTTGACCACGTTCAGGCGAAAGAACAGATCGTTGCGAAAAGTCCCTTCTGCCACCATGTTCGTTAGAGACATGTTGGTGGCGGCGATGATGCGCACATCTACCTTTATCGTCTTGTCGCTGCCCACAGGCGTGACTTCATGCTCCTGCAACGCGCGCAGCAGCTTGACCTGCAAGGCGAGCGGCAGATTGCCCACTTCGTCGAGAAACAAAGTGCCATAGTTCGCCCGCTGGAACAAACCTTTGCGCTCCGCCACCGCGCCGGTAAAAGCGCCCTTGACATGGCCGAACAGCTCGCTCTCCAGTAAATTTTCCGAGATGGAGCCGCAATCTATGGTGACGAACGGGTTTTGGCAGCGCGGACTGTTCTGATGGATGGCTCGCGCTACCAGCTCCTTGCCGGTGCCGCTTTCACCCTGGATCAGCACCGTGGTATCGCGCGGCGCAACCTGGGCAATGGCGGTGAATACCTGTTGCATCTTGTGGCTTTTACCGATGATCGAACTAGACATCTCGCCTTGCAGCAATTTGTTTTTCAGCCGGGACACTTCGCGGCTGAGCGCGCTGTGTTCGAGACCTCTTTTTACCAGCAACAGCAATTCGTTGCAGCCTACCGGTTTGCTGGCGAAGTAGAATGCACCCAACTGCATCGCCTCGACAGCCATCTTGATGCTGCCATAGCCAGTCACCAGGATGATCGGGGTATAACAATTGAGCTGCGACTCTTTGATTTTCTTGCACAAGTCGAGCCCCGAACCATCGGGCAGATTGACATCGAGCAAGATCAGATCGAAAAAAGTTTCGTTTATCAACTCCATAGTGCGGGCGCACGTGGTAGATGTCGTCGTCTTGTAGCCGCCATGTACCATCACTTCCTGCAAAAACTGCAAGCACATTGCCTCGTCATCCACAATCAATATATGAGACTGAGCTTCACTATTCATAATGCAAACCCTCTCCCTCTCTAGGCGACTGTCAATGTCTGGCGATCGCCAGCATATAATCGAAAAAAGAGACGGTAAGGTGTGCCAGTGTCCGGAACATCCACGGCATGGCGAAGAACAACACTACCATCACCGCAATCATTTTCGGTATAAATACCAGCGTCTGCTCCTGGATGTTAGTCACCGCCTGGAAGATACTCATGCCGATGCCGATGAGAAACGTCACCCCAAGGATCGGCAAGGCGAGCAGCGCAGTGGTATAGAAAATCTGTTGCATGATTTGCAATACCATTTCCTGGCTCATACATTTACCTTTCACGTATAGCTCAACACTAAGGTTTTTACTACGAGATGCCAGCCATCTACCAGGATAAACAACAAAATCTTGAACGGTACACCTACCACAGCGGGCGGCAGCATCATCATGCCCATAGCGAGAAGAGTACTGGCAACGATAATATCAATTATCAAGAACGGTAACAAGATTAAAAATCCCATCTGGAAAGCGATGGTGAGTTCGCTCACGAGAAATGCCGGTATCAGGGCAGTGGTAGGAATGTCGCTTTCGCTCTGGCACACGTAGTTGCCAAGGTGTAACATCAGTGCCAAGTCTTTCTCGCGGGTATGCGCCAGCATGAAGGTACGGAATTGAGACACCGTTATTTGCAGTGCCTGCTCGCTCGCGATTTCTTTTTTCTGATAAGGCTGGTATGCTTGCCGATACACTTTTTCCCACACCGGCGTCATGACAAAGACGGTCAGAAACAGTGCCAGCCCGATCAATACAGGGTTGGGTGGTAAATTTTGTACGCCGAAGGCCTGGCGGGCAAATGAAAGGACAATGATGATGCGGGTAAAAGAGGTAATGCTGAAGAGCAATGCGGGCAGCAGAGAAAGGAGTGTCATGAACAGGAAAATTTTGATTACAGCCGAGAAATCTTCGCTTTTACTATCGCTGTGTACGTGCAAGGCTACAGCGGGCGCTTGTGCTTGAGGTCGCTCCGGTGATTCATCTCCATAGGCATAAGATATGGACATGACCGCCATCGCACATACCAATGCAGCCAGATATGGATATTGGGGCATACAGCTATCCTTCAAAAAATAAAGTTTATCTGTTGCCTCCTGCAATAAAGAAGCCAAACGGTTTAAAAGAGTGCAAGTTGCCATTTGAGATAGTGAGTTCAGTTTTCTGCAACTTCCATATCTAATGGATGTTGATACAGCATGTTGTGTGCTGTTTTGGCGATCGTCTGCCGGTCGTTGTGTGCACCGGATGCCAATAAATTTTTCGCCGCCTCGACTTTCTCCGTGCGCGACGGTGCAAGCAATGCTGACATTTTCACCAGCTCACTTACCCGGGCGCCGCGAGCTACCGTGCGAAGATTGATCTGATCCGCCTGAGGTGCGCTCTGCACCTCATTTTTGCCCGCCACCCGCTCTTTGGCGATGCTTTCCATGGGTTGTGATTTGTTGAGTGGATGTATCTGCATAATTTTGCTCCTTTCCTGCGAAGCCCGACCATGTGCAGTTTCTATTCTATATTTATCGGCGGAATTTGTCAAAAGATTAGGAGCTGTAAAAAAATAAATATTTTTGGCGTTATTTTTGTACTAGGTGTAGTTAATTTGAAAGGAGATTTGCCATGAACGTCGTGACCATAACCCAAACCATGCCCGACCAGATAACGATTGCGCCATTGGGACAACAAGGCGAAGCATCGCCGTTTGCCGACATTTTGGACAGCTTCGTGGACTCTACATCAGCCGTCGAACCTGATCAGACTCTGGACGCAGATCAAGTCATAGAGCAGCTTATGGCCTGCCTGTTGCAGCTTCTGCCGGCAAATGGGACATCTGCCAGCGATAGTGTACCGGCAAATGGGACACCTGCCAGCAATGGCGCGCCGACCAATGGGACGCCTGCAAGCGATGGCGTGCAGAACAGTGGTGCGACAGGCATGGCAGGTGTACTCCAACTGCCGCAACAAGCCAGCCCAAACGAGGGGACAGCAATAGTTACCACAAATGTAGAGACGGTAAAACATGTGGAACAGATGCCGCCACGTGCCATAGCCGGTGTCCACATTTCCCTTTTGCCGGCCATTACCCAGCAGGCAGTGGAACAGATGCCGCCACGTGCCATAGCCGGTGTCCACATTTCCCTTTTGCCGGCCATTACCCAGCAGGCAGGCGGTGCGGAAACGTCGCAACCTGTTGCCATGCAACAAGCCAGCGACGCAGGCAAGATGCAGCCTGCCGCGTCGTCGCCGGCGCTCGCACCAGAAAATTTTCCGCAAGTGCCGGAGCAGAGCGATAATGAACCGCAACACTGGCAGTACGAAAGCGAAAAAACGCAAGCGGCATTGCCGCAATCCGCTCAGTCGGACGGCATATATTTTGCCGCCCAGGACAGCAAGACGCCGACTCCGCAGCTTCCGACACAAGGTACACCCGCGGCTGCTGCACCGTCCCATGATGAATTGTTCGCCTCCCGACCTTATCTGCTGGCACAGATCATGCAGCAGGAACAACGGGCGGTCATCCATATCGAACGCCCCGGCACTCGCCTCGAAGTGAGTGTCAAGCTCAAAGGGCATGCCCTCGAAGCCCAGTTCGTCACTGCCGAAGCGGCTACCGCCCAGTTGTTGCATCGTCATGCCGACGAGCTTAGACAGATGCTGCAACAGCAAGGCGTCGAGGTGGCGCAGATGGCATTTGCTTGTACTACGCAAACACCGACGAGCGACGCCGGCCATTCTTCCAAGAGCCTGCTGCCACAACAGTTTACCGGCTATCGTGAAGAAGAGGAAAGCGCCAAGACGATTGTCGCCCAGACTACACAGCCACGCATGTGGATCGTCCATGGCGATGGCAAAGTCAGCTACTACGCATGAAAGGAAATATATGCTAAATGCCGTGAACGCCAACGCTGCAATGACAGCAGCCAACCCTCTGTCCGGCCAGCCGACGACCAAAGACGTGCAAGATATTTTTCTCAAGATTTTTAGCA
The DNA here is from genome assembly GCA_020057085.1 of Planctomycetota bacterium. Lineage (GTDB taxonomy): Bacteria > Planctomycetota > Uabimicrobiia > Uabimicrobiales > JABWCH01 > JAGVGO01. The sequence continues at coordinate 48,065 of JAGVGO010000194.1, read as the reverse complement.
CGGAACTTGCACATCAAAACCCATTGTCGCCGATGGACAACAAAGAATGGGTGCAGCAGTTCGTGCAATTTTCCAGTTACAACCAGATGGCGACACTCAATAAACAGTTGGAGTCGCTCAAACAGATGGTAGGTTTCCTGCAAGCCGCCAGTCTGGTAGGCAAGCAAATCACCTATAGCGATGAAGTCAACGCCACTCAGCAAGGCATTGTGTCCGGGGTTTCCCAGAAAAACGGCGAGCTGTTTGTGGACGTCGGAGACAAGAAAATTCCTTTCACCAGCATATCGCAGGTAAAAGAGCAAAAAGGAGTGCAAGTATGACGATGTCTTTATTCAACGGGTTGTCCGGACTTTCCGCCCACCAAAAAATGCTGGACGTGATTTCCAACAACATCGCCAACCTCAACACCAACGGTTTCAAGCGCAGCGATTCACGCCTGGCGGAAGGGTTCAGCGAAATGCTGACCGCCTCCACGGCGCCGACTGCCAGCCTCGGTGGCACCAATCCTCTCCAGATCGGGCGTGGCGTCAGACTGGGTGCATTCAGTGTAGATTTCAACCAGGGCACCATGGAAGGCACCGGCCGCTCACTCGATATGGCGATCCAGGGAGACGGTTTCTTCGTACTCGGCAACGGCGCAGCGACCAAGTACTACTCGCGCGTCGGCAGCTTCGCCCTCGACAGCGACTATTCGCTGGTAGATCAGGCAACCGGCTTCCATGTGCAGTCCACCACCGGCAACATCACTGTGCCCAAAGACGATCCGCTGCCGCCGCGGGCTACCGGCTCCATCACCTTGCGTGGCAACCTCGATCCGACAACGGTGGTCGCCGGCAGCCCTATAGTCACTTCGATCCAGGTCATGGATAGTCGCGGCCAGGCGCATCGTGTCGAACTGTCGCTTACCAAAACAGGGCCCATGACCTGGGGTATGAGCGCCGCCCTGCCCGATAGCGATGGTGTGTTTAGCGACAATCAAGTTGACGGCATCACCTTCAACGAAGACGGTTCGTTTGCCGGCGTCACCGGCGGCGGAGCCGGCGACAACGACATCACGCTCACTTTCAACGGCCTTACCACGCCGCAAACCATCAGTTTCGCCCTTGGCACTGCCTCTGGCTTCGATGGCCTTACCCAGCTCGGTGGCGAAAGCACGGCGGCAGCAGTGGATCAGGACGGCTACGAGGCAGGCTCGCTCTTGTCGCTATCGGTCAAACCCGACGGTGCATTGAGCGGTCAATACAGCAATGGCCGGCTGCTGGATTTGTCGCAGCTAGTCATTGCCACTTTCCCCAATGCCGAAGGCCTCGAAAAAGTGAACGACAATATGTACCAGGAATCGGCCAACTCCGGCCAGGCCATTTTGGGCAAAGGTTTGAGCGGACGCGCTGGCAGCGTGCTCGGCGGCAACCTGGAAGGCAGCAATGTTGATGTTTCCAAAGAGATGGCTCTCATGATCGTGGCGCAACGAGGCTTTCAGGTAAACGCCCGCGTCATCACCGTGTCGAACGAGATATTGCAAGAGATTGCCGATCTGGTGCGATAAGGGGGATAAGCCATGGACAATAGCCTTTATCTGATTGCCGCCGCGCTCGATTTTTCGACGCAGGAACAGCAGCGCATCGCCAACAACCTGGCGAATACCGAGACGGCTGGTTTTAAAGAGGTGTTGAGCGCCATGGAAAATATGCCCGCCAGCTTGCAAGAAAACGGCGGGCAGGGCATACCACGCGCGTGTCAGGCCACTGTTTTCACGCAGGGCCAGCTAGAAAAAACCGGTGAAATGCTCGATGTCGCGCTGCTGGGAGACGGTTTTGTCGCGGTGGAAAAGAACGGCGAGCGGCGTTACTGGCGTAGCGGGCATCTGCACGTTGATGAGAACGGCTATCTCGCCACCAGCCAGGGGTTTCTCGTGCAGGGCGAAGACGGCCCGCTCCAGCTTGACCCTGCGCGCGTGCATCTCTTGCAAATCGGCAGATACGGCGAGTTGGCGTTGGGAAATCAGGTGGCGGGGCATCTCAAACTGGTACGCTTCGGCTCGCCGCAAAAATTGGTGAGCGAAGAGGGCAGCTACCGCAATCCGACCGCTATGCAGGAAGAAAATAGCACCTGTGAAGTGGCACAAGGGTGTGTCGAGAAATCTACCGTACAGGCGATGCAGGCGATGAGCGACATGATCGCTAACATGCGCTATCTGGAAACAATGCAAAAAATCACCCGCGTCCTGGACGAAGGGTGGCAAAATTTACTGTCTGTGTAAAAAATGTAATAGTTCAGGCGATGAGTGACAAATCGTGGTCGCGGGATACCAGTCCTTCCGCAATGCGGCGCAGGCCGGCGGTCTGCTGAAAGATTGCTTACATTGACAAGTTCTCGCGCGCCAGTGCGTCCAGTCGTTTCCCGACGCTCATCGCTGTGCTTCAGGGCTTGCTATCCCGCTCCCTCAATGTTACTTCTGCACTATTACAGTCTGTGTAAAAAATAAAAAAAGGAGAATTATCATGCTGCGCGCTCTGAATACCGCCGCCTCTGGCATGAAGGTGCAGGAACTCACCGTTGACAATATTTCCCACAACCTGGCCAATGCCAATACCACGGCGTTCAAGAAGAGTCGTCTGGAATTCGAAGACCTGCTCTATCTCAATATCGGCAACAGTGAAGGTCAGGCCAGCGCCGAAAATCAGGTTTCGCCGGGGCTACAGATCGGCAGCGGTGCGCGCACCATAGCCAATCTCAAGAGCCTCAGCCAGGGCACACTGGAAGAAACACAGCGCGAACTCGACGTCGCCATAGACGGTGAAGGTTTCCTGCCGCTGTCTTACCGCGACAACGAGACAGCCTACACGCGCGACGGTTCGTTCAAACTCGACAGCCAGCGCCGCCTTGTCTCGTCGCACGGCTATCCGCTGCAGCCTGCCATCACCATCCCGGAGAATGCGTCAAAAATTTACATCGGACGCGACGGCGTAGTGTCGGTGGCAATCGAGGGGCAAAATCAGTTGCAGACTGTCGCTGAAATCGTCATGGCCCGTTTTCCCAATCCGTCCGGCCTTTCCAGCGAAGGTTCCAATTTGCTCAAACAGACTGCCGCTTCAGGCGAAGCGATTCTCAACAAGCCAGGAGTGGGCGGCAACGGCACCCTGAGCCAGAGCATGCTGGAACGCTCGAATGTTGACGTGGTAAGCGAAATGGTAAGGCTCATCACCGCGCAACGCGCTTACGAGATCAACTCGAAAGTCATCCGCAGCGGCGACGAGATGCTTTCAATGGTCAACAACCTTGTGAGGTAATTTATGCGTAGTATTTGTTTTTGCTGCTTGTGGCTGTGCCTCGCCATGCCCTCGCTGGCGTGGGCACAAAAGATCACCCTGAAAGAGAGTGTGAACGTCAAGGGCGTTTACTTCTTTTGCAGTGACATCGCTGACATCGAGGGGAATCCGCCGTGGCAGCAGACACGACTCGGCAAGACGCCAGCCCCCGGCATTACCGTCAACTTCGACCGCGCCACACTGGAGCGCAAACTAGAAGAGGCCGGCGTTGCGGTCGAGGCGCTGGATTGGCTCGGTGCCGAGAGTGTGGAAATTGCCACCGACGCCATCGTCGTGAGCAGCGAAGAACAGAGCGCCAAAGGCCGTGAATTTCTGGCGCAAAACCTGACCTGGCCGGCTGCCGACATGAGCTACGACCTTGACGCTGACCCGCCCCGCGCGCTCACGCTGCCTGCGCCGCGCCAGACACTCGAAATCGCGCCGCGTTTTCCGGCAGTGCCACGCCACAAAGGCCGGGTGGTGATAGAATTGGGCATCGCCATTGACGGCCAGCCTCTGCGTACAGTGTCACTGACGTTTCAGGTGCGGGTGTGGCAGACGGTGCTGATGACGAAAAATTTCGTGCCGCGCAACACCACCCTTGCCGCCGTTCATGTATGTCAACGGCGTCTGGAAATCACCAACCTGGCCAACGCCCCGCTACCGGCGGCAGGCAACTATGCTACCTGGCAGACCCGTCGCAACCTGAATCCCGGTCAGGTGTTGACGTTCCAAGATGTCGAGGAAAGCCCTGACATCCGGCGCGGCGCACTTGTCACTGTGGTGTTCGAGACCACCGGCCTCCGTGTGACGTCGCCAGCCAAAAGCCTAGACCAGGGCAAGGTTGGTGAGGTCATCCGTGCCCTCAACCTGTCAACCAACCGCATCATCAAAGGTCGCGTGGTGGACGCTTCCACCATCGCTCTCGTTACTGGAGAATAGACATGAGAGCCCGTAAATTACTGCTAATGTTCGTTTTGCTGGTAGTCGCTTGTAGTGCGCAGGAAAAAATCACGCCGCCGGTCTATCCTGCACCTGCTGCTTCTCTTCCCGTGCCGGTAGCGACAGCACCACAGGATGGCTCAGTGTTCCAGCCGCGTGAAGACCTGTACAGTGACACCACGGCCCACAAGACCGGCGACGTGCTCACCGTGCTGATTCAGGAAAGGCACACGGTACAGGAGAACGACGACGTTAACTTGCAGAAGAAATCCGAGCTCAATGTGTCGGCCAACATCGAACCCAAGGCTTTACTCTCGCAACTGTCGTTCCTCACCGACGCCATAGGCAAGTTGCAGGGCAGCCGCGAGAGCAAACATGAAAACAAGGTAAAATACGAGAAGAAGTCTTACCTCACCGACCGCCTTGCAGTGGTGGTCACCGAAGTCCGCCCCGACGGGCTTTTGGTGGTCTACGGCAAGCGCCAGATCACTCTGCCGAACGAAACCAAGACCCTGGCCCTCACCGGACTCGTCAACGCCGGCGATGTAATGAGCGACAACAGCGTATCTTCCGACCGCATCGCCCTTTCTTCCATCCAGGTAGAGGGCGAAGGAGTCCTCACCGCCACCACCGAACCCGGCTTCGCCGCCCGCACCTTCCAATGGATATTCGACCTGGTCTGGCCATTCTGAAAGGCATAGCCAGAATTTTATAGAAATTAATGTCAGGCGTTTGCTATAATTTCTATACTTGCATTTCATTTTCTAAAGGAATAAAAGCATGGATACAGATACCTTCCTCGCTTCTCTCCAATCCGAAATTCGTTCTTTCGCCCAAGCCGTGGCAACCGCAGAAGGGCAATGGATTATCAAAGGCTTCATAGATGTTTACCAGAACATCTATGCGATTTCGATAGACACAAAGGTTGTCTCGAAAGTTTTAGAGCTGCTTCTTTGCCCAATGTTGGTAGAATTTGGTAAGAAATTTTCTTTTCGCCTTGAATCGTCACCGCAGCAAAATTTTTATCCCGACATCTCTTTCGTACACGAAACTACAAATAAAAAATTTGCAGTTGATATTAAAAGTAGTTATCGTGATAGTAGTACAACAATCAATGGTATGACTTTAGGTGCGTTTACAGGCTATTTCAGAAATCGCACGAGTACGAAGAACACAAAATACGCTTACAAAGAATATGACGCTCACTTTGTTCTCGGAGTGCTTTATTCGCAAAATAAAGAAGCCATAGATGAACGCGCAAAATATTCTTTGGATGATCTCCATAAAATACCTTCCGTGATTCACGATTTTAATTTTTTTGTCCAGCCTAAATATCGTATCGCTAGCTGGCGTCCTGGGAGTGGAAATACAAAAAACATAGGGGCATGCACCAAAATTGAAGAACTAGTTAATGGTACAGGGCCTTTCAGTAAGCTAGGAGAAGATGTCTACGATGATTATTGGATGTACTATCTTACAAAAGATATGGCAAGAGCTTCAGAGTCAGAAAGGCCATACACAAACCTTAAAACCTATCTTGAATATAAAAAAAGAGGAATCGATACTCTCAAAGTCTACGAAAACGACATCAAACGTCTTGCTGATGATGCATTGGAGGGCGAAGAATGAGAAGACTTATCATTCCACCTTTAAAATGCCAAGGCATCAAGAGCAAACTTGTTTCCTGGATTCTTGAGTTGGCGGGCACTCAATATGAACGGTGGATGGAACCGTTTATGGGAAGTGGGGTTGTAAGTTTTAACGCCTATCCCAAAAGCGCAGTGCTTGCCGATTCGAATCCACATATTATCCGTTTTTACCAGGATATGCAGTCAGGAAAGATATGTGCATCCACTGTAAAGCAATATTTGGAAGTCGAAGGGGAATTGCTTAAATATGCTTCTGAAGACGGCTATGTTCACTATCGCCAAGTAAGGGACCGCTTCAATAAAATTTTTGATCCGCTGGATTTTCTTTTTCTGTCAAGAGCAGGTTTTAATGGTATGATGCGGTTTTCAAAGGCAGGGAAATGGAATATTCCGTTCTGCAAAAAACCAAATCGTTTTGCTCAAGCATATATCACGAAAATTGTAAACCAGGTAGATGCATGCGCAAAACGCATATGTCCAGAATGGATTTTTGTTCGGCAAGATTTCAGAATTACCATAGCAGACGCTCGACCAGGAGATTTGATTTACTGCGATCCGCCGTACCTCGGAAGATATACAGACTATTACAACAATTGGTCTGAAGATGACGAACGGGATTTGGCATCTCTTCTTCAAAAAACTAAGGCACGGTTCATACTTTCGTCGTGGCATCATAACTATTATCGTCAAAACCAGATGTTAGAGAAATACTGGTCTAATTTCAACATCATCACCAAAGACCATTTTTATCACTCCGGTGCTAAAGAAGAGAATAGAAATCCTATTGTAGAAGCTTTGGTATTTAACTTCCGGCAAGATAGTATGGTATCACATAACCACGGCTTGAAAACGAAGCCAGAACAGCTGACTCTCTTTGAAAATGCAACGCCGTACCCAAATTGATTGGAAAGAATTTTGCACAGAGCTAAAGCATAGCCCGTTGCAACCGATAATTAACAACAGAGGATTTTATGCGCAACACATTGCTTTGCTTATGTTTGTTATGGTGTCTGGCACCACTGGCCATGACACAGACGACGCAGATGCCACCCTATACCCGCATCAAGGACGTAGCCGAAGTGAGTAACCTGCGCGACAACCATCTCATGGGCATGGGGCTGGTGGTTGGGCTCAAAGGCACCGGCGACAAATCGGACGCTGCGGTGAAAGCGTTGCAGAATCTGCTCAAACGGCAAAAATTTCAGATTACGAACGAGCAGATCAATCCCGGTAACATCGCTCTCGTTATGGTCACGGCCAGCTTGCCGCCGCTCTCGCGCAAAGGTACTCGGCTGGATGCCACGATTGCCTCACTGGCCGACGCCAAGAGTCTCTCTGGCGGCATCCTCCTCGCCACATTTCTTAAAGGGCTCGACGATCAGGTGTATGCCGTGGCGCAAGGAGTGTTGAGCCAGACGGCGACGTTGCCGACCATCGCTATCGCTACGAGTGGGGCGATTGTCGAACGCGAGGTGCCGGTTGCCATGGTGTCACCGCAAGGCACTGTGTCGTTGCGCCTGACTGCACCCGATTTCAATACTGCCGTGCGCATCGCCGGCGTCATCAACCAACATTTTGGCACACCATGTGCACAGGCTATGGATCTTGGGCTGGTACAGGTGGCGGTGCCGAAAAAACACTTGCTGGGTAATCGCGTGAGCGACTTCATCGCCGAGATTTTCAATTTGCCGGTGGCTACGGAAGTGCCAGCGCGTGTGGTCATCAACGAACGCACCGGCACGGTGATCATGGGTGAAAGCGTGACCCTGCGTCCGGTCACCATTTCCCACAACCAAATCACCATCCATATCCGCGCCGACAACACCGAACAAGGGTGCGTCACGGTCCAGAAACTGGTGACTGCGCTTGCCGCAATGCAGGTGAGCACCAAAGATTTGGTGGATATTTTTCGCATGCTGAAACGCGCCGGTGCGCTGCATGCCGAACTGATCATTTCGTGAACAAGAATGTAATAGCACAAAAATGAGCGCAGCAAATGCCTTGGTAACGAGGATCGGCTGTAGAGCTTACGCATACTCTGGGTGCAAGCGTTCGTTGTTCCGATCCTCGTGGAGAAGGCATTGATGCGCGAATGCGAGTTTTACGAGAACTATTACATTTCGTGAACAAAAAAGGAGAAGCCCATGCAGCCCGTATCGCTATCCACAAACCGCGCCAACACGAACACGACCGCACGACAACAGGCGGCGGCCAATGAATTTTCACGGATGTTCGTGGAGATAATGCTGCGCCAGGCGAGCGAACCGATGTGGAGTGATGGCGGGGAAAACAGTATGCCCGGTGCCAGCGATATGGTAAACCAATGCCTGGCACAGACAATGGCGGCCTCCGACCCGTTCCATATTGCCAAGATGGTCGTGGAAAGTATCGAGCGACAAGGAGGAAAACCATGTTAGAGGAGATGCTGGCGTTGAAGCACAACTTGCAGCGGCAAATTGGCCTGTTTGCAAATATCAGCGAGAGATTACAGACGATCTGTACCTTGTGGACCGAAGAACCGCTCAAATGGGAAGTGGTGTTGAGCAGCATCAGTGGGCACGTGCATGAGATGCAAAGACTTTCTGCCGACTGCGTAAAGCTCAAACAGGAGCTGGCTGCCTCGCTCGACATTTGCTGTAGCAATGTGCAATTCGCTTCGCTATTGTGCCACGTTCCTCAGGAGGAACAAGAGATGTTGCATGACTTACAGCGACAATGGCAAGACGGCAAGACGGCGTTGGCAGCGATACTGCAACGCTCGCGCAAACTACTCGCTTGCCACGCCGGCCTCAACCGTCAGTGGCAGGAGATTTGTACTATCACCACAGGCACTTACGACGGGCGTGGGCGTCCACATGCCGGTTACGCCACGGCCGCCATAGATTGCCGTTATTAGACGGAGAAAACATATGTTACGTTTCGATCTGAGCCTCAAAGCACTGTCTGCGCAGCGATGGGCGATGGAGACCACCCAACACAACATAGCCAACGCCGACACGCCTGGCTATACCAGACAAAAGGCGCAGCTCCAGGCGGCGCCGGCACTTTTTATCCCTGGCGTCGGCTACTTGGGCCAAGGGATCGAAACGGCAGGCGTCGGCAGGCAAAACGACTCGCTCGCCACCGGGCGTGTGCAGCAGGCAACGCAGGTACTCACGCATGCCACCGCGGAACAGGACAAACTCAGGCAGATCGAAACAGTGCTGCAGCCCGGCCAAGGCGACCTGGTGAGCAGTCTTGGCAAGGCAATGGACAACCTGCAAAACCTGATTTCGCAACCGGAAGACAGTGGGCTGCGCACTTTGTTTACCACCAGCCTCGGCAATGCCACCACTTCGTTCCACGAGCTGGACACCAAGTTGCAGCAACTACAGAGCGACAGTCGCCAGGAACTCGACAGCAAGGCGACCTCCATCAATAACCTCGGTCAGCAGATTGCCCGGCTCAATCGCAGTATCATGGCCAGCCCAGAGCCGCCGAACGATTTGCTCGACCAGCGTGAAGAGCTGGTACGACAGTTGAGCGAACTCGCCGATGTGCGGGTAAGTTACAGCAAAGAGAATAGCGCGCAAGTGGTACTTGGCAACAGCCTCTTGGTAGACAAGACCCACGCTATGTCCATTGAGGCGGCAGATGCCGGTAACGGGCAGGTGGCGATGCGTTACCAGGGCAGCAGCGTGGACATCCGTATAGGGGCAGGGGCGGTGGCGGGGATTATGAATTTTCACAACAATGTTGCGCCGGCGTATATTGCCAAACTCGATACCCTGGCGCAGCAGTTCATGACCGCTATCAACCGTCTGCATGCCACAGGAAATGGCCTTGATGGTGCAATGACACAACTCAGTGCCGAGAGTACGGTAAGCGATGTCAACCAACCTCTCAATGCCGCCGGCTTTGCCATGAAAAACGGCACGCTCACGGTGAGTATGCGAGAGGCCGCGACGGGTAGCGTCAGCAACTACGACATCGCCATCGCGCCCGACACCGACACCATGCAAGATATGGTCGTTCGATTGAGCGCCATCCCGAACCTGAACGCAAGCGTAGACGCTAACGGTCGCCTCCAGTTGCAAAGCGTGGCCGGCTACGGTTTTGCCTTTGCCAGCGACGGTTCCGATTTTCTCGCCGAGGTCGGTCTCAATACGCTGCTACGCGGCAGCGATGCCGGCGACATTGCCGTTACCGCGCGCGTGTCCGGCGACGCAAAAAACCTTGCACTGGCCAAGACCTTTGCGCCGGGCAACAGCGACAACGCCAGGGCGATGCTACAAGCGATGCAAAACGACACCTATGTAAACCTCGGTGACATGACGCTGTCGGGTTTCTGGAACGACACCATTGCCCAGCTTGGAGCAGAGGTAGCAGCCAAGGGCGACGACGTAGAGATCGCCACGCAAGTGCTGAACGACTGGACCAGGCAACGGGAACAGGCAGCCGGCGTGTCGCTCGACGAGGAGTTGATCCAGCTCAAAAAATTCCAGCATGGCTACGAGGCTGCGGCCAGGGTGTTCCAGACCGTAGACGAGATGATGCAAACGGCGATCAATTTGTAGAAAGGTAGTGTTTATGCGCGTGACTTCACAGATGATGCATGAGAGTCGGATGCAAACAGTGCAAAACAAGGCGAGCCAGCTTCTGGAGGCACAGGAAAAGATGGCCTCCGGCAAGAACTTCAGCAAGCCGTCGGATGCCCCGGCAGAGATGCGCAAGAGCCGCGCCGTCGAGCTGACGATAGCTGAAGAAAGCCGCTACCTGGCGTTGAGCGACGACGCCATATCTTCGCTCAACGCAACGCAGACGGCGTTGACTCAGATTTCCAGTCACCTCAGCGATGCGCGAGAAACTGCTATCGCCGGCGGTAACGGCATGCTGCTGCCCGAAGATCGCAAGGTTCTTGCCACGCAGCTCGACCACGCGCTGGAAAGCCTGGCCGAATTAGCCAACAGCCGCCATGCCGGACAATCTCTGTTCGCCGGCACCAATACCACGGAAGCATCGTTCGGCTTTACGCGCGATAGCGACAACCGGATCACCGCCGCCAATTACCAGGGTAACTCCGAAACGCACAAAATTCCTATCGGTCAGAGTGAGGCGATCTCTGCTACCGTGCCCGGCGATGAGGCGTTTAGCGACGGCTTCGCCGCTCTCGTCAAACTGCGTGACTTGTTGCTCAATAAAGACAACCTGCCGGAAAATCAGCAGCTTGCAGCCATCTCCGACATGCTCACGGATCTTGGCAAGACAAGCGAGAGAGTATTGTCGCACCTGGCCACTGTCGGCAGCAGCCTGGAACACGTAGAGTCGCAAGCCTCTCGCCACGAGGACGAGAGGCTGAACCTCAGCCAGGAACTGTCAAAGTATCAGGACCTCGACATTCCCACTGCCGTGACTGAACTAAACGTCCGTAGCAATGCCTACACCGCCTCGCTCTACGCGGTCGCTCAGGGATCGCAGAAAAGTCTTCTCGATTTTATGACATAGGCTCTGTCCGGCAAGTTTTTTGCTCACCAGACATCATTGAGAACGTTTCTCGGTGGTGTCTTTTTTTTTGAAGGTAGGTTATCCATGCTCTTGATTGTCGGTATCGCCCTTGTAATTGGCTCTGTTCTGGGCGGATTTATGGTGGCGGGAGGAAACCCGTTGCTGCTGTGGCAACCTTCCGAGTTTATCGTCATCCTGGGAGCAGCATTCGGCGCGTTGCTTATCTCAAGCCCACTTTCGATCCTGAAAAGAATGGTCGGTGGGATTATTACCCTGCTCAAAGGCAATCCTTACAACAAAAAACAATACCTGAACCTGCTGAAAACGATATTCGAGTTTTTCAATATTGCCGCGCTCGAAGGTTTCAGTGGCATCGAAGACCATATCGCGACGCCGGAAAAAAGTATTGTGTTCAGCAAAAATCATTTTTTTCTCGCCAATCATGAAGCCGTGTGCTTTTTGACAGATACGATGAAATTCCTGCAGATGGCTGGCGGTGGGGCGACACACGATTTAGACACGATGCTGGACCAAGACCTGGAAATATTACGCGAGGAAGTAAGCTATCCGGCGGCGCTATTGGGAAAAATCGCAGATTCGCTGCCAGGGTTAGGCATTGTCGCGGCAGTGCTCGGCATCATCATCACCATGCAATCAATCGGCGGCGAGGCGTCAGAAGTAGGCAAACACGTCGCCGCTGCCCTGGTAGGCACCTTCCTTGGCGTACTGGCCTGCTATGGTTTTTTCCAGCCATTCGCCTCGTCGTTGGAACTGATCGGGCAATCGCAGGTGCAGTACATCGAATGCATCAAGGTAGCCGTGCTGGCCTACGCCAAAGGCATCCCGGCATCGCTGGTGGCAGAGTTCGCCCGGCGCGTCGTCCCTACCGACACGCGGCCGACGTTTGAAGAACTGGAAGAAGCCTTACGTTCTATCAAAAACAAGAGTAATCAACAGTAATTCGGGGTGAACTATGTCAGATAAAGAAAACGAGCCGATCATTCTCAGAAAAAAATCGCGCAAAAAACACGCATCACATGGCGGAGCATGGAAAGTAGCGTATGCCGATTTCGTCACCGCCATGATGGCGCTCTTTATCGTACTTTGGATTTCTTCGCAAAACGAAGAGCTCCGGCAGGCGGTCGCTGCATATTTTCGCGACCCAGGGTTAGGGATGTTCTCTATGCCGCGGGTTCCGCCTTCGCTAATGGACGAAAAAATCGGCACCGCCAAAGAATTGAGTTATGCGCAATGGCGGGAAAAAAAAGACCTGGAAACACTGGGCGGAAAAATCAAAAAAATACTGGCCAAACAGCCAAAACTCCAGCCGTTCTTAGCTCAGACAACGACAGAACTTGTAAGTGAGGGGCTACGCATCGAATTGTGCGACAAACCAGGGTTGTCTTTGTTCGAACCCGGCACCGCCATATTGATACCGGCAGGAGAGGAAATACTGAAGCTGATCGCCAGAGAATTAGGCTATCTTACCAACCAGGTTATCATTGAAGGACATACCGAGAGCCGCCTGGATAGCAACACGGAAAATTATAAAAACTTCGGCCTCAGCATCGAGCGTGCCAATAGTACCCTGCGTGGACTCATCGCCGGCGGCCTTCGCAACACGCAGGTAGCACAAATTACAGGATATGCGGATCGCAGATTGCGCAATCCAAACGTGCCGTTCGATATAGCCAACCGACGCATCAGTATTTTGGTTGTATCCAACGCCGCTTAGCACCACAGCGGAAAGGATGTAACATGCGTATCGTAGTTTTGCTGATTTTGCTCTCGCTGCTGGCTTTGCCAGCTCCTGGTCAATCCTCGCAGCCGGCCGACAAACCATTGCCCGATCTGTTTCAGGTGGAAAAAACGGGCGGCCAGTCGCTGGTGTCCATCACCGCCGCCAACCGGCCATTATCTACCGTGTTGAGCCGCCTGGCGGGTGGCATCCAGTGCAGGCTGGTGATAACGGCCAAGCTGGCGGAAGAACTCAAGAACATGCGGCCGTTTGTCGTGTTGAAGAAACGGCCTGTGGCGGAAGTAGTAGAATTTCTTGCCGGTACCGCCAACTGCCAGTTTCGTCTGAGCGACAAAGAAATTATCTTGTTCCGCGAACCGACGCGGAGCGAGCGGCCCAAGGAAATCATCAGCGGTTACAAAAAACTCATGGTGGCAGGCACTGCCGACAACGACAACAAAAGCTGGGAAGACCGTATTTCGCTCGGCTATTTCAGCCTGGGAACGCTGTTTTATCTTGGTGGCAAATATGATCTGGCGGCGGCGGAATACCAACAAATCTTGCAACAGTTTCCGCAGCATGGGTTTCTGGCGCATACGCTGCTCATGTTAGCCCGCTCTTTTATAGCGAACGGCCAGCCCGAACGAGCACGTACCACCTTGAGCCTGTTCTTCAATCGTTTTCCGAAAAACGAGTTCGTTGATGCCGCTTTTCTCATGCTGGCCGACTGCTATGAAAAAGAGCAGAACCGCATTCAGGCCATGCAGGTCTATCAATATCTGCTGCGCAAGCCGGACTCTCGCTATCAAGCAAACACTGCCAGCAAGCTGGGGCAGTTGTATCTGCAACAGGAGCGACTACGTGACGCCTTACCGATGCTGGAGCAGGCGGTTTCTCTGCTGCCAAGTCAGTCCAATGACAAAGCGGAGGCGATGTATGCCTATCTGCATTGCAACATAGCACTCGCAAGGCACTACGAAGCGAGGCCTGTTTTTGCCCAGTTTTACCGAGAATTTGCGCAACATTCGTCACTGGCCAAAGTATTGTTGCTGCACGCCACAAGTTTGTTGCAGCAAGGAGACAACTGGGGCTGCTACTATGTGGCGATGATGATGCGCAAATCCGGCGATGCACAACTGCGAACTCAATTCGCGTTATTGGCGCATCGGGCAATGATGAAAACAGGCAGTGGCGGTCTGGCTTATGCGGCACTGGACGATGCTAGCGAGGTATTCGCCGAACTGGAAATCAAGGCACCGGCCATGCTGTATGAAGTCGGGCTGGCTTACCAACAGGAACGACAATGGCAAAAAGCGAGACAAACTTTTTGGCATCTGGAAAGCCGGCTGGGAGACATAGTTTATCTACGACTCCTGGAATGCGACTATGCCGCAGGTAACTATCGGGAGTGTCTGCAGAATTTCAAAAATTGGCAAGACAAAATGACGACACCGGACGTAGCCGGCGAAGCCAGCTATGTGGCAGGCGAGTGTTGGCGAGCGTTAGGCGAGCCGGACAAGGCCATTGCCCTGTGGCAAGGAAAGAGGTAGAGCATGAAACGCGGCATTGGATTCATTTTATGGGTACTCTTCGGCTTCTACTTGTCGGCGCAGGACAACCGGATTCTCCCACAAGTTACCCCGCAGCCGGAGTATCAGCAAAAGCTACAGGAACTGGGCAGGCAACTGGAGGAGCTGCGTCGTCAACACGAGCAGGTCGGCAACGACCCAAGACAACAGTTGGAACAGGAGATGGCCGAGTTGACAAGGTTACGCCAGGTTTACCAATCTTTGCAAAAACCGCCGACAGCGTTCGCACAACCCGTGCCGTTGTCACCGGAAATAGCAAAAGCCTGGGAACGCAGTGCCAAACTTCAGGTCATAACACCGGCAAAAGTTGCCGATTCGCCTGGAACATGGCTGGCGCTCGCCGATTTGTATTGGCAACAGAAACGGTACAGCGAAGCTCTCGACGCCTATCTGCAATACCAGAAAAAACAGACTAAACTACCGGCCATGGTGTTTTATCGCATAGCCTATGCACACGAAAAAAACGGCGAATGGCCTAAAGCCGAAGAGTATTACCAGCGACTGTCTACCGAATATAGCGATACATATCTGGGCAAAGAAGGGGGCTGGTGTCTACAATATCTGCGATGGAAAAGGGAGACGGTAGAACAACTGGCACGCTATGCGCCACAGGCGTTGACAAGCCATCCTGCACCGCCAACCAATACTGAGCCTGTGCCTGCGGCCAAAATACCGACCGCGCCAGCCAATACTGAGTCCGTACCTGCGGCCAAAATACAAACGATAGCCCAATATCCCGGCAAATGGTATACACAACTTGCCAGGCAACTGAAGCGACTGCGTGCGCTGGACCTCACACAGTGGCAGGTGGCAGAAACCAAGTCTTCGATAGAGGCGAACAAAATCAATGGTTATGTGGTGACAATGGGACATTATCCAAAAGAAATTCAAAAATTGGCAAGCGAGTTGCAGCAATGCGTAAACAGTGGTAAAGATGTGGCGACCTGGATTAAACTCCAGACGCCCAATGCCGCCACTCAAAGCAAACTCGAACAACTGAAAATATTGCAAACATTCTGGCAAACCGGCGAGATGCCGCTTGAAACGGAAGCGGATATCGCCGCCCTGGCCAAAGAAATCGGCAGCCTTGCCGCCGTAGACCGGCGACAGACTGTAAGTCAGGGAGATATTTTTGCGCCGGTGTGCCGGTTGCTCGAAAAAATCCATGAACAATACGAAAAACTGAGCCAGACCCTGACAAGCGGCGTAACGAACTTCCAGGTTGCGGAATAAAAAAGGAGAACTGCCATGATCGCTGAAGAACTGTCCATGCTCGGCAAACTGCTTACCGTCTCTTCGCTGCGCCATCAGGTAATCTCGCACAACATTGCCAATCTCAACACCCCTGGTTTTGCACGCAAAACCGTCGCTTTCGAGGAATTGCTCGACCAGGCGCAAATGCAACAGACAATAAACAATACCCAGGCAAAAGTCGTGGAAAGCAAGGAGCAAAACCGGTTGGACGGCAATTCATCTTCTCTCGAACGGGAGATGCAATATCTGACTGCAAATAGCCTCAGATACGAGGCATATTTGCAGGCTATCAGTTACAAGATCAAATCGTTGGAAGGAGCTATTACCGGGCGGAGTCAGTAAGTGTTTAAGGCTACTATCAGCGTGACCGTACTTTTACGGTAATCTCAGGAGGTATATATGAAAAGCGATGCGCTATTTAGTCAATTTTCCGTCAACGCATCCGGTTTGTTGGCCGAACGGGTGCGTATGCAGGCGATCGCCGAAAATATCGCCAACATCCATACTACACGGCAGAACGGCATAGCCAAGCCCTATCAGCGCAAGGAAGTGTTGTTCTCCGAAGTTGTGGACAAGGCCATGCAAGGTGTTGCAGTGGCAGGCATCGAACCGGATACGACGCCGCCACAAATGGTATACCGACCGGGACACCCGGATGCCGACGACAAAGGTTATGTGCGCATGCCCAACGTCGAGCTGCACTTTGAAATGGTTGACTTGCTCTCTGCAGCCCGCGCTTACCAGGCCAATCTGGTGGCGATGAAAGTGAGCAAAGAGATAGCGCAGCGCACGCTTACCATGGGACAATAAGCTATGATCTCGCCCATTTATACCAATGCCATCTACAACGCCTCGCTATACTTGAAGCCGACTCAACCAGCTACGCCGACTTCAGGGCAAGGTGTTTCTCAACAGGAGAGAGCGCAAGCCCCCAATTTCGGCCAGGTAGTAGGCAAGATGGTAGAGCAGGTAAACGGTCTGCAGCAACAGGCAGATCAGACCGTGCAGGAATTCGCCCTGGGCAAGAAAGACATCCTGGCCGTGAGCATGGCTATCAATAAGGCCGATCTGGGGCTCAAACTGGCGACCGAAGTGCGCAACAAAGCGATAGAAGCGTATCAGGAAGTGATGCGCATGAATGTATAGGTGATGCTGTGGCAGATGTAACCCCAAAAAAAGAAATGGCACCCAAAGCAGCCGGTTGGTGGAAAAGAATGCCGTTGCGGCAGAAAATTTTCATTGCCGTAGTGGCCTGTCTGTTTCTGGCGACTTTGATTTTCACTATCTGCTACAGCCTCGACGGCGACTACCGCCTGCTGTTTCGCGACATGGAGACGGAAGACGCCAGCCAGGTCGTGGAATGGCTGCGGCAAGAGAAGATCGCCTACCGGCTGCAAAGCGAAGGCCGCACCATTCTCGTTCCTGGCGACCGTTTGCACGAGATTCGCCTGCAACTGGCAGGCAAAGGGTTGCCCAAGAACAAGGTCGTCGGTTTCGAGTTGTTCGATCAGAACCATTTCGGTGCCACCGAGTTTGTGCAGCAACTCAACTACACGCGTGCTTTGCAAGGCGAGTTGAGCCGCACCATCGGCCACCTCGAAGGCGTAGAAAAAGCCACTGTGCATATTGCCCGGCCCAAGCCATCGCTGTTCCAGCACAAGAGCCAGGCTACCACCGCTTCGGTAGTGTTGCACGTGCGACGTGGCCACTCATTCAGTCAACAGCAGATTTATGGCATCACCTATCTGGTGGCGAGTGCAGTGGAAGGTCTCAACACCGAAGATATCACCATCATTGATCAGCACGGCCAGTTGTTATGGCAGAGACAAGGCAGTGGTGACACCCCTGCCATTCACTCGGCTCTCGAGCTGCAGAAAAACATAGAAGAGTATCTGCGACACAAGGCGCAAACCATGCTCGATCAGGTGTTGGGCAAAGAACGCGCGCTCGTGCGTATCAATGCCGAGATGGATATGCAAATGAGCAAAGAGGTACACGAGACCTACAACCCGGAAAACCAGACCATCATGTCGGAGACGGTGCGTACGCATAAATCGCGCGAAAATCTGCCGGAAAATGCGACCAGCAGCACGGCCAAAGTAAAAAAACCGGCAACCTCCGGCCATGATAAACAAAAAGACGAACAGGAAGAAACCCGCGATGTGCGCTACGCGCTCGACAAGACGGTTAAAGAAATCGAGAACAAAAACGGCGGTGTCAAGCGGATAGCGCTGGCTCTCGTGTTAGACCAGTCGCTTGCCAGCCAGAGCGAAGCTATCGGCAAGCTGGTGCAGGAAGCGGTCGGCATTGATAAAAAACGCGGCGATACCTACCAGTTCATCACCGTCCCGTTCCAGAAAGAAGAAAAACCGGCACCTGAGCCGGTGATATGGTGGCAGCCCTATTACCCGTTTGTCGTGTTGGCCATCAAATTCGTCACTCCGAGTATTGTCTTGTTGTTGCTTGGTTTTTTGCTGATGCGCCTGCTCAAGAAAACCAACACTGCGCCAGCGGCAATTGCACTGGCGAGCAATCTGACGCAGGAAGCAATCGAAAAATTGCCAGCCAGCGACACGCTGCCGGCGACAGTCCGTCAGGTACGTCAGGTTGCCAAGGAAAATCCGCAGGAAATGGCTACATTGTTGCATAGATGGTTCAATGAAGAAACGAAAGGGCCAACCACATGAGCCTTTCTTCTGGCAAACAGAAAGTCGCTATGGTACTTCTCAATCTCGATAAAGTGTCGGCGGTCGAGATCGTCAAGACATTCACCCAGGAAGAGATACTCGAGCTCGGTCTGACTATGGCGCAGATGGAGAAGCTGTGTTTTGACCGCAACGCCGTAGAAAAAGTACTCAAAGAATGCCTCAGCCAGTCCAGGGACGGCGGTTTGCCACAGGAAACCACGCAACAGCTATTCTTCCTGCTCAAGGATGCTCTCGGCGAAGCGCAGGCCACTGAAATTATGGAGCAACTGAAAAGTGAGAAAGTCAAAGTGCGTCCATTCGAGAATCTAAAACAAATGGACAGCGACACGTTGAGCGGTATCCTCCACGGCGAACATCCGCAAACCATTTCGCTGGTACTCTCCCACCTCGATACCGAGCGCACTTCACAGATTCTACAAAACTTTCCCGAAGACAAACGCCTCGACATCATCGAGCGACTGCTCACCCTGGAAGAGGCTCCTCTAGAGATCATCCAACAGATCAACGATACGATCTCGGCCAAGGCTTCGATCTGGGCACAGGACCGCTCTACCATCAAGCGCGAGCTGGGTGAGCGCATCAAGAATATCGCCGACATCCTCAATTATCTGGGCGATTTCGGTGAAAAGGTCGTGCTGAAAAAATTGTACGAGATGTCGCCGGAAATCGCCGAGCAGGTGCAAGACCACATGTTCGTATTCAGCGACCTGCGTTTTGTGTCACCGCGCGACATGCAGTTTGTCATGTCGCAGGTCAACACCAAGACCATCGCCTATGCGCTCAAAGGTATCCCCGACGAGCTGCGCGACTACATCCTCAATGCAATGTCGAAACGTGTACGAGACGTCGTTATGGATGAGAAAGCGATGCTCGGCATGGTGCCGATAGGCGAAGTACAGGATGCCCAGCGGGAAGTGGTCAAGGCGGCACGCACTTTGAATGAAGCGGGCAAGATACACATCCGCAAAACCAAGGGTGCCGAAGCGCAAATGGTGGAATAGCATGAAAAAAGTCACTTTGCACCTGGACTCACCGATCAAGACCATACACATCAGCACCGACAACGGACCGGAACCATGCACGGCCATGGCCGTGCCCGCTGCTTCCGCCAGTGAAGAACAATTGCAACAGGCATATGCGCGCGGCTACCAAGAAGGCATGGCGGCGCACCAAGAATTGGACAAATTATGCCAGTCGCTGGTCGTCCAAGGAGCAGGCGTTGAAAAACAATGGCAAGAATTTCTCGCAACCCTGGAGCCGCAACTGTTGGAGCTTTCGCTAAAAATTTTGGAACACCTTTTGCTACGCGAAATAGAGGCTGGGCGGTACGACATCGTCCGCATCTGCGACAAGGTGTTTGCCGAACTACGGATGATTCCCGCACTCAATGTTCTGGAACTCCACTGCCATCCTGACGACATTGCCGTTATTACCAAACAGGCAGGGAGATACGGTGAAATCCACTTCATCGCCAATACCCGCGTTGGCCGTGGTGACTGTCTGGTGAAGACCAATCTCGGTCAGGTAGTGGTGACCCTGCACGACCGGTTGCGGCAAATAGAAACTTTATTTCGCGAGGCATCGGTATGTTGACGAAATATCTGTCGCGGCTCAACCAGATACGCTGGACTCGATGGGAAGGTTACGTGTGCAAAGTGGCTGGCCTGACGCTCGAATGCACCGGCATTGCACCCAGGCTTGGCGATCTGTGCAGCGTGATTTCCCAGGTAAGCGGCACGACCACTTTGTGTGAAGTGATCGGCATCGAAGACCGCGTGAGCATTCTCATGCCGCTCGAACAACTCGAAGGGGTGGGTTATGGCGACCGTGTAATGCCTTGCGACAAACCGCTCACGGTAAAAGTAGGAAATTGGCTGCGCGGCATGGTGCTCGACGGTTATGGCAAGCCGCTCAACGGAGAGCCGCTACCCGAAGGCGAAGAAGTGCCGATCCTCGCCGCTTGCCCCAACCCCCTGGATCGCCCGGCGATCAAAGAAATCTTTACCACAGGTGTCAGAGCGATAGACGGGTTACTTACTTGCGGCAAAGGACAGCGCGTCGGCATTTTCGCTGGCAGTGGCGTTGGCAAAAGTACCTTGCTCGGCTCGCTGGCGCGCGGTAGCGAAGCCGATATTTCAGTGTTGGCCTTGATCGGCGAACGCGGCCGCGAGGTGAAAAGCTTCCTCGACGACATCCTCGGTAAAACTGGGCTGGCCAACAGCGTGTTGGTGGTGGCTACTTCCGACACTTCGGCGCTCAAGCGCGTGAAAGGAGTACTCACCGCGCTCACCATCGCCGAATATTTCCGTGACCAGGGATGCAAGGTATTGTTCATGTGCGATTCGATCACGCGCACAGCCATGGCCATCCGCGAAATCGGCCTGTCCCGGCACGAACCGCCCACTTTGCGCGGCTATCCGCCGTCGCTGTACTCGGTTCTGTCGAAGATGGTGGAGAGGCTCGGCAACACCAGCAAAGGCAGCATTACCAGTTTTCTCACCGTGCTGGTGGAAGGAGAAGATTTCAACGAACCGGTGGCCGACACCATGCGTTCTCTGCTCGACGGGCATATCGTGTTGCGGCGTGATCTGGCAGAACAAGGCCATTTTCCGCCGGTCGCTGTCTTGGAAAGCGTGAGTCGGCTGATGAACGAGCTGGTCACGCCGGAGCATAAAAAACTGGCCAACCATTTCCGCCAGTTATACCATGCTTACCACAATGCACAAGAACTGATCAATATCGGTGCTTACAAAGCGGGCAGTAACCCGGTCATTGACGAGGCATTGCAAAAGATCGTCCGCATCAACCTGTTCTTGTGCCAAAACGCCGCAGAAAAATGCGGTTACAGCGAAACCGTGGCCAAACTGACGGAATTGGCGAGGTAACATGAAGACGTGGGCCGACACTTTGATTCGCGTGCATAAGCATCAGGAAGATGCACTCAAAGCGCAAATGGCGGACACGGCACGCGCCGTCTGCCAGGTGGAAAACGAAATCTGCGTCTTGCAACGCGATCTGGCACAAGCAGAAAAAGAGGTATGTCAATTCACCAAGGCCGCCACTGTGCCACATTTGCTGGCGCAACTGCTATCGTTCTGCCGCAACTTGCAGGTGCGCGTCTCCTGGTGTGAGACACGGCTTGCGCAGATGCGCAAACAGGAAAACCAGCTACGCGAACAACTGCGGGCGGTCGCAGAAAAACGTATCCTGCTCGACAATCTACGACAAAAATATTGCCGGGAGGCGATGGCGGAGGTAATGCACAAGGAAGAAGAGCTGGCAACGGAAGCCAGCCTGCAACAGTTCGTGCGAACGGAGATTCAACATGAGGGGTAAGCTCAGGATATTTTTGCTGGCAACGCTGGCACTCCTTTCATTTGCTCTGTTTTTCTGGTTGGTGTTGTGGAGCCGTGGTGCGGTTACCAGCGACGGCTGGGTCAAGCCAGCCGACAGCAGCAAAACAGAGCAGGCTAAAGCACCCGCCGCGCAGGACAAAGTGCCGGACGAAAACAGCGGTAAAAATTTTATGTTCCCTTTGCCGCCTCCGTTTTCGTTCGAGGAAATCGCCCAGTTGATGCAGAGCCTTAAGGAAAAACAGCAAGAGTACGACAGCAAACTCAAGGCGCTTGAAGCGGAACGCGAACAACTGGCACGAGTCAAGAACGTCCTTGAAGAGCGCAAACAGGAAGTGCTGGTGCTGATGGAAAAAGTGAGTTCCCTGCTCGGCGAACTCGACGACAAGAAACGTGGCAAGGAGCAACAACAGGCGGCACAAAAAGTCAGCGAGGAGCAAAACTTGAAAAAACTAGCCAAACTGTTTGCCGGCATGGATGTTGATCAAGCCACCGAACGATTGGGACAGATGGAGGCAACCACCTGTGCCAGGATTTTGTCGCTGATGGCACCGCGCAGCGCCTCCAAAATTTTGAGCCAGATGGATCCGGACAAGGTAAAAACCTTGACGCAGCTCATGCAGCAGGGGACTGAAAAATAAAATTTTTTTAAGGAGACAAGGCATGCGCAAGCAAATTTTCAGCATCGCCGGCCTTTTGCTCACCATGTTCGCTCTGGCCTATGTCGCGGCGCTGGCACTCATTGCCAAGAACCAGCCGGCAGAGCCGTCGAAACAACAGAAATTTCTCTATCGTCTGCCGCCCCAGGTAGTCAATCTGAGTGGTACAGATGGCAAACGGTATCTTAAAATGGAGCTGGCACTGGAATACGAAAGCGCCAACGAGGACAACAGCAAAGCCATTCTTGACGACAAGAAACTGGTACTCATTGATGCCATGCTCATGTTGTTGTCAAACAAAACCGTAGCCAGCATAGACGGTTATGAAAACAAAGAAATGCTAAAAGATGAAATCTGCCTGAAATTCAACAAGATTCTGCAATACGAGAAAAAAGTGGTGACGATCTTGGGCGTCTATTATCAGATGTTTCTGATACAGTGAGGCAACGATGGAAAAAAAAGAAAACAATCAAGCACTGCCAGAGGGTGGTGACAAAAACACCGCAACACCACCCGCCGGTTCACCTGACAAGACAAAAGAGCAGGAGAAAATCGCCGCCTACAGTCCGAGCAGCTCGAAATTTCCCAAGGAATACCGTAACATCATCCGCCAGATCGGCGACTACTGCGCTCACAAGGTTCAGGTGGCGCTCAAACAATACTTGCGTTTCAACATCGAGGTGTTCTGGCGTGGCATGGATTCGCTGGTATTTGCCGATTTCATAGGCCACCTGCCGTCTTCTTCGTGTATCCATATTTTACAGAATCAAGAGTTTCAGCACCATTCGCTGTTGGTGCAAAACCTCCCTACCATTTCGTCTCTGGTAGAAAGAGTCCTGGGCGCGCGCATTATCGAGAAGCCGGTCATTGTGGAATTCACCAGCGTAGACAATGCGATCATCGCGCGCATTACCAACATGATCCTTGAAGAAGTGCAGAAATCTTTCCACAGTATCGGTCCGATCATCTGGCGTATCCATCGCCAGGAGTCCAACCCGATGCTGGCTTCGGTATTGCCCGACAAAGAGAACGTGGTAACTCTCACTTTCGAGATCAAAGGTCAGTTGCCGTCCGGCCTTATCCAATTGTGCATCGCCACACAGGACATCGTTTCGTATTTTGAAAAATACAGGAAAAACCAGTCTGTGACAATGCAGAGCAAACCAATCAATAGCCGTTTTTTGCAGCATCTGCACAAGATACCGGCGACTATCTCTGTGCAGCTAGGCATCTTGGAGTTGTCACTGAACGATCTCAATAGCCTGCGGGTCGGCGACATTGTCCGGTTGGACCGTACACTCGACAGCCCGGTCTTGGTGTACGTCGAAGATGTCGAAAAATATACCGCCAAACTGGGCAGAGTAGGCGAGTTTTGGGCTTGTATGATTGAAAATGGCACAGGAGAAAAACTATGAGCGGAGATATGCAACAAGAAAAGCAGGTCACAGTATCGCCGGTGCGGGTGTCGGAATTGCCACGTAACCCACCAGCCGGCAAAACGACCAAGTCAAGCGCCTTTCTCAAGGATATACCGGTTACCATTTCCGTCGAGCTGGGCCGCATCCAGATGAACATCGAAGAGGTGTTGTTTCTCTCCATCGGCTCTACCATCATGCTCAAACGTCAGGTCAACGAACCCATTGACTTGCTCGTCAACGGCAAATTGATAGGGCACGGTGAGGTGGTCGCAGTGGATGAAAATTTCGGCATCCGCATTACCGATATCATCGAACCAGGCAGAGAATAGGCACGCATCCGGTCCAGGTTTTTTCCTCTTTCTTTCTTTCTTTCTTTTGCCTTGTTTTTATGGTAAAATGAAGCTGTTTTCAAGTACTGAATTCACGCTCCCAATCCAAAATCACAGCGTCAGTGTTTGAAGTAATGACCTGAGAATCATAAGACTGCTCATTCGTGGAGGTTTGAGAAATTATGGTAGGAATAGTTGGTTATGGCGCCTATGTTCCCAGGTATCGAATCAAAGTGGAAGAAATCGCCAAGGTATGGGGACTCGATGCCGAAAGCTACAAAGAAGGCCTCATGCTGTATGAAAAATCGGTACCAGGACCCGATCAGTATGTAATCACCATGTCGGTGGAGTCGAGCCGTTACGCCTTGCGCAGGTCCGGTGTGGATGCCAGGGAAATTGGCGCCCTTTATATCGGTTCGGAATCTCACCCATACGCAGTCAAACCTAGTGGGACGGTAGTGGCCGAGGCCATTGGCGCCAGCACCAATACCCATTGCGTAAACTTTGAGTTTGCCTGCAAGGCAGGTACGGAAGCCATGTTTGTCTGTTCTAGTCTTGTCGCTTCCGGCAAGATCAAATATGGACTTGCCATCGGTGCCGACACGTCCCAGGGAGCACCGGGAGATGCGCTGGAATTTTCTGCGTCCGCAGGCGCGGCAGCCTACATCTTTGGCACTGAAAATATCGCCGTAGAACTCGAAGACAGCTACACCTTCATGACCGATACGCCCGATTTCTGGCGACGTGAAGGAGCACACTATCCCACGCATGGCGGACGTTTTACCGGCGAACCTGCCTATTTCAAGCATGTCCTGTCTGCGGCCAAGGGCATCATGGAACGCAACAAAGCCAAACCCGAAGATTTCCAGTATGTGGTGTTTCACCAGCCCAACGGCAAGTTCCCTGTCATGGCTGGGCAGAAGCTGGGTTTCAAAAAAGAGCAATGGGAAGACGGACTCCTCTCGCCCACGCTCGGCAACACCTACTCAGGAGCCTCTCCAATCGGACTCACTGCGATTCTCGACAAAGCCAAACCCAAGGACAGAATCCTCATGGTGTCGTTTGGTTCAGGAGCGGGCAGCGATGCCTTCATCTGGCGCGTGACGGAGCAGCTTGGCAAAATCCGCGACAAGGCTCCCAAGACCAGGGAACAATTGGATCATGGCAAGTTCTACCTGGAATATGGCATGTATGCGAAGTTCCGTGGCAAAATTTTGAAAAAAGAGTCAGAGTAAGGAGACCAGAGATGCGCGACGTTGCCGTCATAGGCGTAGGAATGCCCAAGTGGGGAGAACTGTGGGCAAAATCTTTACGTGACATATTCGTAGAAGCAGCACTGGCTGCCATAGATGACAGCGGGGTGGATCATATAGATTCGATGTACGTCGGCTGTATGTCCAGTGGACTCTTTGTCGATCAGGAGCACATCGGCGCACTACTGGCCGACTACCTGGGTGTCGCACCCGTTCCTGCCGTACGGGTGGAGTCTGCCTGCGCCTCGGGCGGGGTGGCATTCCGCCAGGCGTTCATTGAAGTGGCATCGGGAATTTCCGACATTGTTCTGGCCGGCGGCGTAGAAAAGATGACCGATGTGGATGGAGGCGCCGCAACTTTTGCCCTGGGTACGGCTGCCGATCAGGAATACGAGTCGTTCCAGGGTGCCACTTTCCCAGGCCTTTATGCACTGATTGCACGCGCCTACATGGACAAATACAAGCTGTCCCGCGAAGACCTGGCTGCCGTAGCCGTAAAAAACCACGCGCATGGAGCCAAAAACCCGCGTGCCCAGTTTCCCAAAGAAGTGACACTCGAACAGGTCATGCATTCGACCATGATCGCCGATCCATTACGGCTTCTCGACTGCTCGCCGGTAACGGATGGTGGCGCCGCCGTCGTCCTGTGCCCGCTCAGCGAAGCCGCCAAACTCGGTAAAAAACGGCCGATCAAGGTAATCGGCAGCGGCCAGGCTTCCGACACCATAGCCTTGCACCAGCGCGACAGCCTGACTTTCTTCAAATCAACGGCCAGGGCGGCGCAGAAGGCGCTGCAAATGGCGAAAATCAAGCTGGAGCAGGTCAATCTGGTCGAAGTGCACGACTGTTTCACCATCGCCGAAATCTGTGCTCTCGAATCGCTCGGGCTATTTGCCGAAGGCAAAGCCGGTAAAGCCGCAGCCCAAGGTATGACAAGACTTGGCGGCGAACTGCCGGTCAACACTTCGGGCGGTTTGAAATCCAAGGGACACCCGGTGGGAGCCACCGGCATTGCCCAGATCATCGAACTGGTGGAGCAGCTTCGCCAGGAAGCCGGACCCAGACAGGTTTCCGGCGCCAAAATCGGTCTTGCCCAAAACATGGGAGGGACCGCGGCAAGCAGTGTAGTCCATATTTTGGAGGCATGCTAACTATGTTCCCATCGAAAATATGGCGCGAATTTCCCCAGCGCTATCGTCTGGAAGCGGCCAAATGCAAGAAATGTGGCAAGGTATTTTTTCCTCCTCGTTTGATCTGCGACAAATGCAAGCACCGGGAGTTTGAAAAAGTGTCCCTGCCATGGGAAGGCACGCTTCTTACCTTTACCGTGATTCGTGTCGGTCCCGCTGCATTCACTGACCAGACACCTTATGCTTTGGGCATTATAGACGTAGGAGACGGTGTCAAACTGACCTGTCAGATCGTCGATGTGGTACCGGAGAAATTACAAGCCGGGCAAAAACTGCGCCTGGAGTTCCGCCGTATCCAGAAGAACGGTTTACAAGGTGCCCTTTGCTACGGCTACAAGGCGGTTCCCTGCAATCGCAACGAATAGAGATTGAAACGAGCCCGCCCATCTTCGGCGGGCATTTTTTTTGGAAACTCCTCAATCTTTTGCTACAATTGCCCTGTCGTTTTTGCTTTTAGTTTTTAAGGAGAAATGGCTTTGTTCAAACGCAAAGACGGAGAGAGAATCACAGATCTGCCCAGCTATCGGCAACTGATGCCCTTTTTGATGCCTACGCGCAACGAATCGGTGGTTTATTACGACACCTATGTCAAGGCCGAGAAACTGGAAGCATATCTGAAGAGCCTCGGCGACAATCCGCACAAGATTACCATTACCCATTGCGTGCTCAAGGCGTGCGCCATGGGCATGAAAGAAAACCCCAAGATGAACCGCTTTGTCTGCGGCTACCGCTTGTACCAGCGCGACAAGATCGAAATTTCGTTCTCGATGAAAAAAGAAAAAGTGTCCCGCTCACCGATCAAGGTGGTGAAGATGGAGGTGATACCGGAAGAAAGCGTCGAGATACTGGCTGACCGCATCCAGAGCCGCTTGCAGGTGGAAAGGAGCGACAAGAAAACCTACACCGACAAGGAAATCGTCCTGGTGACATTGCTGCCGCGTTTTCTCCTGCGCTTCCTGGTGTGGTTTCTCTACTGGCTCGACGCGCACAACCTATTGCCCTACGGTTACATCAAAAGCGATCCGATGTACGCCAGCCTTTTCATCGCCAACCTCGGCACACTCGGCATGGATGCCGGCTTTCACCATCTCTATGAATACGGCACTATCCCGCTCTTCGGTATGGTCGGCGAAATCCGCGACATGCCGGTAGTGGAGGACGGCAAAGTTTGCGCCCGCCGCCTCATGCACATCCGCTGGAGTTATGACGAGCGCATTGACGACGGACTTACTGCCGGGATTGGCATCAACAGCGTGGTACGCATCCTGGAAGACCCGCTTACCTATTTTAGCGGAGGCAAACCACAGGAAAAAAATAGCGGTACGCAGTAGTCAGCTACCGGAAAATTGACGCGGTGTGGGTGTATATTCTGAAAACTTTTGGAAAGGAAATGCTATGCAGGACAGAAAAGACAAGTGGACGGTCGGCCAGTGGATGACGCCTAATCCGGAGTATGTGTCACCCAGCACCTCGGTGCGCAATGCCTTCATGCAGATGCGCCACGGTGGTTTCCGCCATCTTTTGGTGGTTGACAATGATCGTCTGGTCGGCATCGTTACCGACCGGGATCTGCGTCGTCCAGATGTTTCCAAAGAGGCAGACGGCTGGAATGAATTTTACAATATTGACGACGACTGCGAAGTGCGCTTTGTGATGAGTACGGATGTCAAGAGTGTCACGCCCGGCGACAGTTTGGAAAAAGCGGGGAAATTTTTCCTGGAACATCGTTTCGGCGCCTTGCCGGTACTGGATAGGGAAGGCAAACCTATCGGCATACTCACCACGCACGATATGATGAAAGCCTTCGACGTAGCACTCAAGATGGTGGGTGATGTGCTGAGAAGAAAAGACATTTCTACGTACTGAAGTTTTCCGTTGTTTTTTACCAGTCCTGTGCTATACTTGAGTCTGAGAACCTTTATGTTAGCCAAGCCCTAGCAAAATTTCCACGCCGAACTGGTAATTGAGGTCGAGACTATGGATACTGCCAAAATTCCCGTAAAAAATTTGGAAGCGGAACCCAACTCGTTGTTGGTGCATGTTGCCACCCACTATCCTTTCCCCATTGCCTATGCTTGCCAAAAGATCAACGACGAACAAGACCCGCCTGCCCAACTCATAGCGATCATCGCCGCCTACGAACAACTCGTACACTACCTTGGCGTACTTGCTCTTGCATATTGCTATCGCTCTGACGAGAAAAAGAGTACGCCACCATCTCTCACACAATTGGGAGGTCTGCAATTCGATCACTGGTTTGAGTTCGTCCAGCAAGCGGCACACATACAAACCGATTCATCTTCCCTGTGGCGTAAAATCGCTGAAGCGTTGAGCAGAATAGAGCAAAACAAAGGCATCCACTTGCAGGAGATCAGCGAGCAGCGAGCCAAGAAACGCGAAATCGGACATTTGGCCAACTTGCACGAAGTTCGGCAAAGTTTGCTGACGACGTTCGCCGTGATGAATAGTGACGAACAAAAAATGTATGCGCAGTATGCACTGACTTCGTTGCAGAAAGTTTTGCAAGAACTCAGGTTTTTGCCGCAGTATCCGCTTTACCACATCGAAAATGTCGCCGGCGAGAAGGGCAAAGTGGTCGCCAGATCGCTCCTTGGCGCCAATCTCAGCAGCAGCAACAAAGTATCGCTCGATAACGCACAAAAATTGACGCCAGGGCAAGTATGGCTGTGGGAACCTGAAAGTAAAATGTTTCGCCCGCTGCACCCTTGGGTGGTGTACCAGGAATGCTACTATTGCATGCGCGAGGAAAAGGTAAATCCATGGGAGTTCTTCTGTTTCTTCGGTCGCGGCGTGCGCCGTCTTTACTATACGGGCTCTTTCCATAAAATTCCTTTGCGTGAGCCGTTCCAGGCGTATATACAACTTCAGCAGAACGCGCGCGTAGCCATACAGGAGCCAAGCAAGTCACTGAAAGAGATTTGGGAACGAGCTTTTCAAATCACCGAAGCAACCCTGCATGAGCTGAAAGAGGCCAAAATTCTCCAGAACTACTACCCGCGCAAAGAAGCGGAGCAAGTGCTCGACTATTTTATCAGCCAAAAGACAGCACCTATCTTTCTGCTCATCGGGCCGAAGGGCGTGGGCAAAACGGTGTTGCTGGCGCAGATGGCACGCAAATGGTTGAGCCAGGGCGAAGTGGTATTTCTGTGGCGAGTGTTCAACAGCCGCGGTGTCGACCTGGCCAAGGATCTCGCTCTGGCATTGGGTGGCAAAGCGGCGTGGGAAGAAGCAATGACGGTGGCTGGCGATACACATAAAAAATGGACTATCATTTTGGACGGCGCCGAAAACAGCAACAGCCCGGAGGAGTTTTTCCTCGGTTTGCACAATTTTGCCAAGCAATACCGTGCCACCTGCAAAATCATTCTTGCGTTGCCGGAAACCCATTACCAGTTCTGGCAGAAATATCTGGCAAACGATTTGATTATGCCGGTGGATGGCTCTTGCCCCATACTCGATTCGGCGCGACCTTATTTTCGCTTGGGGCAATTTGCACGTAGCGAACTCAAAGATGTATACGCTACGCTGTCGGCCAATGTAGGGAACATTGCACCATCTTTCAACTCGATTCCACGCCATATGCGCGGTATGCTGCGCTGCCCGGCCCTCGCCAAAATTTTTCTGCTGTCGCTGCGTAACCGTGAAATTCCCAAATATCTTGGCATCCGCGACGCGCTGGAAGGGTTCGTCATGAACCACATTTCGTTCTGCAAAGAGCGGCGCGAATTTGTCGATCGTTTCATGGAAGTGGTACTCAAATCACGCACACTTCCTATCACGATCGAGCAGTTGCTCGACAGCGACGACACCCATCTCATCAAAGAAATATTGGGTTTCCATGCTTTTAATGGACTCTCCGCGTTGAGCGCAGAAGGCTTTCTCGAACGCTATGCCTGTAAATACTTGAACGACAAAGACGACACCGTGTTGCATTTCCCGTCACAAATTTTGCAAGATTATCTCATCTACCGCACCGTGGCTTTAGCCGGCAAGCATACCGATGAAATGCTGGGAAAATATCTGAGCGATCTTGTCAACGGCAACCTGACTTTGTGGGGCGTCCTTTATTTTGCCCTGCTGCGCCTCATCGAGAAACAGTATGTGGAACGAGCGGTAGAAATCATCAAAAAAACGGACCAATCGCACGTGGCGGTTGCCCAGTTGTTGTACGACCTTTTGCTGATGAAGGAACAGATCAGTTCGCGCACCTCGGGCGAAGACAGTACTATCAACGCTCTCATTCAGCTTCTGCTGAATATTCGCACGCCGGTCGTGGTCATGGCACTGAATCAGTTTGCCTCTTATCTGTACCGCGAAGAGAACTTCAAATCGGCGGGTGCGCTCTGGGAAAGATTGTCGCAGAACGAAACGACGATGGATTTCCCTTACCAGCCGGTCGTCTTTATGATTCTTGCCGGTTGCAGTTTTCAAAAAGCCAAAGACAACAAGCAGGCGAGCAAGTTGTACAAAAAAAGTTACAAACTGCTCAAAAAAATCGAAAACGCCGACAAAGAAGCGGAGGTGTACAATCTGCTGTGTACGGCACATCGTGAACTGGGAGACTGGGAAAGAGCCGAAAGTTTTTTGCAAAAATCGCTGGCCAATCAACAAAAAATCAGTGGCACCGCACGCGAAGCCGACTTGTACGGAGAATTGGGACACCTTGCCTACCACCAGGGCAACAAGGATAAAGCCTTGCAACATTTTACCCGGCAGAAGAAAATCTTGGAGGACATAGGGCAGGAACACAAGACAGGCAAATCACTCGCCAGCATGGCCCATATTTTGCAACAGACCGGCGACAAACAACAGGCTATCGCGCTCCTGGAAGATGCGGTAACACTCTTGCGAGAAAGCGGAGAGAGCCGCGAGGCGGCTGCGTGTCAGAAAAATCTTGCACAACTATTGGCAGATAGCGGCGACGCACGTAAAGCGATTTCCACATTCATCAATTGCCTCGAAATTTTTGAAAGCCTGGATGACCAGGAGTCGCTGGCAGAGTCCTATCTTGCTCTCGGCTGCGTGTGTCGCGAAGCTAACAAGAACGACGAGGCATTTCGCTATTTCTACAAATCTCTCGATATCCTGACCGAATTAGGTAATGAAGCGCAGATGGCCTACTGCTATGAACAATTCGGTTTGCTGGAGATGGAACAGAACCGCAGCGAGAAAGCCAAAGAATATTTCGGCAAGGCACGCGGCATTTACGAACGGCGCGGCGACCAGGCGGGCATAGGTAATATCCTATTCCACCTGGGTATGCTCCACCATAAACGTGGCGAATTGAGTGAGGCATATAACGCCTATCAGGAAAGCCTCAAACTGCGACGCGCCGGCAACCGAAAAGCTGGCATGGCCGAGGCGTGCGACAAGATCGCAGGCGTGCTGGCATACAGGAATGATTTTGTGGCGGCGCTGCAAATCCTCGAAGAAAGCAACAAGATTTACGGCGAACTCAATGACAAACGTGGCCTTGCTCACATCAAGAGTACCGAGGCGCTCATCTACAACCTGCGCGGTGAGAATACCGAGGCGCTTGCGTCTTACCAGGAATGTGCGCGCATGTTGGAAGAAATCAAGGATATTTCCGCCCTTGCCCTTATTTACAACAAGATGGGGCTGATTTACAAAGAACGTGGCAATTTCTACGAGGCGCTCAACTATTTCGAAAAGAGCGTGAAAATTCAAGAAGAAGCGCAGGATTGGCCAGGTCTTGCCACTTCCTATCATAATATCGGCTGTATCTACGATGCCAAGAATGAGTACGAAAAGGCTCTTGAATATTATGCCAAGAATTTAAAGATTTGCAAAAAGGTCAGCGACAAACTGGGTATGGCCAACGCCTACAACCATATTGCTATTCTCCACTACAACCATCGCAATTACGCGCGCGCTCTGTGGTATCTCGAAAAATCACTGCCGTTCTATGAAGACCTGAACGACACGGAGATGATCAAAAAGGTGAAGGAAAGAATCCAGCATGTGAGAGAAAAACTGTAGAAAGGCAAAGGCATGTCGCAACTATTTCTCGTGCATCCACGCGACCAGGCCACGCTGCTGGTGATTCTGGGAAGCGTGGCACTGGCTTGCTCTTTGTTCGCCGGCAGCGAGAAGCGCCAGGAAGTGAAACCCTACCGTCTCGATGTCAATAGCGCCGGCGTAGCGGAACTGCGGTCGTTGCCTGAGATCGGCGCGCGACGCGCCGAAAAGATTTACCGAGAGCGTCGTGCGCGGGGAGCGTACCGAACACTCGACGAACTGGCACAGGCTGCCGGTATCGGCCCACATGTAGTCGCCCAACTTGTCTCCTATGTGCGGATAGGAAATTTGAAAAGATAACAAACTCTATTTCCGCTCTTTCCTGCCGAACAAGCGATTACTGCCCCATTGCAGCAAGATGAAACTGATGCCAAAGGATAGCAGCATCGTTATCGTGTAGACCGTGTAGTCGCTGAACACTCCTTCCCAGCCCTGGTAGACCCTGAACGCGGCATTGATGTTGAGTGACTCGTCGCTGAATGACCTCGCCAGCACTTGCAGAGCAAGACCCAGTCCCAGCGCAGCCAGCCATGTGAATTTGGGCAGGCGGTAGAATTTCAATACCAGCAAGCCAACGATAAAGCCGCTCACATGGAACAGCATGCAGGTGCAGCGGCAAAGAATAGCGGCAAGCGTGGAAGAGACGCTCTCGTAACTATTGTCGTAGATGAAAAGCGGGAGAGCGGCCACAGTCCACAGAAAGCCCATGCCAAAAATCAGGCGCCAACGGCAAATGATGCCGATAGCGACCAGCAGATTTGCCGTATAACAAACAAACAGCAAGTATTGAGGATTTTCGTAGAAGATGGTGTTGCAACTGTGCCAAATCAGGATACCCAGCGGGAAAAATCCCCACCATCTCGGTGGCCTGGCTTCGCCTGTGGCCAATTTTTCCTTGACCGGCTCACTCTTTTGCGCAAAAATAGAGCAATTCATTTTTTCCTCCTCCAGCAACAGAAAGGCAGGCATGATGGTCTATAATCTGCAAAAAAGCTGCAAAAGAATGCGGTATATGGATTCTTTCCTGAAGAACCGTTTGATCCACACGAATTTGCAACTTTTATACGATTGTAATTTCAAATGCAACATTTGTGACTTCTGGCACCAAGAATATAAAGAATTGCCCAGGCTGTCGGTGGCGCAAATAGAGGTCATTGCCGAAAAATTGAACCAGGTTGGCCCGCAGATCATTTCCATTGGCGGAGGTGAGCCGCTTATCCACAAAGACTTGGTAGAGATAGTGCGTGCCCTGGCCCGCTATCATTTTCCGGTGATGATTTGCAATGGCTGGTTTGTGACGCCCGAAATAGCAAGAACACTCTTTGCCGCCGGCATGGAGGAAATCAGTATCTCCGTAGACTATGCCAGCAGCGATAAACACGATAAACAACGGGGCATGCCGGGAGCTTTTGCACGAGCCATGCGTGGTCTTCGTATTTTACAGGAAAACAGAAGAGACCCTTACCAGCGAGTCAACATGATTTCCGTGATCATGGACGACAACCTGGAAGAGGTAGAACCTCTGCTACGTCTGTGCCAGGAAATGGGCATTACCTATATGGTCACCCTTTACAGCAACATGCGGGGCAAAAAAGAAACGCGGGTTATACCCAAGGATATCAGCCCTCATCTGTTAAGCCTCAAGGCTAAATACAAGCATTTCGTCTCTCTGCGCGGTTATATTGGCAAATTTTCGCAAGCCGTACGCGAACAAGGAATAGGGCCTTGCTATGCGGGCAAGAATTTATGCAATATTGATAGTAATGGCAGTGTCAGCCGCTGCATAGACCGCCTGGACGAAGCCGTCGGTAATATCCTTACCGATGATATGCAGGAAATTGTCAGGAAACTGGAAGTACAACAAAAGCGCCAGGATTGCCGCGCCTGCTGGACCAGTTGCCGCGGTTCAATCGAAACCATCCGGCACGGCACGCAGAAGCTAGGTAATGTTTTCGATTATTATCAGATGACTAAACCTGTTGCCCTGGGGAAGATTTTTTCGTAAAAATTTTGCGCCCCCAGCCTTTGGCCACAAGACAGCACTCGTGCAGCATGGAAAGAGGATGGCCGAGAGGCAAACTAAAACCCAAAGCACACGCAGACTGGCAAGATGCCTCGCACTTGGGCTGGGGGCCGAAAACGCGCAGCCCGTTCCGGCGAATCTGATGTAAATCAGGCGTTTCGAGAAGATTGCCTGCAACATGGCCGATTTCCAGGCACGGATAATAGACATCGCCCGTAGGTGCTACCGTGACCAGCGTAAAAGGACGGCAAGAAAATTTGCTAAAATTTCTCATGTGCTTCAAATAGAGGAGGCTGCCATTGATATTGATCGCATAGCCCTGTTTTTTCTCCGCCATGAGAAAGTCATAGAACCTTTTATATTGGGTATTGTCAATAAGGTCCGGATGCACATTGACTCCTATCAGTTGCGGGGCAACCGCAAAACGAAAACCTCTCTCCTTAGCATAGTGGTAAACGCCGTATAAGTCTTCGATATTGCCTGGAGTAGCAACTGCTGAGATGATAATTTCATAGCGCCGGCCCGGGTAATCGGCAGCGGTGGTGATGTTCTCTAAAATTTTGCTCAGTACGCCTTCCCCGACGCTATACCAGCCATCGGCCTTGCCATGATGCAAAGTATCCACACTGACTAAGAGATAGTTGACAGCAGAGGCTACTACGGACAGATAGCGGTGGAGATAGTAGGCATTCGTGGTGAGCAGCACTCCCTTAAAACGTAAGGCAGGTAAATGCTCCATGACATAAGCGAAATCCGGGTGCAAGAGCGGTTCACCACCGGTGATCACCAAAAAATCCGTATATGCGCGTACCCGCCGCAGCAGCTCGATGACTTCTGTCCCATGCAAAATCTTGGCCGGCAGTTGGTAATAGGGAACATTTTTGCCGTCGCTGCAATAAGGGCAGCGAAAATTACAGGCATAGGTAAGGTAATAAATACCGAGCATGGGCTGCCATTGGCGCGAGTTTTCCGCCCACAAATGATGGAAATATTTGAAAAAACAATGCACGAACTCTTCCTTAAGCGAACCGCGGATCTAAATTGCGATGGTACGCATAATAGCCGCAGCTCGGCACAGTCCTGTTGCCCGGTAGCAAATGTTGGCAACTGCATTTGCTCAAACGCACCGCATCGAAACTCCATGTATCCATGAACTGCATGAGAAACACCGTCTTGATTCTTTCTTCCACTATCTTTTGGCGCTGGTCGGCTGCTATGCCACGTTCAAAAAGCTGGGTGTACAGATTCTTGAATGCTTTTAAAATGCGCGGCGCATTTTCATATTTGGCTGGGCTGGCATAGATGGCATCTAGCGTGTCTTTGAGAAAATCTTCCAGTTCATGTTCGGCGCGTGCGAAATGAGCATTCTTGATATGGTCAATGAACTGCTCTATTGCCATAAACCGCAAGAGCGGGATTACCTCCTCGCCATCCACAATGAAATAGCCGATGGAGGCACACATGGGATTTGGCATGGGCAGCGGCATAAAATCGTGTTTTTTCAGTAAACCGTTGGTGTCTGCTTCCATCGCTCCCAGAGCGGCAGGAATGGTGAGGCGTGTCAGAGGATCAAAGGGGAATTGAGAGCCACGTGTGCCACAGGATGCCATCATGGAAAGGAAAACGGATTTGACGCTGGGAGATTGTGCCAGGAGGCGCAAGGTAAGAGTGCCCAGCTCGTGCTCATTGACATCCTTAACAGCCAGGATCAGAGGAGAAACATTGATGTTCCACTGACAAAGCCGTGCCAGAGCTTTTTGCTGGGTATCCGCAGTCACACCTCTGGTCGCTATGGAATTTGCCCCATCTATGTGCAGACAGACATACACCTTGGGGTGCCTGGCCATCTCATCTAAGAATGCATCATCCTCGGCAATTCTTTTCCCGTTGCTGTTAATGACAATACGCGACATGCCCGCCCGTTCCAGGAGTTCTATTATCTCAAAGAGATGAGGATGGATTGTCGGCTCGCCGCCGGAGAGGGTAAAGGCATCAACGACTTGCTGGCGTTTCAAGAGATCGCTGACAATCGCTTGTACTTCACGGACAGATAACTCGAAAGTCCCTTTATTGTCTGCAAGGCAAACCGGACAGGCGGCGTTGCAGAAATTGGAAATTTCCAGTGCCACAGTTCCGGCAATCTGCCTGTGCGCAGGGCATAGCCCGCAATCTTCAGGGCAACCTTTGTCCCTCGCAGTTTGGGACTTGGCTGGTTTGATGGGCGTGACGTCGAAGCGAGCAAGATTTTCATACCATTCCATATCTGAACAAATCAGCCCTTCCACTTTGCCATGCGTAGGGCAATTGCGGGTGACGAACACCTGATTGTCCCGTGCCACGACTTCTCCTGGCAGCAGAGATTTGCAAAAAGGACACATCGAAGTGGTTTTATAATACAACTTGGAAAAAGCGTTCATGTTTCTTCCTTAAATTTTTTCAAACGGTTTCGGCTGTCAAACTAATCTTTGCGTGCCCAGATAAAGCTGACCCCCCAATGTTTTTTGGCAGGCCCGGCCATGCACGCCTTAAAAATCCTGGGGATAATGAAACTGGCGACGACACCGTGGTTTTTACGCACATAGTCGCGCAAATGGTCATGATTTTCGCTTTGCGAACAAAGAAAAGTCTTGAGCAGTGTTTGCTCTGTAACGTCTTCTATACCAATAATGGTAAAGCCACACTTCTGCAAGAGGTCGGAATATTCACTTGCGTATCCGATATAGCTGCCACCGGAAGCTAGCGGGGCTATTTTAGCCGATAGCCAGGAACATGGCGCATACAATAAATAATCGGCAATGGCAAAAAGCCCCCCTTTTTTCAGTGATTTTTGCACTTTAGCAAAGACTTTTTCTTTTTGTGCGATATGATATAAGGACTCTACGGCAAGCACATGAGCAAAGGTGTCCGGCAAGAAATCGGTGTCTAAGATGTCTGCCAAATGCAGTTCAATTTTATCCTGTAAACCGTATTTTTGTATTGCCGTTTTTGCTTTGGCAATGTGCGACTCCAACAGATCGATTGCATATACCCGACAAGCGAAATGCGTGGCGAGCCAGATGGCGGCCGCTCCATAGCCGCACCCCAGATCCAGAATCACATCGCCTTTGGGCCTCGGTATGTTTTTCACCAACTCTTGTAAATAATTGTACTGTGCGGTCTTCAGATCGTGTACATCGGTATCCGGATACCAGTATCCCTGATGCAGGTGAGGCACTTCCTCGCCGGCGATCTGTGCCAGATAACATTCATTTTTATAAAATTCTGCTACTTCTTCTTTTGGGTCTCTTGTAAACATAGCTAAACCAGCCTATCCACATCATAAGTCAGGTACAAACCACAGCAGCGGTTACAAATAGTGAAACGTTTTTCACTGAGGAACCGGCGAAGATGCTGGGCAGCCGCACTGTTGAAGGTTTTATGAAACCCTTTTTGCAACACATTACCGGCAATAACGTCAGGTAATCCAGGGCAGAAAATCATGTCGCCAGTGGATTGGATACGGCAGGAATAGGCTGGATAGAGACACCGCTCACGGGCAAAAGAGTAGTTGGCATCACGGAAATATCTGCTGAATCTGTCGGCAGTCGTAGCCATCCGTGGAATGACACTGACATTGGGTACAAAAAGCCTACAGGCGAAGTCGTTCATGACGCGCGCGACAGCCTTACCTACCCCTTCCGCATCAAATGCACCCAGTTCACAGCAGGCACCACGCCAGCAGTTCGACGCTGCAAAGCCAAATTCTTGCACAAATTCGTCTTCATAGCGCCGCCCCATTTCCTCGGTGAAAAACCACAGCAGTTCATAATTGATGTTGACCATACCAAGCTCACGCGCCGCCTCGCGGGCCTGCAAGATGTCTTCTGGCACAAAAGAGTTAGAGATGCAACAGTTCATAAACACCAGAGGTCTGATACCAGTCTGGTCAAGACAGCTTTCATGCAGAAGCGTCAGACTATGTTTGACACGCTCATAGACACCTTGGCCGCGAATACGGTCGTTGGTCTCCTTGGCGCCGTCAACGGAGACCATATAGACGGCGTTCTTGAGTTTTCCCAACTGCGAGATGTAAGGCTCCATCAGCGTACCATTGGTGGTAAAGACCACGTCCCGCCCGCTTGCTATAAGATAGTCCAACAGTGCAGCCATATGCTTGTAGGTAAACGGCTCGCCGCCATAGATACTGAGCAAACAGTCATAATTCTCCGACGATTTGAGAAGGTGGAGCAGGTTCTCTATGGGCATGGAGGCAACATCTTTGCTGTGCCCTTTGTAATAGCCCACATCACCCCATTGGTTGCACATTTTGCAAGACAGATTGCAGGTCTCTGTCGGTACCACCTGGAGCAGCACTGGATAAGGCAGGGAAAAACTCTTTTGCTGTTGAGCCTTACGAAATTCTTTGGCCCACGCCCTGTTACGCCGGAGATGCCTGTTATAGAGCGACTTATAATGCAGCAAATCTTTGAGACGATAGCCGTTTAGCAAATTATGCATTTCTTCTCCTCAGCACATTCTGTACACATGCCGGAATGACGCGGCCGTCCTTCTGCGGGTAGCCGTTGCAGCATCGCCGCACTCTGGCGAGATCGAAAGTGTCGACATCCTGGAAAGCATGGATAAAAACCGACTTGATCTTTCTTTCGCTCACCGAGAAAGCGGCTCTCGGGTCAAAGCTGGAGCCTTTGCTGATTTCCTTGAGCAGTGTACGCACCGTTTTGAGTACCGCCTCTGATTCCGGGTTTGCCGCCGCAGGCCCGGACCAGAGATCGTAGATCAGGGTTTTGATTTCTTCGTGTCCCTGTTCGTCGAGGCCGAATATCGCTTTGTTGGCAATGGCATCGAGTCGCCTGGGAGCATCCAGGATTTTCCCCAGCGACACATGTCCGCCGTCGTTGAGCAGCAAATAAAAAGCCAGGCTGAAACAGGCCGGATGGCAGCAGGGAAGCGGGGTGAAGTCGCCGGCGTCCACTTTGCCGCTAGCAGCCAATAATTTTGCAATGTCCGGTATCGTCAGCCGCTTCTCAGGCACAGGCAAATTGCGGCCTCTGCCGCCATACACCATGGGTTGCAGCATACAACTGACGATATTGGGGACAGTGAAGAGCATCTCGATGACCGACCCGACAGCATCCTCATTCACATTGCGGGCGACCGTCATGGTGAGAGAGGTGGTAATGTCGTAAGCCGACAGTTTGTCAAGCATGCTTTGTTTTTCTTTGCCAAGTGGCCTGCCGCGCAGTGTCCGGTAAATGCGATCTTCGCTGCCGTCGAATTGC
Source organism: Planctomycetota bacterium (assembly GCA_020057085.1). Lineage (GTDB taxonomy): Bacteria > Planctomycetota > Uabimicrobiia > Uabimicrobiales > JABWCH01 > JAGVGO01. Next base: position 7,829 of record JAGVGO010000194.1, on the reverse strand, counting down.
AGCGAGACAACCACGTTCCTGGCTTTGAGTTCGGCAAGCAAACGTGGTTCTTCGAGCAAACGCAGGCCGTTGGTGGAAATGCTGACGCGGACGATTTCTGGGCGTTTGAGCGCGATGTCGAGCAAAGCCAGGAGATCAGGGTGGGTCAAAGGTTCGCCGCCAGACAGGTTGAGAACATCAATCTGCGGTTCGGCCTTGAGCAGCTCGTCTAAAATGAACGAAAACTCTTCCACACTCAGCCTGTCGCTGCCTTTCGCATCTACCAGGCATATCGGACATGCCATGTCGCACCCCTGAGTGATTTCGATAATCGGCAGGCACAGGTGTTGCTCGTGGCGATCACAAAAACCGCATCCTGTCGGGCATGGCAGATCGTCTCTGCCGTGGTTTATAAAAGGTTTCGTGGCGGGTTTTACGTAGTGCAAAGTGCGCAGATACTCTTCTGCATCGGCGCGCACAAAAACGAGACTCGTGCCATGCGCCGGGCAAAATTTCTCGAAGTAAACATTACCGTGCATCCCCAACACCTTGGTGGGAACGAGAGCTTTACAAACCGGGCAAGTTGACTCCGTTATCCCAAGCAAAATGCGCTCACACATAAAATCTTTCATCCTGTCGTCTGTAGAAAAAATTGTAGCTACATGTAAAACTTGGCAAAAGCAATTCCGACATAACAATAGCATAATAATAGCATAGATTTTTATAAATTCAACAGGATTACTGGCCCTGCGTCTACACGATACTCGCGGATTAATTTTCTTCGCTCGCTTGCACGATAATATCTTGAATTTCTGGTAACTTTGTGATATTTTGGAGAGAGAATTTTCATTACAAATCAAAATTCTCAAATCTTTACAAATTTTTCGAAAGTTCTGTTTATGGCTAAAAAAAATTGCGACACAGAGCATCCTACAAGCCTGAAATGGAAGAAAAACGTCTTGCACCTCTCTCCATACGAACCTGGCAAACCGATAGAACAAGTCAAACGGGAATTTGGGCTTAAGGACGTAATCAAGCTTGCCTCCAACGAAAACCCATTGGGCCCATCAAAAAAAGTGGAAGAAGTATTGCGTGCTCATGCCGGCGAAGTACGACTCTATCCTGATTCCAGTTGCCACGATCTTCTCGCAAAACTGAGCCAGAAACTGGGTGTACCGCCTGACATGCTGGTGGCTGGTTGCGGTTCCGTCGAAATCATTAAGTGGGTTTTCGATACGCTAGTGGAACCTCAAGATGAAGTGGTCATGGGAGATGTCACTTTCCCCTTGTATGCTCTGCTATGCACCGTGCATAACGCTGTCCCCGTCATGGTGCCGGTAGACAGTAATTTAGACCTCGATCTCGATCTCATGCTTGCCAGCATCACCCCAAAAACCAAAGTTGTCTTTATCGCTACTCCGAACAATCCCACCGGCAAGCTCGTCAACTATAGCCAGCTCGAAAAATTTGTGGCGCAAATCCCGCAACATATCCTGGCTGTGATTGATGTGGCTTACATCGAATATGTGGGTCAGGATTATGGTCATCAATGCCTTGATTTATTGCAAAAACATGAAAATATTCTCGTCTTGAGGACATTCTCTAAGTTTTATAACCTGGCCGGGCTAAGAGTCGGCTATGGCATTGCGAAATCCGAAATTATCGTCATGCTCAATAAAGTAAAAATTCCTTTTAGTGTCAATCTTCTCTCGCAGCTGGCTGCCATCGCAGCTTTAGATGACGAAGAATATGCCCAAGCGGGCATAGAAATCAATGAGCAAGGAAAAGCATATCTGTACAAAACGCTAGATGAGATGAAAGTACGCTATTATCCCACTTTTGCCAATTTCATTTTGCTGGATACAGGGAAAGACAGTGAAGAGACATTCCAGGCGCTGCAAAAGCGCGGTGTCATCGTAAGGCCCATGCGACAGCCCAGAATCAAGACCTGCCTGCGTGTGACCATCGGCACCATGGAACAGAACAGGATGTTTATCGAGAAACTCAAGGAAGTGCTGTAGCAGATACAGAGGAGAACGATGGATGCCGCGTAGTGACAAAGAGAACAAGGCCGCCTAGAATGAGCCGATGGAGAAGAAGTTGTGGAAGGCCGCATCTCCATTTTCGGCCAGGAGAGCAACCAGACCACCTGGCGGCTATGCAAAATGAACCTGGCGATCTGTGGCATTGACAGCAGCAATGTGAAGTGGAACAATGAAGGCTCGTTTCTCAATGATTTACACAAAGACCTGAAGATGATTTCGATTTTGCGGAACAATTCGGCAAGCTCAAGGCGGAACTGGAACAGCAGATGGCCGAAGAAACGAAATTAAATCAAGAAATTCTGAAAAATCTGGAAAAGATTACATGGGAGAATCGTGCATGATTCCAAAAATTTTCGTCAGTTATAACCCGGGTGTTGAAATTGAGCAGAGTACCGCTCTTCGCCTGCAAACTCTGGCCGGATTGTATGGTGCCGTTATCCACCTTCCCGACAGATTTGGTAGTTCCAAGTTGAAAGACAGCACTAAACAGCGGATTGCCGATGCCGACCTCTTTGTCATGTTTTCAACACAAACTCTCCACCGGCAAGTGGAAGAAGAGGTAGCATACGCTTTTTCTCTGGATAAACGGGTACTCATATTTTATGACAAAAACGTCGGGAAAAACCTGGACACGTCTCGCGCGAATGTGACAGAAGAGTACTTTGATCCCTTGCTGGACACGTCCGCGACTGTTATGGAACGAGTCGCCCGGCACGGAGGATTTATAAAAAATGCGGCACCAAAACAGCCATCGCCCGAAAACAACGTAGCAGCCGCGCTTGTAGGGATTGGACTCGGATTGTTCCTGCTCTGGGCTTTATCTAAAAAAAATGACTAAAACTATTATCGTACCCGATACCACTTTTCTCGATGCCGTGTATAGGTTGCAGATTTTAGATCGTGTGCCTTTTCTGTACAGCCATGTTTTCATACCTGTTTCGGTGGAAAGAGAATTTTTGAGTGACAAGAACCCAGACCAAGACCGACGATTTTCTTTTTTAATGATTGCCTACGAGACTTGGAAGTGGTTGGAGAAATGTAACACTTTCGACGATGCAAGCAGGAAACTACTCGCGGCAGAACCGGAAATACACGGTGAGGTGGTTATTATGGAAAACACTGCTATAAACGAATTGACGCACAAGATTATCGGTTGTGCGATGAAGGTACATTCAGCACTTGGGAATGGTTTTCAAGAAGTTATTTATCAACGTGCATTAGCAATAGAAATGGAACTTCAGAAACTATCATTTGAGCGAGAAAAGGAAATGCCGATATTCTATCGAGAAATGCAAATCGGCACAAGACGAGTCGATTTTTTCGTGGAACAAGCCGTTATGGTAGAATTGAAAGCTATAGAAAAATTGGAAGATGTCCATAAGGCACAAGCAATCAACTATTGTGAAGCATATAACATTGCTGATGGTTTACTGATAAATTTTGGCGGAACAAGCCTAGATTTTAAACGGGTTTACAACAAGAAGTTGGTACATCCTGTCCATCCTGCAAATCTTAAAAATCGTGTTCAAGACAGGGAGGCATGACCGATGAGCCTCACTGAAAATGAAATCGAATGTTACGCGCTTGCTGAACTAGAAAAGCTGGGCTATCGTCCCCTCTACGGCCCGGACATTGCCCCTGATGGCGAGTCACCGGAGCGCAAAGAGTATAGCGATGTCGTGCTGGTGGGCAGGCTGAGAGCAGCCATCCAGGCGCTCAACCCCACTATCCCTGAAACTGCCAGAGACGAGGCGCTGCAGAAAGTCTTGCGCATCTACTCGCCGGTGCTGCTCACCAACAATGAAACCTTCCATCGCTTCCTCACCGAGGGCGTACCAGTGCAATATCGCCGGGATGGCAACGACAAAAGCGACTACGTGTGGCTCATAGATTTTGCCGTGCCTGGCAACAACAAATTCGTGGCGGTCAATCAATACACCGTAAACAGGCCGAACTATTGGCCGAGCAGTTGGTAAAGGGCGTATCCAATAATTAAGGGTTTACTTATGAGCCATTTTGAATATTACAAGCCACAGTCTTTAAACGAGATTTGGGAACTGAGAGAAAAAATCCCGGGGGCGCGCTACATTGCCGGGGGAACCGACATAATGGTGCGGGTCAGGAAAGGCATTCTCGCTCCGGAGGCACTGATTTCTCTGCGCGCGGTTCCTGAACTCAAAAACATTAGCAGCGGCGAAGATATCCGTATCGGCGCCGCTACTACCATGACGGAGTTGATCGAACATCCACAACTGGAGAGTGTACTGCCGGTGCTGGTGCAGGCGGCCAAAACGATAGGTAGCGTGCAAATCCGCAATGTCGGCACGATTGGCGGTAACCTCTGCAATTGTTCGCCATGTGCCGATACCGCGCCCGCTCTTCTCGTGCTGGAGGCAAGAGCTGTGGTATGCAGCGTTCAACATACCAGAGAAATCCCCCTGCACAATTTTTTTGTAGGGCCGGGCGAGAGCTGCCTCGCGCCGCAAGAAATTTTAGTGGAGTTACGCATGGATAAGCCCAATTCCACTGTAAAAGCCATCGCTATGAAAAAAGGCAGGGTGCAGTTGGATCTCGCTCTGGCGAGCGTGGCGGTACTGCTGGAACTGGAAGGCAATCATTGTAAAAAGGCGCGTCTTGCCGCCGGCTCGGTGGCTACTGTACCGCTTCGGCTCAGGGAGGTGGAGAAAGTTTTGGAAAATGCGGAAATTACCGAAGAAAAGGTGCGGGAAGCGCAAAAAGTCGCTATGGAAAGTGTATCGCCCATCAGCGATGTCCGCTCTACCGCCGATTACAGACGCCATCTGGTCGGGGTGTATGTAAAGCATGGCATACAAAAATTAGTGGACGGAGCGAGACATGACAAGAGAAATTAGTTTCACGATCAACGGCAAGCAAGTGACAGAAACAGTCGCCAGTCATATGCGGCTTTTAGATATCATCCGCAGCCAGCTCGGACTTACCGGCACTAAAGAAGGCTGCGGCGCCGGAGAATGTGGAGCTTGCACCGTGATCGTAGACGGCAGAGCCGTAAACTCTTGTCTGTATCCTGCTTTTGAGGTAGAAGGCAAATCGCTTACCACCATCGAAGGACTCCAAGGAGCAGAAAACAAGCTCTCGGTAATACAGAAGGCTTTTATCGAAAACGGTGGCATTCAGTGCGGTTTCTGCACGCCTGGCATGATTATGTCAACCAAAGCACTGCTGGACAAAAAAAATAACCCCAGCGAAGAAGAAATCCGCACGGCTTTGCTGGGCAATCTCTGTCGTTGCACAGGTTATGTACAAATCATAGAATCTGTCAAAGCGGCAGCTAGTCAGTTAAGGGGTAAGCCGTGAGTGAATTACATCATATTGGGCAAAAAGTCTCCCGCCCAGATAGCGCAGACAAGGCTGCGGGGAAGGCGCATTATATCCATGATCTTACGCGGCCGGGTATGCTCTATGGTAAGATCAAATTTAGCGCCCATGCCCATGCCAGGATTTTGCACATCGAAACGAGCAAAGCCGAAAAACTGCCCGGCGTTGTGGCCGTCGTCACGGCCTACAACACGCCTGAGATGCGGTTTGGCTTTTTACGCGACAATTTCGTGCTGAAGAAAGACAAAGTACGACAATTCAGAGACGAAGTGGCGGCTGTCGCGGCCATTTCCCCAGAAATTGCCGAAGAGGCGCTCAGGCTGATCGAAGTGTCTTATGAACCTCTCCCCGGTATCTTTTCGCCGGAAGAAGCCAGACAAGAGAACGCCATTCTCATTCATGAACTGGACCCACAAGGGCAGCCCCGCAAAGACAACAAAGTGCCTGTACTCTTCCACCACGCTTCAGGCGATATGGACGCCGGCAAAAGAGCTGCCAGACATATCGTGTCGGGGGAATTTTCCACGCCATTGATTCAGCAAAGCTGCATGGGAACGGCCGGCTCTATCGCCGAGTTCGATATGAACGATAACCTCACGATCTGGACCAAGACGCAGATTCCGTTTCTCGCACAACGAGATTTTATCAATTTTCTCCCTTGTCTTGGCCTGAACGATAAAAACGTGCGAGTGATCGTGCCTACGCTGGGTGGCGCTTTCGGCTCAGGGCTCGATACCCATGCCTATGAGTATATTGCCATCCTGCTGGCGCACAGAACCGGCAGAGCGATCAAGATCGTCTATGAGCGGGAGGAAGAGTTTGCCTATCTGTCCCCTCGCCAGTCTTCGCAAATAAAGATCACACAAGGCTGCGATGCGAATGGCAGGCTGACTTTCAGAGAGGTGGAAATTGTCCAGGACAACGGTGCCTACACCTCCTGGGGCGCTACTTTTCCCAGTGTGATGATGCTGCCGGCCACTTCACTCTACCGCGTGCCCAATGTTTACTTCCATGCCGACCTCTATTATACGAACAACACGTATGCCCAGGCCATGCGCGGCTACGGCAATCCGGAACTTACCTGGGCACTCGAAAACAATAGCGACGAACTCGCCGAAGCGGCAGGCATAGATCCTTATGAATTCAGGATTATCAACTGCAACGAGCCTGGTGAAACTACGCCCATGGGGCTCAAAGTCACTACCTGTGGACTTAAGGAATGCATTACCTCGGTCGCCCGCAAACTGGACTGGCAGCAGGCGCGTAGCCAGGGCAAATGCCGGGGTGTAGGCCTGGCGTCCTTGTTTCATGTGGGCGGCGGCGCCAGAATCTACAAATCCGACGGCACCGGCATGATTTTGAAACTGGACGATTTTGGCAATGTCTATGCTTCTCATGGTGGGGTAGAAATGGGACAGGGGCTGCACTCGGTACTGGCACTGGCGCTTGCCGAAGCTCTGGGCGTCCGGCCAGAGAAGGTGTTCATCAATCAGGTAGATACAGCCACTTGCCCGTGGGACGTAGGTACGCATGCGAGCAGAGGCGCGTTTATGGCCTGTAATGCTGCCATTCTTGCGGCTAAAGAACTCAGAGGTAAACTGTTTGAGCAGGCCGAGACGCTATTTCCCGCACTCGCAGCGAAAAATCTGGACACGTTCCGCAAGAAAAATTCCGGCTACCGGCCGCCGCAATTCGATGTCGAAGAGGCCTCACAAAAAGAACACTTCGATCTCGCAGATGGCTATGTATTTATCAAAGATGCACCGCGCGAACCCTGGCTGCGGATAGAATTGGGTATTCTCATCCGCGCCATCCATTTCCGTGAGCAAGGTAGCATGTTGGGCACGCAAGTATTTTATGATCCACCCAATGAAATGGCTGATTGGGGCAAGGGCTATGGCAATCTATCGGCCACCTATGCCTATGGTTGCCAGGGGGTGGAAGTGGAGGTAGATACCGACACCGGCGAGGTGAAGATTTTGCGCCTCATTGCGGTTCATGATGTGGGCAAGGTACTGAATCCGCAGGCATTGAAGGGACAGATGTATGGTGCGCTGGCGCAGGGAATCGGCTATGCCCTCTACGAAGAGATTCTTTGTAAAGACGGCAAAATCTTGAACCCCGACTTCCGCGACTACAAGATTCCGACTATCCAGGAAATGAATTTTCCCATCGAACTGGAATTTATCGAAACGCACGATAGCTTTGGGCCATGGGGAGCCAAGGGTGTCGGCGAACCGGGCCTTGTCCCCACCGCACCGGCCATTGCCAATGCCATCTACAATGCTGTCGGCATCAGGATAAGAGACCTGCCGATCACGCCGGAGAAAATTCTCGCGGCGCTAAAAGAGGGCGTATCTAACACTTCGGGGGGATAAAAAAATTATGGGTAGAGTATAACCTCTCCCCTGGCGGGCTGTTTTGTACCCACATCTTTGACTCACAGTT
>JAGVGO010000201.1 GCA_020057085.1 Planctomycetota bacterium | reverse complement strand
TCGCGGCGGGCACTTTTTACACACACATCATTATTGTACTATTTTTCGCCCAGATTTACAGCTTTTTTTGTTCAACATGTTGTTGACCAGAACAAAATTGTAGATTTTTTATGGGCAAAGTCATATAATAATTTAATAGCTGTTCGGCTTTACACGTTTCAGATATTCGATTTAAAAAGGTGGATCAGGAGTGAAGTACCCAGACAATACAGGCAGCAGCAAAAATAACGGCAGTGATAAAAACCAGGGGTGTGACAAAGAAGACATTGTTATTGCTCGTTGTCAGAGTTGCGGCGAAGAGATTTATTATCTGGTGACGCTGCGTAAAGGAGAACTGAAAGCGGTGGAATCGGTATGTCCATCCTGTGGCTACCGCCATATCGGCCTTACCGGCGAACTCAAACTGGTGGAGGAACTACTGCACAACGCTGCGGTTTCTCTGAAAAAGGCGCTAGAAAAAAACGGTATCAATGCCAGCATTGAAATCAAAATCTCCCTGGATGATACCGGCACTTGGGTCAGGGTCAAAGATAGTGCGTTTGCCAAACCGACCTGATGCGCGTGAAAATTTTGCCTGCCACATTGGCTTTACCATGTCGTGTCAAAATGTCATGCTGGCAAGAATATTTTCCCTGCCGTACTGGCATGAAAATAATCTTGCCCTTTTAATTTTTTGCGGCAAAAAGTTTTAGACAAATCAAAACCTTTCTTGCTACTTGGGCATTATTTTTGCGGAAACTCCATAAAAACATTGCAATTTGTTGCGTCGCTATTTGAAAATAGGTGTAAAATTCGTTGTTTTACCGCGACACAAGAGATATTTTAAGGAGTCAATGCCAATGTCCCAAATCAAGCCTATTGGAGATAAGATTTTAATCAAACGTCTGGAAGCCGAAGAAAAAACCAAAGGCGGGATCGTTCTTCCGGAAAGTGCCAAAGAAAAACCGCGCGAAGGAAGAGTGATTGCCGTAGGTGCAGGAAAATTAATGGATAACGGACAGCGGGCACCGTTCACGGTCAAAGAGAATGATCGTGTCATCTTTTCCTCATACGCAGGCACGGAAGTGAAAGTAGGCGGCGAAGAATATCTCATTCTTTCGGAAGACGAAATTCTGGCGATTCTCAAATAATATCGGCAGTAGATCAAATAAAACCTATAAGGAGAGGTGAGCTATGGCAAAGAAAAAACTTGCCTTTGACATGGAAGCAAGGGAAGCAATGCGCAAAGGGATCAACATACTGGCACATGCGGTGAAAGTGACCTTGGGACCGCGCGGGCGCAACGTGGTCTTGGAAAAAAGTTTTGGCGCTCCCACCATCACCAAAGACGGTGTGACGGTAGCCAAAGAGGTGGAACTGGAAGATGCCTACCAGAACATGGGCGCGCAGATGGTGAAGGAAGTTGCATCAAAGACTTCCGATGTCGCAGGTGACGGCACTACTACAGCCACAGTACTGGCCGAAGCCATCTATGAGGAAGGACTCAAAAATGTGGTGGCCGGCGCCAGCCCGATGGACCTCAAGAGAGGTATCGAAAAAGCGGTCACGGCAGTGGTGAAAAGACTGGAAGAGATGAGTATCGAAATCAAAGATAAAAGCGAAGTGGCCCAGGTTGGCTCCATTGCAGCCAACAATGACAAGACGATCGGCAACATCATTGCCGATGCCATGGAAAAAGTCGGCAAAGACGGCGTCATCACGGTCGAAGAAGGCAAAAGCCTTGAAACCACAGTCGAATGGGTGGAAGGCATGCAGTTTGACAAAGGTTACGTGTCGCCGCATTTCGTCACCAACACCGAAACAATGGAAGTGGTGATGGAAGATCCGTTCATCCTGATCCATGAGAAGAAAATCAGCGCCATCAAGGATCTCATTCCGTTGCTCGAAAAAATTGCTCAGTCCGGCAAGCCACTACTGGTAATTGCCGAAGATATTGATGGCGAAGCTCTGGCCACTATGGTGGTCAACAAACTACGCGGCACATTTTCCTGCTGCGCAGTGAAAGCCCCTGGCTTCGGTGATCGCCGCAAAGCCATGCTCGAAGACATCGCCGTGCTCACCGGTGGCCGCGCCCTGTTCGATGAGATGGGCGTGACACTGGAACACGTGCAGATGAGCGATCTCGGTCGCGCCAAAAAAGTACTCGTCACCAAAGACGACTCCACCATCATTGAAGGAGCAGGCAACAAGACCCAGATACAGGGACGCATCAATCAGATCAAGAAAGAGATCGAAACCACATCTTCCGACTATGATCGTGAAAAAGCGCAGGAACGGCTCGCTAAACTGGCCGGCGGCGTGGCTGAAATCCATGTCGGCGCAGCAACCGAAATCGAGATGAAAGAAACAAAGGCGCGTGTAGAGGATGCGCTGCATGCTACCCGTGCTGCCGTCGAGGAAGGTATCCTGCCGGGTGGCGGCGTGGCTCTGGTGCGCGCCCGTGATGTACTCGAAGAACTCAAGAAACAGAACAGTGGCGACGAGGCTACTGGCATTGACATCATCTATCGCGCCGTGGAAGCGCCGATGAAACAGATCGCCGAAAACGCTGGTGTGGATGGCGCCATCGTCGCAGATCGGATACAGAAAGATAAGAACGTCAACTTCGGTTTCGATGCCGAAAAGTTGCAGTATGGCGATATGGTAAAGGCCGGCATCATTGATCCGACCAAGGTGGCGAGATGCGCGCTGCAGAATGCGGCCAGCATTGCCTCGCTCCTGCTCACCACCGAGGCACTCATTGCTGAGATTCCGGAAGACAAGTCGAAAGCGCCTCATGGACATGGCGCGCCTGGCATGGGTGGCATGGGTGGCATGGGCGGCATGGGCATGTACTAAAACGCGTCGCCCGGCATAGCCAAAAGATAGTCCACAAACAACACGGCCACCGCTCCTTCTCTAAGAAAAGGAGCGGTGGCTTTTTTTACAGATACTTACTAGTTCACCCACTCTTCTTCCAGAATCTCGCCTTGCAGGCTTACCACGATACATTTGATGGGCACGCGGCGTTTGGCCTGGGATGCCGCTTCCTGAGCGACATTGAGCAACCCGTGACAACATGGCACCTGCATGATCATCACGGTGAGGGTATTGATCTTCGCCACATCAATGAACTCCTTGATTTTTTCAACATAGATTTCCTGGCCGTCATCCAGTTTGGGACAGGCAATGGCGAGCGCCTTGCCTTTCAGGTAATCTTTGTGAAAATCACCCAGACTGTAGGCCACGCAGTCGGCGGCGAGTAACAGATCAGCTCCTTGATAGTGGGGCGCACGGGGTGAAATGAGATGCATCTGGAGCGGCCAGTGGGTCAACTGCGACGGACGGCTGCCTGTCGCCTCATCGCCACCATGCTCTTCTCTGGCAAAGGACATGGCGTGTGAGCCAGGGCAGCCGCACGGTTTCGCATGTTCTTCTGCCGCCTGGTCTGTGGGAACTGGAATATGGTGCTCCGCCAGATACTTGATTGCCTCCTGGTAATATTCATGCTGCTGATGTTCGCGCAGGTGAGCAAGATGTGCCTTGAGGGTGTTGACCCCTTGTTTGACGATATTGGCCATGACCTTGCTCTCGTCATAAGGCTCCGCTTCTCGCTCTTCGATGGTAATGGCTCCTTGTGGGCAGTGGCCAAGACAAGCGCCCAGTCCGTCACACATCAGATCGCTTACCAGGCGCGCCTTGTTGTCAATCAATTGGATGGCGCCTTCCGGACAACCGGGAAGGCACAGACCACAGCCGTTGCACTTACTTTCGTCAATGGAAATAACTTTGCGTTGCATGAAAAACCCTCACAAATAGGCGTGTTGAAATAGGATTAAAAGGTCTTTTTATCTATTTTATAGGATAACACAACTTTTAAAAAATAGCAAATTTTTTTGCTATTTTTTTTTGTGTTATGCCAGTCGCTTAGGCCCCGCGTCGCTTACCTCTTGCGCGCAGCCGTCGCTGAACAGTTTGAAATTTTCGCTGAAACGGGCGGCCAGCGCGTCGTATTTTTTCCAGTATTCGTTCTTGTCGCCCCACGAGGCAGAAGGTTCCAAAACATCTTGCGTTACTTCCGGGCAACTTGTCGGCACCTCGAAGCCGAACAGCTTGTCCTGACGGTACTGGATATGATCGAGTTTACCTTCGAGGGCGGCATTGAGGAGATTACGGGTGTGGCGGATGCTGATGCGTTTGCCGACACCGAATCTGCCGCCGACCCAGCCGGTGTTCACCAGCCAGCAACGAGCATCGTGAGCCAGCATCTGCTGTTTCAGCATGGCCGCATAGACAAAAGGATGCCTGACCATAAAAGGTGCGCCAAAGCATGTGCTGAAGGTGATCTGCGGCTCGATGCCGAGTCCGATTTCGGTGCCGGCGATTTTTGACGTATAGCCGCTGATGAAGTGATACTGCGCTTGTGCCGGGTTCAGTCTGGCGATCGGCGGCATGACGCCCGAGGCATCGCAGGTGAGGAAGACAATGTTTTTGGGATGGCTGTTGACGTACCCCTCTTTGATGATGTTGGGGATAAAATGCAGCGGATAGGAAGCACGGGTGTTTTCGGTGATGCTGTCGTCCTCGAGGTCTATTTTGCGGCTCACCGGATCGTAAACCACGTTCTCCAAAATCGTGCCGTAGGTGTGCGTGGCCTTGTAGATTTCTGGCTCATGGTCGCCCGAGAGGCGGATCACCTTGGCATAACAGCCTGCCTCGAAATTGAAGACGCCGCTCGAACTCCAGCCATGTTCGTCATCGCCGATCAGTTTGCGCTTGGGGTCGGCGGACAGTGTCGTCTTGCCGGTGCCGCTCAACCCGAAGAAAAGCGCCACATCGCCTTGGTCGCCGACATTGGCCGACGAGTGCATGGGCAGCACATTGTCGAAGGTGAGGAGAAAATTGAGTACGGTAAAGACTGACTTTTTGATTTCACCGGCGTACTGGGTGTTGAGCACGAGTGCCAGCCGGTCGCTAAAATTGAGGACGATGGCCGTCTCGCTCAATGTGCCGTCAACTCGCGGATCCGTTTTGAATTTGTCGAGAGCGATCACGGTAAATTCAGGCACAAAGCGGCGCAGCGTCTCACGGTCTTTGGCGGTGATGAACATGTTGCGGGCAAACAGGCTGTGCCATGCTTTCTCCGTGACGATACGCACCGGCAGACGATAATTGGGATCGGCGCCGGCGTAACAATCTTGTACGAACAACTCCTGGCCCTGGCAATAGGCCTGGACTCTGCCGAAGAGAGCGCTGAATTTTTCCGGGCTGAACGGGCGGTTGTATTCACCCCACCAGATTTTGTCTTCGTTCGTCTGTTCCTTGACGATGAACTTGTCGGAGGCGGCACGCGCCGTGTGTTTGCCGGTATGCACCACCAGCGCGCCGTCGCTCGTCAGGTGTCCTTCGTTGCGGAAGATGGCTTCTTCGTAGAGGGCGGCCTCCGGCAAATTCCAATAGCTGCGGTCAACAGCGACGAGTCCGTGGTTCTTCAGCCGGTAGTCAGAGGCAAGCTCTGCCGCTTGTTTGCTGGCAGGCGTGGTAAATTCCAGATATTTGCTCATGCCCAGTCCCTCACTAATTTACGGTTGCCAAGATAGAGTTCATTGGGAGAATCGGGGTCCAAGGCCCATTTGATGCGTTCGAGTCCTTCAGTGATGTCTTTCAGCCCGCCACAGTAGCTCAAGCGCAGATAGCCTTCCATGCCGAACTCTGCTCCCGGTACGGTCAGCACCAGCACTTTGTCAACGAGAAAAGAGGATAGCGTGTTGGAATCTTTACCATAGGCGCTAAAATCGGCAAAACAGTAGAATGTGCCGTCCGGCTGCCGCACTTTCACGCCGTTGAGGCCGCGCAGACGAGCGATCATGACGTTCCTGTTGTTTTCGAGCGTCATGCGTAAACTTTCGACGCACGATTGCACGCCGTTCAACGCGCCGACCGCGGCCTTTTGCAATAAAACCGACGGGCCGGAGGTCTGATGCCCCTGGATGTTGGTCATGGCTTCGATCAGCTTCTTGTTGGCCACCGCCCAGCCGATGCGGAACCCTGTCATAGCATACAGCTTGGACACACCGTTGATGAGAATGAGCTTCGAGTTCTCGGACAGATCTTTGGCATATTTGTAGCAGTTGATCGCTTTTCGTCCGTCGAAAATGAGCTGATGATAGATGTCGTCCATGATGAGGTAGATGTCTCGCTTTTCGCAGAACGCCACGATGTCGGCAATGAACTCTTCGGCATAGGCGGCGCCGCTCGGATTATTCGGGCTGTTGATAATGATCGCTTTGGTGTAAGAAGTGACACGGCGTTCAATGTCCTGCAGCCTGGGATAAAAAGTCCCATCCGCAGGCAGTACAGGCACGGGAATGCCCTGACACAGTTTGATCATGTCAGGGTAACTGACCCAGTAGGGGGCAGGAAAAATCACTTCTTCCTGGGGATTCAGGATGGTCTGGAGAGCTACCATAATCGCCTGCTTGGCGCCGCTCGAGGCAATTATGTTTTCCGGCGCAACCAGTCGCCGGTAATGTTCTTCCGTGTAGCGAATGATGGCTTTTTTGAGTTCAGGGATGCCATCGGCAGGGGCGTAGCGGATTTCGCCGGTACTTAGATGTGCCGCCGCGGCGATGAGGGCATCCAAAGGCGCCCTGCTTTTCGGCTCGCCACCGCCGAGGTGGATGACCGGCTCGCCTTTTTCACGCAGAATGGCCGCCTTTTCATTGAGAGCAAGTGTCGGGGATGGCTTGATGGATTTGGCTATTTGACTTATACTCATGAAGTGTATCCTTAAATTGCAGAAATTATTTCCGTACAACAAGCATCCACCTCCAGGATACCTTGACCATCAGAGTTTGTCAATAGTGGAGCAATGGGAACGGGCGTATCTAACACTTCGGGGGGATAGAAAAATTATGGGTAGAGTATAACCTCTCCCCTTGCGGGCTGTTTTGTACCCACAAGTCAAGTTCGTGATAATAAAGAAGCAAGTAATACTCCTTCAAGGAGATTAGCGAGGTAAAGCCAACCTCGCCAAAGT
>JAGVGO010000180.1 GCA_020057085.1 Planctomycetota bacterium | reverse complement strand
TAAAACAATTCGCTCTAAATAATTCGTGTTTATTCGTGTCTATTCGTGGTTCAAAAATCTTTGCTTTTTTTGCTAAGATTTCACTCGTTAGTGCCTATACAGCAAGATATTATTCGGCGTCGGCAGGAGTTTCTTCGTTCTTTTCTTCTGCCTTTGCCGCTTTCTTGTTTTTTGTTTTGCGCGCAGGCTTTTCTGCCGCTGCCACTGTTTCACCGTCAGCTTTCTGGATGCTCGATTTAGGTGCCGGGTTGTTTACCTCGTCGTCAGGTGCATCGTCTTCTATTGCGTCTGTGGCTATGTCTCCGTTTGCGGCTTCGGCTGTACGTTCGTTTGCAGGAATTGGCGCCGGCTGTTCAGTCGCTGCTGTTGCCACAGTCTCCTCGCCATTGCCGCTCTTCTGCTCCAGCAACTCCTTGGCCATCTTGGCGAGAGACACCACGCGGTCGCCTTCTGCTTTGAGACGAATGATGCGCACACCCTGGGTGTGTCGCGATAGCACAGGCAGCGAGGCGCTGATGCGGATGACCATGCCTTGCACGGTGATAACCATGATTTCGTCTTCCGCTTTTACCGACAGGATCGCCACCACATTGCCGGTTTTTTCCGTGCGTTTGACATTGTGGAAACCGTGGCTGCCACGCCGGGTGATGCGGTATTCATCGTAGGGCGAGCACTTACCATAGCCGTTCTCGCAGATGGTGAGGAGATTTTCGCCGGGCGTGACCACCAGCATGCCAATAATGGTATCGCCTTCCTCCAGCCGCACGCCGATCACTCCCTGTGCCGTCCTGCTGAGCGGACGCACGTCCTTTTCCTTGAAGCGGCAGGCCTTGCCGAGCAAAGTGCCGAGTACGACATCCTGGTCGCCCTTGGTGAGTACAGTACGGATGAGGCGGTCGCCCTCTTCGAGTGTGATGGCTCTGATGCCGCCGCGCATGGGACGGGAAAAGGCTGCAAGCTGCACTTTTTTGACGATGCCGCGTGCGGTGGCCATCATCAGGAAACGGCTGTCGAATTCACGGATCGGAATGATAGCAGTGATTGCCTCCTTCTCTTGCATGTCGAGTAAATTGATGATCGCGCGCCCTTTGGCTGTGCGAGATGATTCTGGAATATCGTAGACCTTGAGCCAATACACCTTGCCGTAATCGGTAAATAACAAGATATACTCGTGCGCCGAGGCCATGAAGAAGTGTTCGACAAAGTCGCCTTCGTTCATGTCGGCGGTACTCACCCCTCTGCCGCCGCGGTTTTGCGTGCGGTATAGCTCCGGCGACATGCGCTTGATGTAACTATTGTGGGTGACGAGTACGATCCACTGGTTATCCGGAATGATGTCTTCGATGGCGAAATTCTGTATTTGCTCAACCTGGATGTCGGTGCGCCGGTCGTCGCCGTATTTGGCACGCATTGTCAGTGTTTCCTGCTTGATGAGATCGAGAATTTCCTTGTCACTACCCAAAATGTTGCGTAGCGAGCCGATCTTCTGCGTCAGTTCTTCGCGTTCTTCCTGGATTTTGTTGTATTCGAGTCCGGTCAGAGAACTCAGACGCATTTGCAGGATAGCCTCGATCTGCGCCAGACTCAACTGGTATTTCTTTTCGAGAGCCAGCTTCACCTGCTTTGTGTCTTCTGCCTGGCGCAGCAAGGTGATGATGGCATCGATATGCTGAATAGCGATGAGCAGCCCGTCAACGATGTGGGCACGTTTTTCCGCCCTTTCCAATAAATGGCCACTGCGACGACGGATCACCTCCTTGCGATGAGCGATAAAAGAGGTGATCATCTCCTTGATGTTGAGAAGTTGCGGCCGGCCATTGACGAGCGCGATCATGATGATGGAAAACGAGCTTTGTAGCTGTGTAAATTTGAACAATTGGTTGAGGACGACTTCCTCGTTGTCCCCCCTCTTGATCTCGACGACAATGCGCACCGCCTCTTTGCGGTCGCTTTCATCGCGGACATCGGCGATGCCTTTGATCTTGCCTTCCTTGACGAGGTCGGCGATTTTCTCGAGCAGCCTAGCCTTGTTCACTTCAAACGGAATCTCCGAGAAAATGAGGGCCGCCTTGCCTCCGCGCGCCTCTTCCTTATGCCAGCGTGCACGCACGGTGACGGTGCTGCGCCCGGTGGTGTAGGCCTTTTCGATAGAGTTGGCACCGCATATGATGGCGCCGGTCGGAAAATCGGGGCCACGGATGATCTTGCAGATTTCACTCAGCGGCACGTTGGGTTCCTGGATTACTCGCACGATGGCATCGCACACTTCCCGCAAGTTGTGGGGCGGAATCGAAGTGGCCATGCCGACGGCGATACCGAGAGAACCGTTTACCAAAAGATTGGGGAACTTGCCAGGTAGCACTACCGGTTCGGTGCGGGTATCGTCATAGTTGGGCACGTAATCGACAGTGTTTTTTTCCATGTCCTCCATCATTTCCGTGGCGACGGCCGTAAGCCGTGCTTCGGTATAACGCATGGCGGCAGGGGGGTCCCCGTCGAGTGAACCGAAGTTACCCTGACCCTGGATCAAAGGTGAGCGCATATTGAAAGGCTGGGCCAGGCGCACCAGTGTCGGGTAGATCACCCCTTCACCGTGCGGATGGTAGTTACCGGAGGTGTCACCGGCGATCTTGGCGCACTTACGAGATTTGGCGTGCGGCCCAAGATTGAGATCGTTCATCGCCACCATGATGCGCCGCTGCGAAGGCTTTAGCCCGTCGCGCACATCCGGCAGCGCACGCGAGACGATGACGCTCATGGCGTAAGTGAGATACGAACGTTGGAGTTCTTCTTCTACCCGTACCTCCGGGTAATGCTGTTTGACCTCTTTGACCTCGTCCATAGCAAAAAAATCCCTTAAAAGTTTCACTTGATGTTATAGATGATGGCTTGTTCTTTCAAGACTGCCAGCGCTTTGTGCAATTGTTTGTCGCCGTCCGCTACAACACCCTTCTGATGTGCCGTACCGTACAACCAGTTGACCAGTTCCCGCTCTTCTTCGAGAGTCAAATCCACCTGGACATCCGGCTGGATGCCGCCAAGAGCGTCTTGCCCTTTTTCGATACTTCGCCCCGAAGGCGTGTAATACTTGGCGGTAGTGAGTTTGAGCGCGCTCTTCTCATCTTTCAACTGGATCACGCTTTGTACCGAACCTTTGCCATAGGTTCGTGAGCCGACGATCACCGCACGGTGGTAATCTTGCAACGCACCAGCCACAATCTCGGAAGCGCTGGCGCTACGTTTATTGACGAGTACCACGAGCGGCAGTTTATCGTAGCCGTTGTCGTCAGCGGCACGATAGACCTTGTGGCTATCAGGGTTGCGGCCTTTGGTATAGACCACCACACCGTCGCTCACGAATGTGTCAACCACCGCCACGGCTGCATCGAGAAGTCCGCCAGGGTTGAAACGCAGATCAATGACGAGTGAACGCATACCTCCTTGCAGCAAATCGGCTATATTCTTACGCAAATCATCGCCGGTATGGCGATTGAATTTGACGATGCGCACATAGCCGATACCTGCAGCACGGTCAATGATAGCGGCATCTTTGGTACTCTGAATTTGGATGCGGTCGCGTTCGATCTCTACTTCGGTAGAAGTTTTGCTGCCTTCGTGGATCACGGTAAGTATCACTTTGCTGCCTTTCTTGCCACGCAGACGGTGTACCGCCTCGGACAACGACACCCCTTCGGTTGACTGTCCGTCAATGGCGACGATTTTATCGCCCGCCAGCACGCCTGATTTGGCGGCCGGCGAACCTTCTATCGGCGAGATGACTGTGAGGATACCGTTTTCTTGGGCAAGCTCGATGCCGATACCGATAAACTCGCCTTCGGTGCCCTCGAACAATTGTTTGTAATTATCTTCGTCCAGATATTCCGAATGCGGATCCAGGACGGCAACCATGCCCTCCAATGCCCCATGGAAAATTTTTTCCGGCGGAATGTCATCCACGTAATACAGGCGGATCTTGTCTCGAATTTCAGAGATGACCTCTGCTTCGCGATAGGTATCCACGCTGTAAGCAAACAGACGATCCAAAATGAATACCGTTGACAAAACTACCAACAAGGGCAATACGAGGGTTCCTAGCAATTTCTTGTTCATAAAAACATGCGGCCCACGGTTCTTGTCTCAGTCGCTATAAAGAACTGTACCGCGTCCCTTCATAAAATGGCATAGGGAGTGCTAAAACGATTAGCGGCAGGATTTCCTTTATTTTACAATTGTTCCAGCAAATTGCAATAAAAATACTGGCTTAACAGGGTCATTTCATTCTCCAGAGCGAGCAGTAAAATCCACAATGAGCGCGGCAAATGCCTTCGTAACGAGGATCGGCTGTCCAGCTTGGCAAGCAAAGATACGCAAGCGTTCGTTGTTCCGATCATCGTGGAGAAGGCATTGCTGCGCGAATTTAACATTGTCAAATTAGCACAATGGCCGAAATTGCTGGTCGGCCGTAGTGTAGCGAGTCATGTCGTCGGTCGGATACCATTGACCGATGTGTTTGTAGGCAAAGATGATGCCGGTGGGTGCCAGCTTTTCAAAGCAATCTCGCTCGATAGAGCTTTTGCCGGGCGGCAATTGCTGGAGCACGGACGGTTCCAGAATGTAAGCACCGGCATTGATGAGGTTGCTTGGCGCTTCGCTGGTCTTTGGCTTCTCGACAAAGGCCAAGATCCTGTTGTTGTCCACGCGCGCCACGCCGAACTGCGACACGTCGCGCACCGGCGTGAGAGCAATGGTGATCTGCGCCTTGTTCTGACAGTGCAGATTGTACATTGCCTCGTAGTTGAAGTCGGCCACATTGTCGCCGTTCAGTCCGATGAACGCTTCTGTGATTCCTTTGCTTGCTTCTTTCAAAGCGCCGCCCGTGCCGAGTGGAGATTTCTCGATAGCGTAGCTGATGTTCACCCCCCACTTGCGCCCCTGCCGGAAATAGGCTTCTATCATGTCAGCCTTGTAGCCTACCGAAATCACGATGTCGCAGACTTTGTGTTTTCTGAGGTTGATAATGACGTGTTCCAGTATCGGTTTACTCTGGATCGGCAATAGTGGTTTGGGCGTCGTGTCGGTGAGCGGCCGCAGCCGCTCGCCCATACCGCCGGCCAGAATCACGGCTTTTTTGATATGCATAGTTCGCTCCGTTCAGCGCATGATCTTGCGTGTGTAACAACCGACGAATAAAGCCATCAAGAACACGCCGACCAGGGCTTCTGTCATGATAAAGAACTGGATACTTGCATTGTAGAACAGATCTCCTTCCGGACTGGCAGTGGCAAAGGTCATGGCACTGAAATAGAACCAGTCGAGGAATTTGACGAGCGTCGGGTCGTTCGGGCTGTGCCCGGTAAACGGTGCCCCGGAGGTAAAGTAGATGGCGGCGAATATGAAGATCACCGCGAACGCCAGAAGGCCAATGCGGAACGGACGCATGCCATAGCCTGTCCCCCAATCCACGATCTTCCACAAGGCATTTTTCGTGAGCCAGTTGATCGCTTCCAGCTTGCCGAAAGGTTTGTCGCGGCTTTCATGCAGCTTTTGCTGGCGCTTCTTGTTGAGATTGACGACCTCGACCACGGCCTCTTTTTCCTTGAGTTGCCGATCTAGCCGCTTTTCGTCGTTGCTTATTTTGTCCGTCAGTTCTTCCAATTCTTTGGTTTTTTTGTATGGGTTTTCGGCAGCCGCTGCCTGGAGTCGCTCCAGCCGTTTGCGGTTGGTTACCAGTGTTTTCTGTGTTCTGTCAATGGTTTTGTCCGTGTTGTCAATCAAGGCTTCGTCGTTTTCCATCTCCTCAGGCGGCACATCGTCCTGCACCGCCAGAATTTCTTCGCCACGCAGCGACCGCCATGCCTTATGGGTAAATGATTTGCGGTCGTTGATGCGGTAACGGTGATAAGCCCAGTCCTCTTCGTCGAACTTGCCGCGTTGATGGAAGCTTTCCTTGAGGATCAGGTATTCTTCTTTCACACGCATGAGATGTTTCTTTTGTTCGTAGCCAGGAACCTTGCCCTCGTACACCAGCCGGCCACGGATCTGGTCGTACTCCACCACCACCACGTCTATGACTGCATGATAGAAAGAAATGCCGCGGTCAAAGGCAGCGTCGGTCATGTTGAGCCGGCGGTTGATATTGGCCAGATCGAAATTCACGTAGTTGTCGAACACCGCTTTGGTGAAATCGAGTTCCTGGGTGCAGAAACTGCCCTTGAACGAAGCACCTTCCTGGAAATGCGTGTTGGCGAAATTGATCTCCTCGGCAAAACAGGCATTCTCGAAATCGGCGAATTTTTTGAAGAAGACGTTTTCGAACACCGCCTTGCGATAAAACACGGCGTTGGTGAATTTGGCCTTGCCCTCGAAGAGCGATACGAATTGCAAAGTCTGCTCGCGGCCGGTCTCTTTTTTGCGTCGGCAGTTGCGCTCACGCAGGGTGTTGCGGTCGAAGCTGAAGAACGTCTCGCCCTCGAAATTGGTGTTGACGAACGACACGTCATGGAAACGTGTACCGAGGAACCACACCTGCCCTTTGAAATTGGCACGGTAACAACTGATTTCGTCGTTGAAGAGCATGTCGCTGAAGGAGACGCGGCCATGTACATTGGCGAAATCGAAACACACCCTGCCTTCGCACTGCGTGCCTTGCCACAGGAATTCGTCGAAAATTTTGGCGCGGATAAAGCTCAACGATTTGTAGAAATGCGCCCCGCGGAAGGTGGCATGGGTGAGCGTGCATTCATCGAAAAAGGCCAGATCGTAGAAACTGGCGCCATCGAAACTGACATCCGTTTCGAACACTGTCTGCGGGAAGGCGACGTCGTTCTTGAACTCTGTCGAACCCAGGAGCGCGGCCTTCTTGAAGATGCATTCTTTCACCACCAGCTTGTTGCCGAACACCGAATCGTGACCCCTGAACTTGTCCTCGAAAGTGACACGCTCGAAGTCAATCCGTGCCTCGCTCGCCATGCTCACCATGTTTACCTTGCCGGCAAAACGGCAGTCGCTGATTTGCAATGCGCCTGCGAAGACGGCCTTTTCCCCGTGTACATCGTCTGCGAAGTGCAGATGGGTCAACACTACATGGTTGGAGAAGCGAGTGTTGCCGAAGTTGAAAAATTTGTCGAAATCGCACTGGCGCAGCGTCAGTTTGTGTTCAAATGCGGCGCGTGAGATGTTGAGTGAGCCGCCCAGATGGCAGTTTTTTATCTCACAGTCGGTCTGGAACGTCGAGTTGACGAAACAGAGATTGGGCGTGATCTGAATGTCTGTCATTTCCAGCGGCTTTTCAAAAATGCAGCCGTTCCAGGAAATGTCGCCCTTGTGTGCCAGATCTCTGGTAAACTGTATTTTTTTCTGGAAGCGCACGTTTTCAAAGACTACTTCTTCCGGCAAGAGCGCACCGTCGAATTCGAGGCTGCCGACCGTGCAGTCTTTCACCACGATTTTGTGCGGGAACTGCCTGCCGGCGGTAAAAGACAAACTGGGAATCATGCGTTCTTCCAGGAGTTTTCCCTGTTCCAGCAGAGACAGAGCGGTTTCCTTGTCTATTGCTTCACGTACCTTTGGTTTTTCCTCCGGCTGCGTTGGTGGCGCATCGACTCGCGGCAGTGCCGGCACTTCTTCCGGTGTCGTATCGTCGGCCTGTGGCGGTACCAATTCAGGCGGCAGTACCAGATGCTGCCCTGTTTCTGTATAATCTGGCAACGGTATCTTGGTTTCGTCGTTCTGTTTCTGCGTTTGGGGTTGAGGTTGGTTACTGTCATTCTGATTCTGTTGCGGTTCACTCATCGTTTTCTCCTTTTTCCGCGCCGGGATTGTCGCTGTCGTCTGCCCCATCGTCCTTGTGATCGAGGTCGGTATCTTCCATGTCGTCCTCGTAGTCATCGTCCTCTTCATAGTCATCGCCGTCATCCAGGCTGTCCGCCGGTGCGTCGTTGTCTTTTGCAGCGTTCTCGCTTTTTTCTTTCTTTGCGTCCAAGGTCATTTTGTCTGCCAACGTGGTTTCCTCCCCAGCATGAGCAGCTTCGTCTTCGCGCACCGCTTCGTCAATCTTTTTGCAAACTTCGATGCTCTTCGCTATCGAAACGTCTTGTTCGATGCGCAAGATCGGCGTGCGACGCAGGTGCAAACGGTCACCCAATTGCCGCTGGATAAATCTTCGCGCATGTTCAAGCCCGCGCATGGTAGTGCGTTGCTCGGTTTCGCTGCCGAAGATAGACACGTATACAGTGCAGTAACGAAAATCTTCCGTCAGCCTGGCGTGGGTCACGGTGACGAAGTTGATGCGGGGATCGCTCATTTGGTAAAGAATGATCTCGGCTGCCAGACGCTGGATTTGCTTATTGAGTCTGTCTGTTTTTGCCATATTTTTTTCTCTGGTAAATTTTTTTCAGTCGCCTATGCTCTTTTGTACTTGAACCATTCTACCGCAACCAAGGTACATGGTCAACAGGATTCTTTTGCCATAAACTGTTGCTAAAAATGACAGAAAGGCGCGGAAAAAGGTTGCAAAAATACGAAAACCGCCTTATAATCAAACTCTTACACCAGTTTGCTCCCCTTATCGAGGAAAACAATTATGGGACAGGATGAAGCCCAAGAACCAAAGCAAAACCACGATCGAACACAAAAAACATCTCTGCTGGAAGAGTTGGCACAAAGAAAAAAAGAGATGCTGAGTCAACGCCGCTGGCAGGAGGCGGTGGATTTGCTGACGCAAATGTTAGAGTTGCTGCCTGACGCCGAACTCATGGCTCAAAAGGGTTTCTTGTTGCTGCAAATCCAGCGTTATCAGGAAGCGGAAGAATGTTTTCTGCAGGCGCTTGCGCTCAAGCCCGATCTTGTGCAGGCGCGCGAAGGACTGACACGCGCCCAGCAGCAGCGGCAGAAAGCCGGCCAGCCAAAGAGCATCGCAACATTGTCCGGTAGAAAGGCGCTCGATGCCTCAGAACACACAGTAGTAGACACCACGCCGCCGACTGACGATGCTTCCGCACACACAGTGGTAGACAGCAATCCGCTCGGCAACGCCTCTCTCGAACACACAGTGGTAGACAGCAATCCGCTCGGCAATGTTCCCGTTGACATGAGCATGGGTGCAATCCTGCAGCAGGAAAGCAAGGCGCTCGAGGCACTCTGCGACGACAAACCGCGACAGTTCGGTCGCTACCAGATTTTGCAGGAACTGGGACGCGGCGGCATGGGCCGGGTCTACCGCGCCTTTGACCCTGAACTCAAGCGCGAGGTGGCGCTCAAGACCATGCTGCCGGGGAACGATCCACAACTGATGAACCGTTTCATGCAAGAGGCGGCGGCCATGGCTAAACTGTCGCAGCCAAACATTGTCAAGGTTTACGACATGGGCACGATCGCCAATGCCCATTATTTCACCATGGAACTGATCAATGGCAAAGACCTGGCACACTGGCTACGCGAGGGCAAGATGACGATTCGCCGTGCAGTGGAGATCGTGCGCAAGGTGGCGCACGCCATTGATTATGCCCATCGTGAGGGCATACTGCACCGTGATCTCAAGCCGTCCAACATCATGCTCGACCAGCAGGGAGAACCCAAGATCATGGATTTCGGGCTGGCCATGGAAATGGACAGAGACAAGCGCATGTCGAAAAGTGGCGCTGTACTGGGCACTCCCGCCTATATGCCGCCGGAGCAAGCTTTGGGCAAACGTAAGGAAATGGACGAACGGAGCGATGTCTATTCGCTCGGCGCCGTACTGTACGAACTCATTACCGGCTGTGCGCCTTTCCGTGGCAGCAACGCCGCCACCATCATAGCCCAGGTACTCGACAGCACGCCCCACGCGCCGAGCCGCCTGTCGAAAAAAGTGCCGCAGGAAGTGGAGAATATCTGCCTCAAATGTCTGGAAAAAGAAAAAGACCGGCGTTACCAGAGTGCGCACGAATTGGCCCTCGACCTGGAACGCTTTCTTGCCGGCGAACCGGTACTGGCGATGAAGCCGGGGCTCTTCTATCGGCTAGGCAAATGGGTGAAGAAGAATCGCCTGGCCGCTTCGCTTGCCATCATTTTCACGCTCACCTTAGCCATCTCCCTTACCGTATATTTTATCGAACTGAAACACGCCTACGGCAATGTGTTGATCGAGAAAACCAGGGCGGAAGAAGCGACGAAGGCGGCCGTAAAAGAGCGTAACAAGGCGGAAGAACAGCGCAAACAGGCGGTAGCCAACCTGGTGTTTTCCTACGTGCAGCAGGCCAGCAGCATGTGGCATACCGGCTACTACCAGCATGCGGCGCTCTTGTACGCATATGCGATTGAACAGGGAGACGGGTGCGACCCCAGCAAGCAATTGTCGCTGCCCGCCCGCCTGCGTCTGATGTATTCGTTTCCCGGCATACCTCATCGCCGGCTATTGTGGCGGGATCGCCATGTACTTGACAGGTCTCTGGCATTTGCCGATGCCGATAAGCTCAACTTTGTCAGCAAAGATGAGATTCACATGTATGACAGAACGACCGGCGACACAGTACGCATCAAAGGTACCAGCAACGACATGTACAGCGCCGCCTTCAGCAAGAGCGGTAAGCTGGCGGCGATTGGCACCACGGACAGCGGCGAGCTGCACCTCTGGGATCTTACTACTCGCACACTGCTCTGTACCCTGCAAGCACATTCCGGCAAGGTGATTCATGTCGCCTTCAGCCCGGACGAAAAGCTGCTCGCTTCGGCCAGTTCCGATTACACTGTCCGGCTGTGGGACGTCACCAACCTGGCGGACAAGCCAGTGACGCTGGAAGGCCACACAGACCGCGTGATTGCTGTGACATTCAGTGCGGACGGCAAAACTTTGGCCTCAGCGAGTGACGATCGCAACATCCGTCTGTGGAACGTGCAAAAACACTCGCTCATCTGTACTTTCTATGGCCACAACGACGTCATCCATGATCTGGTGTTTAGCCCTGATGGCAGGCTGATCGCCTCGTCCGGCGACGACAGTATCATTCGCCTGTGGGATGTCAACAAAAAGAGCCTCACCATGTTGCTCAAAGGGCACTTCCTTGGCGCCCGTGCGCTGGCCTTCAGCCCCGACAGCAAGACACTGGCATCGGGCGGCGGCGAGAGCCAGGTGCGCTTGTGGGACGTGGAGAGCGGCATGACCAAGATGGTGCTCGCCGGACACCTGAACAAAGTGAACTCTCTGGCCTTCAGCCCGGACGGGCAATGGCTGGTGTCGGCAGGCAAAGACCGCCTGACTTATCTGTGGCATTTGCCGGGCAAACTATTACACAGCACGTTGCACCATGCCGAAGATGTTTCAGGCCTGGCGTTCAACAGTGATGGCACGATTCTGGCCTCCAGCGGGGGGGACAAGGCGTTGCGTTTCTGGGATGAGAAAGACGGTAGCTATGTGCAGAGGCTTCCGCCGCCGCTCTACCCCGCAAAAATCTATAGCATGGCGGTTGGCAATGGGCGCTTGGGGCAATTCGTAGCGGCCACCCGGCAAGAAAAAATTGAAATCAGGGAACTCCACAGCAAAAAAGTATGGGCCACGTTGCTACAGCCCAATTTGACACAGCCCGATTTGATGCGGCCCGATATAGCGTTGTCTGTGGCTTTTAGCCCGGATGCCAGTCTGCTGGCCGCCGGTTTCCTATATGGCAAGGTATATCTGTGGGAAATGGACGGGCAGAGCCTGAAATGGACTCTGGAAGGTCAGTCTGCCAGTGTGCGCTCGTTAGCCTTTAGCCACGACGGACGTTTTCTTGCCTGCGGTAGCGATGGAGACATCCACATCTGGAATCTCGACTATCGCAAACAGCCGGCCATTCTCGTCGTCCCGCCCCCGTTCTCTACCCGCTCGCTGGCATTTCGCCCCGATGGCAAAGTGCTGGCCTCGGCCCATGAAGACTGCATGGTGCGGCTATGGTATCCTCCCTGGCAGAGCGGCAAAGAAAGCGTGGTGTTGCAAGGACATGCCAGCCGGGTCAATAGCGTGGCATTCAGCGCGGATGGCAAGATGCTGGCTTCTGGCAGCGATGACCAGATGGTGCGTTTGTGGGACAGCGGCAGTCGCGAGTTGTACCATATTTTGCAAGGTAATCCGGGTGGCGTCTCGGCGCTCTCTTTCCATCCGCAGAAACCTTTGCTTGCCTGTGGCGGCAATGACAACAACATTTTTCTGTGGCATATTCTCACTGCTCCCGAATTTCTCACCGTGTCGGCCAAAGAAATCAAGGAGAAGGTAGAAAACGCCTGCGGTTTCCGCCTTGGGCCTTATTTGCTACTGGAACTCAAGAACGATTAGGAAAACTTATGGAATATCGCCGTCTCGGTAAAACCGGCATCAGGGTGAGTGCCCTGTCGCTCGGCGGCTGGCTCACGTTCGGCCAAAGCATCCGTGATATTGCACTGGCTCGTTCGATCATCTTAAAGGCATATGAAAACGGCGTCAATTTTTTCGATTGCGCCGACATCTATGCCAACGGCGAGTCGGAAAAGATGATGGGGCAAGTGTTCAAAGCATTGCCGCGCCATCATCTGGTGCTGTCGAGCAAACTCTACTGGCCGATGAGCGAGGAAATCAACGACCGCGGGCTATCGCGCAAGCACATCATGGAATCCATTGACAAATCGCTCCTGCGTATGCAGACAGAATATCTCGATATTTACTTTTGTCATCGTTATGATGAAGAGGTAGAGATCGAAGAAGTGGTGCGGGCGATGGACGATTTGGTACACCGTGGCAAAATTTTATATTGGGGGACGAGTGAATGGCCGGGCGACAAGATCGAGGCGGCTATCGCTTTTGCCGTGGCTCACAACTTGTATGCGCCGACAGTGGAGCAGCCACAGCACAATCTGCTTTCCCGCAAACGTGTGGTGGAGGAGATTGCGCCCCTCGCCCAGCGTAACGGACTTGGGCTTGTCACCTGGAGTCCGTTGGCCTCCGGCATGCTGACAGGCAAATACGACGACGGTATCCCCGCCGATAGCCGGCTGGCCAAAGAGGAATGGCTGCGCGAATTTTTGTGGCAGGGAGATACCATCGAGCGCTGCCACAAGGCCAAGGAGGTCGCCGATAAACTTGGCGTCAGCCGTGCCGAACTGGCGATTGCCTGGGTATTGCAGCAGCCAGGAGTAAGCAGCGTCATCACCGGTGCCACCCAGTCCGCACAACTGGCAACCAATCTCAATTCGCTCGAATTGAAGCTAGACGCTAGCACGTTGGCGCGTCTCGACGAGATTTTTCCGCTGAGCGCATCCAAGTCGCTGTAAAAAAAATTTAAGGAGACATTTCGTGAAAAAACATGTTTTTCGTGCCATATCGCTCTTGGCCATGCCGTTGTTGTTGTGTCAATGCGCCATGTTCGGCGCGCTGTTCGATCCAAATGTGGAATCAGAGACGGCGGATCACTTTGAGAGAAAAACCGGCCATGAAATTTTGAAAATACCTTTGAAAGAAGACAAGCTCGGTTATGTCTATGAGAAAGGGGTATTTGTCAAGAAAGTATGGGGCGGCAAAATCGTACACAACCCTATCGGAGAGAACGCCATCCTGCGTTACAAAAAAGAGGACGTCGACAAGATCAAGGTGTTTCTGGGTGACGACTTCAGTATTGGCCCAGAACTGCAGAATATCCACCATTTTGTGCTGACACTCGAAAACCTAAGCACGTACCAGCTCGTTGATCCGCAGCCGCTCATCGAATACATGGGACAAGAGAGCCTGCCGCTTATCGAACAGGACTTTGTCGTTTCTATGGTCAAAGTGAGCAAATTCAGTGTCCAGGCTTTTCAGCAGGTAAAGAGCGGCTTCGGCGTCGAATACTATCCCTATCCGATGATTAAACTCAGTGCCAGCACCGGTTCCAGTGTACAGCGCGAGCAAGAGCAGACAAGCTACGAGATATTTATCGGCTACAAACTGTACAACGGCGAAAGCTGGATTCACGATTTCGAGCAAAAGCCGAGCGTCAATATAATGATTTCGGATCCTGCCAATGACGCCAAGCTGACATATCCCCTCAAACAGGTGCGCGGATGCATAAGCGACTATAAGCTGCTGGAAAAGGAGTACCGCACCCAGCTTCGCGTCTATGTCATGACACGTGACGAATTCGATGCTCATTGGCTGTTGCAGCCCGAAACACGAGTGGGTAACGATGGCAATTTTGAGGGCGTGGCGCAGTGCGGTGATCTGTTCGCGGGAAATGGCCATCGTTACAGCATCGTCGTGTTTGCCACTTATTTTACCATCAACCCTGCTGTCAACAGCAAGATTCCGTTTCTGCCTTTCGATAAAGGCAAATATCTCATCAATGTCAAACGCGAAGACCGCATACCTTGACACGGGGCGTGTCCAATAATTTTAGTTTTGGCTACGCCCTGCGGCTTATACCACCAGCAACGTGTCTACCGCAAAAGCCCCTTGTGCATTGATGAGCAAAGGGTTGATATCCAGCTCTTTGATCTGAGGATTGGCCTCTATCAAAGAGGAGAGTTTCACTGTCAGCTCGGCCAGCATCTCTTTGTTGACCACCGGCAGTCCGCGGAAACCTTCGAGCAGAGGCAGACCTTTGAGAGATTGGATCATGTCTAGTGCCCTTGTTTTATCGAGAGGACAAAGGCCCAACGCGACATCCTTGTAAACTTCGGTGTAAATACCGCCTATGCCGACCAAGATCACGTGGCCGAAAACCGTATCCTCGCGGGCGCCCAAAATGATTTCTATGGCATTTTTGACCATCTTCTGCACCAGCAGCTCGGCATTCTTGCCAAAGTTATTCTTGAGTTCGGCAACGGCGGCTTTGAGCCTGTCTTCGCTTTGAATACCCGTGATGACGCCGCCTTTTTCCGTCTTGTGTGCTATGCCATCGCCGGCCGCCTTTAACACCAATGGATACCCTGCCTGCCGGGCAAACAGCAAAATTTCTTTCTCGGCTGTGGCAAAAGCTTCCGTTACGCAAGGTATGCCATATTCGCGCAATATCGTTCGCGCCACTAACTGTCTGGGTTCTTGCAGCTTGCCCAGCAGGTAATCTTTTAACGTCGCCGAGGATTTTACCTCTGTGCTGTCCACAGTTTTAGCGCGGCTCTGCTTGAATTGCCAGTATTGCGCCAATTTTTTCATGGCGGTAGCGGTTCTTTCCGGGGCAGAAAAGATGGGGATGTGGTGCTCCTCGAAGATGGCTTCGATCTTTTGATTGGCGATGGAATAGGCGTGTACCGGCTTGTGATATTTTTGCCGGGCAGTGACGAACGCTTGAGCAAATTCCTGGTAGTCAAGCCCACAGTTTATGGCAATACAACTGTCAATGTAACTTTGCTTCATCACTTTGTCTACCACAGCCTCATAATTGGCGGGATTGATCTGCGGCGTCATGTCCACCGGATTGGAGAGAGCGGCAAAAGGAGGAACCAAAGGCTTGATTTCCTCTTTGGTTTTTTCGTCAAGTTCCGGCACGCCAAGCCCGATCGTCTGGCAGGTGTCGCTGGTGATCACGGACGGACCGCCGGAGATGGTGAGAATCGCCGTGTTGTTTCCCTGAGGCATGATTCCGTCGTTCGAAAGAAAGGCTTTGATCGTGTCGAAAAATTCGTCGCTGTTTTCCGCGAGGATGATGCCGTATTGTTTGCACATCGCGGCGAAAACTTCGTACGAGCCGGCCATCGAACCTGTGTGAGACAGCGCGGCCCGGCGTCCCACCTCGGTTTTTCCGCCTTTGAGTGCCACCATTGGTTTGTGCAGATTGGCTATGGTGCGGATAAATTTTTTGCCGTCCCTGATTTCTTCCACAAAAAGGGCGATAACCTTGGTTTCCTTGTCTTCTTTTAAATATTCGAGAATGTCGGCGTGGTCCAAATCCACCATATTGCCGATGCTGACGAATTTGGAGATCGCCAGTTTCCTTTTCTTGATTTCATGGAAAAAGATACCGCCGTAAGCGCCGCTCTGCGAGACAAAACTGAGCGGCCCTTCCTGTCTGGGCAGCTCCCAGAAATAGGTGGCATTCATATGGTGGGCGATATTGTAAACGCCCATACAGTTAGGGCCGATAACGCGCATGCCCGTACGCGCACGTATCTCACCGATCAGCTCCTGAGATTTTTTTCCCTCGCCGCCCATTTCCCCAAACCCGGACGACAGAATGATAGCGGCGCGCACGCCGCGTTCCGCGCATTCTTTCACAAC
This sequence comes from Planctomycetota bacterium, assembly GCA_020057085.1. GTDB lineage: Bacteria > Planctomycetota > Uabimicrobiia > Uabimicrobiales > JABWCH01 > JAGVGO01. Next base: position 3,932 of record JAGVGO010000180.1, on the reverse strand, counting down.
GGGATAGACGAATTGGTTGGGGATGCTGATGACAGCCAGGTCTACCGGCGATGGAATGTCTGAAACTGCTTTGTATCCTTTAAGGTCTAAAACGGTTTCGCCTTGCGAGTTGACAGGAAAAATCTGCCCCTTGAACTCATAACGGATGAGGTTTTTCAGTAACACATGGCCCAGTTTGCCGGGATTCGGTGATGCCCCGATGACGGCAACACTTTGGGGTTGAAACAGCGCACTCAACTCAGGCACATCTTCGCTCCTTGATTATTTTCTATGTGGTATTGTAGAATGGTTATCTCAGTCCATCTCAGTCCATTGATGAAAAACAGAAACAGAACTATTGTAATAGATTTTGGCGATGAAAACCAGTACCAAAATTTTCTCTCTTTGGTTTACTTTAGGAGTCGTGAATGGATTGGCAAACTATGCAACGGGTCTATCGCCGTGAGCGCATTCAGACCTTTGTCATCATGTGGTTCGTGTATGTGGCGTATTATCTGGTACGCAAGAATTATGCGGTGGCGATGCCCGCCTTACTCGAAGAATACAACTGGACCAAGCAAGATGTCGGGGTTATCATGACCGCCAACTTCGCCGCCTATGCGGTGGGCCAGTTCTTGAACGGTTTTCTCGGCGATCGGCTTGGCTCCAAGCTCATGATCTGTACCGGCCTTAGCCTGTCCATTCTAGCCAACTGGCTTTTTCCTCTGTTCGATTCGGTACCGTTTCTCATGCTGATCTGGGGCGTCAACGGCTATGCCCAGTCGAGTGGCTGGCCATGTTCGGTGAAAGTGATGGGATGCTGGTTTTCCGCCTATGAACGCGGTACGGTCATGGGCTTTTGGTCAACTTGCTACCAGGCAGGCGGCATACTGGCGAGCCTCTTGGCAGCTTTTTTTCTGGCTTGCTATGGCTGGCAATTTTCCTTTTTTGGTCCTTCGCTTGTCGTTGCCGGTATTCTCGCCCTCTACCTCTTGTGGCAGAAAGAAAAACCGGAAGATCACGGTTTGATCAACGTGGAAGAGTACCACCGCCTCATCACCCAGCAAAGTGCCAGGGCGCAGGATGCGCTCGGGCAGCCGTTGACGGCAGAGAGGCCAGCCGCGCCAACGGATAATGCGCACAGCGACACGGTCAACGTGGCCGACCTGCCGGCAGAGGCAGAGACGAAGCCCTATATGCTGTGGAACGTGCTTGGCAACAAGACAGTACTCGCCTACGGCATGGCTTACTTTTTTCTCAAGTTCATCCGCTATAGTCTCTTATTCTGGCTGCCGCTCTACATGGTGGAAAAATTTCGCTTCGGAGTCGCCGAGGCGGGCATTATCTCCACGCTGTTCGAGGTGGGTGGAATCGCCGGCACTATCTTCGCAGGATGGGTGTCCGACAAATATTTCCAGGCGCGACGGGCACCCATCTCGGTCTTGATGCTGCTCGGCCTTGCCGTTATCTCGTTTCTCTATATGCAATTTGGCGGTCTTCATGCGTACACCAATGTCGTGTTGATCGTGTTTTTAGGATTTATGTTGTACGGCCCTGACAGCGTGATGTCGGGCACTGGCGCCATAGACGCGGTGTCCAAAGCCGAGGCGGCCACTGCTGCCGGCTTTGTCAATGGCATGGGTTCTGTCGGCCAGGCGCTGCAAGGGCTGATCATCGCCTACATTTCCGACAAATTCGGTTGGGACAAAGTTTTTTTCATCTTCATCGTCTTCTCGCTGATTGCCTCCATATGCGTCAGCACTCGCTGGTACGCTAAACCGCACGGGCGATAGAAAAGAAGGAAACTATGCCTATCGTATGGCCCATTGTTCTTTATGTAGCGGCGATGGCCACATGCGTGTACGGTCTTGTGTGGCTACTCAATCGCTATGTCGCTTTGCCCAAAAGCCACCTGCTGCTGGTGTTCTGGGCTGTACTCTGGTCGGTACAAATAGTGATCTCCCGTTACTGGCCGCTCTTTAGTCTGGTCACTCTGTCGCTCGCCGTCCTCGTCTTTTTCATGCTGGCCTGGCGGCCGGTATTTCAGAACCAGGTGGCACTCTCTTACCTGTGCTGTCTGGTGCTGCTCGAGATGTTGAGCTTTGGACTGATGTTCCACAATATCTATCAATTACAGGGCAAAACGGCCTATCGCATCGCCGCCGAGGCGAATGTAGTGAGCCTGGCCGTCTTCGCTCTCGAACATCTGTTCCGCGCCGTTGATATCATTGACGCCATCGAAGGCTATCGCATAGGGTTTTACAATCTCAAGGCTGTCGGTGAAGTGTCCCGTTTCTATGTGGTGTGCTTCCACTGCTTTGTTGACATCTATTTTTTCTACGCTGTGTTCAAGATTTACAGATCATTCCATTTCGATTGGCGCTGGTGTAAATCGCGCTGGGTCTGGGTCACGACACTTGGCGGCCTCATGCTGGCATCTGCCTTGGTACACATCGTTCTCTTGCAGACACTGTGCGTGAATGTTGCGCTGTTTGTGCTGGCGTGGGTGGCACTCGAAAAAATTACGCAAAAATATAGCTTCAACCGCTTCCTGACTATCCTGTGTCTCCTCCTCGCCTTCCTGTTGTTGTGGCTTCTCTGGCTAATGGCTATGGGGTGGTGGTTACAGCAACAAACGCCGCTTCTGTTCAAAGCGAGAGTGCCTCTTTCTTCTTTACTGTGGCTGGGTCTGGAAAATTTTCTCTACACTCTCGATTTCCTCGATATTTGCAAGGTGTATGAGTGGCGGCTGCAAACTTTTACCTGTAACACGCTGGTTGCCGATACCTTTGTCGTGTTTTTCCGTGCCATACTGGTGGTGATCGTGATTCCCATTTTGAACCGTTTCCTCTCACTGCTCGGCGCAGCCAAAATCAAACGCGCCGAGGAACTATTCGAAATGATACGGCTGGGCGGTAGTCTGCGTGACAAGGCGCTCGATGAGCTGCGTGCGCGCAAGTTGCTCGATATGCTGCAAGAGAGCGATCTGCTCGGGGTAGACCTGAGCAAGAGCGATCTTCGAGAGGTGAATCTGACGCGCGCCTTGCTAAACCAGGCCAACCTGAGCTATGCCAATCTGCACAAAGCCAATCTGTACAAAGCGATAGCACGCGGCGCCAAATTTGGCGGTGCCAACTTGAGCCACGCCAATCTGCGGGAAGCCAACTTGCGTGATGCCGACCTGAGCGGAGCCGACTTAGATCATGCCTATTACGACAGCAAGACGGTGTGGCCCAAAGGATTTGTCGTAGCCGCCAGCAAGGCTATCGGTCCGCTCGAAGCGAATGCCTGCCTACGCGGCGTTGATCTGGCAAATGCCGTACTCGACAATGTTGATCTTGGCAGCGCCAACCTGAGCCGCGCCAATTTGAGCAACGCGCGTCTCACCGGTGCCCATCTCTACAAGGCCAACTTGAGCCGCGCCGTGTGTACTGGTTGCCGTCTGGCGGGAAGCGATCTCAGCAACAGCGATCTGAGCTTCAGCGACCTGAGCAATAGCGACCTGAGCGGCGCCAATCTGGGGTATGCAGAACTCAGTAATGCCAATCTCGAACAGGCGCGTCTCGACAAATGCCAATTGTACAAGGCTGGCCTAAGCCGCGCCAACATGAAGAACGCGCACCTTGGCAGTGCCAATATCCAGTTCAGCGATCTGAGTTTCAGCGATTTGAGTTTTAGCGACCTGCGCAAAAGTGACCTTGCTTACGCCAACCTGAGTGGCGCCGATTTGACATGCGCCGACCTGAGCCAGGCCAAACTCACCGGTGCCAAGTTACGAGGCGCGCGTTACAACAGCAAGACAGTGTGGCCGGCAGGCTTTCGGGTTGCGGAAAGCCAGGCGATATTGCAAGAAGTGTCAATGACCCCGCCCACGAGGGGCGAGGCTTGGAAGTAATTCTAAAGCCTCACGTTGATTAGGGAGCATAGTTTGACTATGCAGCAGTTGGTAAGGT
>JAGVGO010000174.1 GCA_020057085.1 Planctomycetota bacterium | reverse complement strand
AAGTCCTCTGAAACGCCCATTTCCTGGCACTAAAGTGCCAGGCTTTATAACTGTGCCGCATTCGCGGCAGGGAAAAATTCGACTTTTTACACAGGCATCGAATTTGGTAACTATTCATCTGCACCAATACAAAATAGAGCAACTGTTGCAAATTTTGTAATGGCCAACATGATATGAGGTATCACGCGATCACGATTCGTTACTCATCATCTGAACCAGCACAAACTCTTGTAAATTTTGATTATAATATGGTTTGCCTGGTTTTGCAACGGTGTTTTTCCACCTTTTCCACCTTGGAGCGACAAATTTCTTTGCGCTTTTTGCTTTCTGCTGTTATAATCTAACCACTTTATTCAATGGAACATTGGCAAATTACAAAGAGGAAAATCGTGCATGGCAAATTACCAGGACATCGAATTCGGCAAAGCTGCTCTCGGTCTTGGTTTTCTCGATGAAGATCGCTTGGCACATTGCCTGCGACAACACAAAGAAGCAGCGGCCGGTGGGGAACTGTTGGCATTGGCGCCGTGGCTGGTACACGCGGGGTATCTTACTTCGGCACAGGTGAGATGCGTAGAACAGCAGCTCCACGCTGATGGCAACAGCATGTGCGAACTGGGCCTCGACAGCCAGGCCACAGACAAAACATGCATGGTAGAGAGTGCTGCATCAGCCTCGCACATAGAGCATACGATCCTTGAAAATGCGCTGCCGCAAAGCAGCGACAGTCGCGCTGCCACGCAACGGCAACAAAAGCGGCTAGAACCGCTGCGGGTGACGAAAATCGGCCGCTACGAAATAGTAAAAGAACTCGGCCAGGGTGGCATGGGACAGGTATACCAGGCCTACGACACAGAACTCGATCGCATGGTGGCGATCAAGGTGCTGCTCGCCGGCATGTTTGCCACCGCTGCGGACACCGAACGCTTCCTGCGCGAGGCGCGCGCCATGGCGAAATTACAACATTCCAACATCGTGCCCGTGTACGATATCGGCAATGTCGAGGGTCATCTTTTTTTTGCCATGGACTTCATTGACGGACCCTCGCTCAAGAGTTTTTTGCAAAAGAATACCATGAGCTGGGACGATGTCGCCAGACTCATGGGCAAGATCGCGCGCGCCGTACATTATGCGCACACACAAGGCATCATCCACCGCGACCTCAAGCCGGCCAACGTCATGCTCGATAAAACGGGAGAGCCTAAGGTAATGGATTTCGGCCTGGCCAAAGGCGGACAGAGCGACGACGCCATTTCACACAGCGGCATGATCGTCGGCACCTTGCAATACATGTCACCGGAACAGGCAGAAGGACGCATCAAAGATAGCGACGCACGCAGCGACATCTATTCACTTGGCGCCATCCTCTACGAGATGCTGTGCGGCAAGCCGCCGTTTGTCGTCACCGAGTCGCTTACCCAGACGATCCAGACCATCGTCTTGCGTGCGCCCGCACCACCCCGTCAAATCAAGAGCGAAGTGCCGCCTGCCCTGGAAACAATTTGTCTGAAGGCGTTAGAGAAACGCAAGGAAAATCGCTACCAGACCGCCGCAGAACTGAGCGATGACCTGGAGAGATTTCGTGAGGGCAGAAAAATCGCGGCAAGCCGCGTCTCTTTTCGGCTGCCCCGCATCACAGTGAGCAAAAAGACTGTGGCAGGCATCCTCCTCGCGGCGATGTTAGCTGTAGCCTGGTATGGCATAACACACTGGCAGCAGCCACGTCTCGCCATCTTGTCGCCGCTCGCCATGCAAAATCAGGAGCGACTGGAAGTGCCGGCCACCACCTGGGAGTTGTCCCTGCTTGGCGAGCTTGCGCAAGCCTCAGCCGAGATGAAGATCGTGGTAGGTGCGAAGGAAGCGCAGCGTGATCTAAAGAGCGGCCGCTTCACTGCCGAGGTGGAACTTGCCTATGGCAGCAACAAAGTCTCGCTGTACGTGATGGACAAGCAAAGGATGCTGTTGAGCCGACACTGGGAAGTGGTGCGGTTGCCACAAGCGCAACTGGCGATCAGCGGCGCCAATCCGTCGCGTACCGGTGTATTCATGAGCAAAGGTCTGCCACAATTGAACGGTATGAAATGGAAATTTTTGACCAATGGCTGGATTGATGTCTCTCCAGTGGCAGTGGACGGCACCGTCTATGTCGGCGGCCGTGATGGCAATCTTTATGCAGTGAATGCGGAGAGCGGCAGAGCCAGGTGGAGATTTACCACCGGTGACCATATCTTTTCTTCGCCAGCGGTGAGCGACGGCAAGGTATATTTCGGCAGCGACGACTGTCAATTTTATGCCGTAGAGGCGAGTTCCGGCCAGAAGAAGTGGAGCGTGCCGGCCGAGAAACCGTTTCGGGCAGCGCCGCTCGTCGTCGCCGGTGTGGTTTATGCCGGTTGCAATGATGGCGTGCTGTATGCTCTGGATGGCGAAAACGGACATATTCGCTGGCGCTTTGCCAGTGAAGGGCGCATCGAACATGGGGCTGCCGCCGGCGATGACGCCCTCTATTTCGGCAGTGACGATGGTAACCTGTACGCTCTTGACCTGCAGAGCGGTGCTTTGAAGTGGAAGTTGAACGTCGAGCATTCGCTCTTGCCGCCCACGTTCTCCGACGGAAATGTTTACTTTGGCAGCTTCGAGACGCTCTATGCTGTAGATAGCCAAAACGGCCAGATCAAGTGGCGCTTCAATGCCAATAGCATCATCGCTTCAGGTGTGGCGTGCGAAAATGGCTTACTCTATTTCGGCATTGCACACCGCGCTTTCCCCGACCGTTGTGGGATCTGTGCGGTGGAAGCCAAGACCGGCTGCCTGCTCTGGAAATTTTCTCCGGGCAGGGCGATGGAAACACCGACAGTGGCAAGCGGCATCGTCTACGTCGGCAGCCGTGATGGGCATTTGTATGCGCTGGACATGAAGACAGGCGAACGACGCTGGGAGTTTGCCGCGCTCGAAGATATCGTGGGCTCACCGTGGGTGGGTGATGGTGTAGTGTATATTACGAGCTGGGACTGCCATCTGTATGCGTTGAAATAGCCGTATCTGATTTTCTGTAGCCCAAGAGGTCTGCCGCATGCCTATTCGCCGATTATTTTCACCAGCACACGTTTCTTGCGCTGGCCGTCGAATTCGCCGTAATAAATCTGTTCCCACGGTCCGAAATCCAGTTCGCCGTTGGTGATGGCCACCACCACTTCGCGCCCCATGATGGTGCGTTTGAGATGGGCATCGGCGTTGTCTTCGCCAGTGTCGTTGTGGCGGTAGTGAGCCACCGGTTCGTGCGGCGCCAATTTTTCGAGCCAGGCAGCGAAATCTTGCAACAAACCGCTTTCGGCATCATTGATGTAGACGCTGGAGGTGATGTGCATGGCGTTGACCAGACACAGCCCCTCCTGTACTCCGCTTTTTTTCACGAGACGCGCGACCTCTTGCGTGATGTTGATGAATTCCAGCTTTTTCTTGGTGTTGAACCACAGATATTCCCGCAGTGATTTCATAACGCTCGCTTTAGTTACACAGGGCTATGGCTTCAATTTCGACTTCCACATCTTTGGGCAGACGCCGCACCTCGACCGTGGCGCGTGCCGGCTTGGCAGTGCCGAAATATTCGCCGTAAATGGCGTTGAACTCGGTGAATTTGTTCATGTCGGTGAGAAAAATAGTGGTCTTGACCACCTGCTCGATGGATGATCCGCCGGCTGTGAGAACCGCCTTGAGGTTTTCCAATACAGTGCGGCACTGATCGGCAAATGAACTTTTCACCACTTCGCCGCTCTTCGGGTTGATAGCAATTTGTCCCGACAGGAACAGCAGATTGCCGGCCTTGATGGCTTGCGCATAAGGGCCGATTGGTTGCGGAGCCTTGTCTGTATTTACGATCTGGCGTGTCGTCGCCATAATGTACTCCTTTGCGCCTTACGGCGACGAAACTAAAGCGACCGTTAAGCAAAACCGTTTTTGGTCGGGCAGGCTGTCCGCCACGGCCACATCGGCATTTATCTTACAGGTGTAAGGCTCCGGGCAGGTAGCGAGGAGCTTGCTTCGGTACATTTGCAGATAATCTCTCCCCTGGGACAAAGAAGGGGTGGCAATAACTCCATTTATCAGGATGTTGCCCTCTGCAAGAAAATTTACTGCGGTAAAGCCAATGGGCAACCCCTGCGTGTTGTATAGCCACTCGCAAAGTCGAGAAAAATCAGAGTTGCGTGGTTTTTCAGATGGCGCCTTGCCCACGCCATAAGATGCAAGTTGCGCTTTGATCGCTGCCAGATCTTGAGACGCTTGTTGATAAGAGTCGCCCAGGGCGGCCTCTTTTTCCGCTATTTTCGATTTTCTCAAAATCTGCTGAAAGTGGCAGATACCATAGTGTCCCAACGCCAGAACTCCAGCCACTGTAGCCAGCAGACACAGCTTTACGACAAAACGTTCCGGGGGATTATTTTTGCTCTCTTGCATGATATTTCCCTTCTGACCAACGGATAATGATAAATTTTTCTCCCTCTTTTGCCACTTCAGCATCTACGTACACAGCGATCTCCGGCGCTTTGTTCAATATGCCTGTAGACCTGATGTGCCATTGGCTGGCGCTGAACGAGGAAGTTTGCGCCAGCAACCGCCCCTCTCCTAATTCCTGGCTGAATTCCGGCGCAAGTGGCTGGCCGCTTTTTAAAGCAGCCAGCATTTTGTGGACTCCGCTTTCAGCAATCGCCCGCGCTACTGCTTCGAGATATTGACGATTTTCCTGTCTGCCAAAACTCTGCGACGCCGGCAACAGGAAAAAAGCCATGCTCATGAGCAGTAACAGGCTGAACGGCAGGACGAGTAACATGGTAATGCCGGATTTCTTATATCTTGGCAATGGTTTCATAAATTTTTCCTTTGGCAGTGTTTATTGTTTGCGTGCTGCTACGCGCAAGCAAGACGTGACCACATATGGCAGAACCGGTTTGGCATTCTTGCCTTCGACAGCCAACGTCATCGCTACGGAAACCAAGGGTGTGGGCCCTTGCTCTACGGTCACTTTCCATTCCTTGACATTGACCACCAGGCGCTCCAAAGTACATGTCGTGTCCGCTGAAAATTTGCTTCTGTAAAGAACTCCAGGCTCAGTTTCATTGATATTGTAGGCCACATATAGCGGAGATGCCGATGATTTCTGTGGTATCTCCAAGACAAAACCTGCGCCGTTGTCGCGGGTAAAGATTTGTGAGCTTGCTCGTATATCCTGCCGCAAATTTTCCGCAATTTTTTGCCAAACCTCCAATTTTCGGAAATGCGGGGGCTGGCGTGCGCTGGCGCTCATAAGAGCGACAGTGAAAGGAATGCCGATCGCCAAAATGCTTCCTATCAAAAAGGCAGCCATCATGAGTTCGATCAGCGTCAAACCTCTTCTTTTTTGCATCTTAGTCCCCCTTATAGAACAGCGTGGTCATAGCACGCTGATGCTGCCTATTACTGCCCCAGGTAGCCTGCACCGACACTTTCCAGAGATATGGTTCCATCTTCTCTACAGCCACTGTCCCTTCGGCATGCGGGACGCCCGGTATGTAAAATTGCTTGTTAAGCGATGTAGTGTCCTGGGCTTGCATGATGCTAAAACGTGCTTCTTCCAAAGTGTTTTCCAACACCCTGCGCACTTGAGAGCGGTGTTCTATATCATCCAGAAAGCGATGCTGGGAAAGATAAAGCTGGATACCTACGGCGCAGACAACGGCCAGAAGTGCAGCAGACATGGCACATTCAGCCAGGAGAATGCCTGCGTTGTGCTTGCGTTTGCAGAATGGAACCGGATTGGGAAAAAGGGCGCTGCGGATGAGCGAAGACCTTGCCGTAAGAAAAAGCAGAATAATGGCAACGCCCACAAGCTGGAAAAATGCCAGCAAAAAGATGACCAAGGCAACGCGCACGGCTTGCCCACCATGAGCATCAACTAGATAAATTGTTTTTTGTAGCCCAGGGCTATTGGCATGGATTATTTTTCCAAGCCGCAGCCTGCCGATCCAGAATAGTCTCCAGATGATAGTAAGCAGCAAGCCGGATACCAGTAATTCCAGAGCCCATTCTGAAAAGATGTCGCGTGGTACTGCATCAAACAGGCATGTTAAAAACAGCACAAGCAACTCGCAGGTGATGAAGACCCGCAAAAAATCTCCCAGATCTGACGTATCGCACCAGAAGATTCTCCACACCATCAAGAGAGAGCCTGCGAAGTAAAGACAAACCTCCAGCTCTGCAACCGCTTGCTCGGTCAGGATAAAGGCCGCGCAAACAGCCATGCCCAGGAGAGGCAGTAGCTCACGGTTCCAAAATGCCGAAGGCGTGGTGGAACAGCGACGGCCCCAGAATAAAAACAGCAAAGGCAACAGTACGGCGCTTTGCTTTGCCGGCCAGAGAAAACATATGGCGGTATATGTCGCAATCACCAGGATGCCCCCGAATATCCCGATTTTCACATTGCGGGAAAGTTTGGCATACTGGATGAGAGCATACGACCACTCGTGAACCAGCAACACTGCGCCAAAAAATGTCAACCACATCCACATAGTGTACCCTTTCCTAGCCGCCGCCAGCGAGCTGCGCCTGAAGTTTGAAGATCGGCAAGAATACGGATAAGATGATGAACCCGACACCTGTCCCGACGATAAGCACCAGACAGGGCGCCGCTATATAAACAAAGCGAGGCACAAGCATCCTGAAATATTGGAGGAAATACCTGTGGAGTTCGTGAAAGGCTTCTACCAGATTGCCGTTTTTCTCGGCAAAAGCGAGCTTCCAGGCCATGGTTTCCGGAAAGATGCCGGAAGCGCGTAATTCTTCCGCCAGCGACTTCCCGTTTTCTACGGCAGTTTTCATGTCGAGAATGGCACCCCGCAGTATGGGGCTTCCGATGGCTACTTGAGACAGTTCCAAAGCTTTGTTGAGCGGTATGCGATGCTTTAAGAGGTGGGACACCGTCATGCAAAATCTGGTATAATGTACCGTGCGCAGCAACATGCCGATAAAAGGCAGGTTCAACAGCAGCCAATCTAGCCAGCGGACACGCATCATGAAAGAGACAGCGAAAAACGCCACCAATGCCAGCAGACCAAGCAACACTTCGAGCGTATAAGATACCATGAAGTTGCTGAAGCCCAAGACAATAGCCGTAAGAAGCGGTAACTCAACCCCTAAGCTATCGAATATCTCTGCAAATTTGGGAAGTACGGCGACGGCGATAAAAGAGAAAACGCCCAGAACAACGAGCGAAGTCATAATTGGAATGATGCTTACATTGAAGAGAGAAGTCCTCAGTTCCAACGTGGTTTCCGAATAATCGGCCATACTCTCCAATGCTCCGCTGAGGTCGCCGGAAAGTTCTCCCGCTTCTACCAGAGTCACGTAGGTAAGAGGGAAAATGTCTGGTCTTTCAGCCAGGGCTTGCGATAATTTTTTTCCGCTGGCCAGGTTTTGATGGATTCCTTCAAGTATTTGCTGGAAATGCTTGCCCCTGGATTCCTTGGCTAGCACATGAAAACCTTCTGCCAGCGGGGTCTGCAAGCGAACCATGGAAGCCAGTTGGCGATTGAGAAACGCTAAATCTGCTGGCGAAATGATGTTCATAGAATATTCCTTTACAAGATTGCAACAAAAACAATTATTTGTCTTGAGAAGAAAGCGCAACTTCGTCGTAATATCCGAACCACACCTGCGCCGGACCGATCTTGTTCACAAAAATTCCCTCGACATCGTCTCCGGCACAAATCATCCGACCCGAGTCGAGCAGGGCAAAAGAGTGTTTGGGCGAAGCCGGGTTAAAAAGAATTTTTCTCACAGCCAGCCGGGATACATCTGCCTGGGTGATCCGATGTTCCTGGCAAGAGGGTGTGGTAAAAGGGTTGTGCGAAAAGCTGGTTTTGTCATTTCCCTCATAAGCACGGTAGTCTGTGCAAAACTTCAATAGCCAGGCTTGGTAGCAGATGGTCGCCGATACTGTCTTACCATCTGCCTGGCTCTCATCGGCAGGCTGAAACTTTGCCGATATTACGCTTCCGTACTGGCCAATATGGTCTAGTATGCGCATGCACACCGCCATTTGGTCTGCCGGTATAGTAAAAGTCATCTGCAATAAAGAGGGGGCGTGCGTTTTTTCCCTGCCCATATTGCTCAATTCCGTCTCCAGGCTTCGCAGATAGCTATCCTTTGTTTCCAGGGAAAGAACGGTCGCTAGTTCGTTTCGCAAGATTTGTTCCATGCGTTGTTGCAGGTTGGCGACAGCAAGTTGCGGATACTGTTTCTGCAAAGCGGAGAGCTCTTCTTTGGCTTGATTTTCCTTGAGCTTTATTTCATGAGCAAGTTTTTCCCATCTGCCCTTGTCTCTTTCGGTTTCGATGATGCTCATCAGTTCGCTGTGTAATGGCACACCGATGCGCACCGTATACATCGCCAAAAGCCCCAGGAACAGAAGAATGCCTATCCAGCATAGGCGGTATAAATATTTTTGTGGTTCCATGCTAACCTCGCCAATGTGTTGTAATTTACTTTTTCAGATAAGGTCCATCTGGCAGAGCGCCGTTGTTTCAAACACATTATATCTGCACGATTTTGCACAGTCAATTTTTTTCTCAGAGCATCGGCAAAAAATTGTGGAGTTATTTTTAGACAGAGCCTATGCAGAAGCTGAGCGATTCCTTCAACCGACCGAATTGCGCGTCCAGGTCGCCCATGCGGGACTTGACAACGTCCAGGCTGCCGCCCTTGGCGGCCTTCTCCAGCTCGCAGGCCAGAATGCGCAAGGCTTCGCCTCCTACGTTGGCCGATGAACCCTTGATGGTGTGGAGCTTGATCTCGACGGCTTGGGCGTCCCCTGCTTCCAGATAGCCCCTCAGCGCCTCGATCTGTCGCGGGATATCCTGCAGATATACTGCCACGACACTTTTCACCAGGTTCTCATCATCCATCAGTCGGAACATTATGCCCGCCTTGTCGAACACCGGCGTCTCTGCTTCTTTAGCGGCAACGGCAGTCCCTGCTGACACTCCCTGCGATGCTGCTGTGGTAGCCGCTGTTTCCTGCGGCAGCCATTTCTTCAGCACTGCCGCCAAGACTTGGGGAGAAATCGGCTTGGCAACGTAGTCGTTCATGCCCGCTGCCAGAAATTTTTCCCGATCACCCTGTATGGCGTGGGCGGTCATAGCGATAATGGGAAGCTGGTGATTGCGGACACTGGAGTCCGGACTGCGGATTTGGCGCGTCGCCTCAAGGCCGTCCATCTCCGGCATCTGGACATCCATCAGTACCAGGTCGTAGGTGAAGCTGGCGAGAGCCTTGACGGCTTCCGCGCCGTCGGCCACGGCGTCCGCTCGTAGTCCCAAGTTGTTCAGGATGCCCAAAGCCACCTGCTGGTTGACGATGTTGTCTTCGGCCAGCAGGATGCGAACTGTACCCCATCGCATCTCGGCGATCGCAGGGAATGGGCCGCTGGGCGCAACATTTCGTTTCTGCCCGGCCTGTTTGGCAAAACGCGCCGTGAACCAGAACTCCGAACCCTTGCCTTTTTCGCTGTCAACGCCGATCTCGCCGCCCATCAGCCCTGTCAACTGTTTTGCAATAGCCAGCCCCAAGCCGGTGCCGCCGTACTTGCGTGTGGTCGAGGCGTCCGCCTGGCTAAACTTCTGAAACATGAGTTGCTGCTTCTCCTTCGCAATGCCGATGCCGGTATCTTTGACGGAAAAACGCAGCAAAGATTCGGCGTCGGTTTCCGCTACCAGGCTCACCCGTACGGCGATCTCGCCCTGGTGGGTGAACTTCACGGCGTTGCCTGCCAGGTTGGTGAGAATCTGGCGCAGGCGGATGGAGTCGCCGCGGAGCATGGCCGGCACGTCCGGCGCGACGGCGCAGGTGAACGCGAGCCCCTTGTCATGGACACGCAAAGCCAGTATGGCGGCAAAACCGTCGAGCAGGTCGAGCAGGTCGAAATCCAGCGTTTCCAGTTCGAGTTTGCCCGCCTCGATCTTGGAAAAATCCAGGATGTCGTTGATCAGCTCGAGCAGCGAATCGCCACACTTCTGCACGGTTTTGGCGTAGTGCCGCTGTTTATCGTTCAGCTCCGTATCCAGCAAGAGTCCGGTTATGCCGATGATGCCGTTCAGGGGCGTGCGGATTTCGTGGCTCACGTTGGCCAGAAACTCGCTCTTGGCTCTGTTCGCCATGTCGGCCTGGACGGCCATTTCGTTAGCTCGCGCCGTGGCCTTCTCGAACTCTCGGTTGCTTTCCTGCAACGCTGCCTGCTGGCTCTGGATGGCGCGGTCGGTGCGATAGAGGAGGCAATATATGAAGCCCAGCAGCAGCGCCAGCAATCCCGTGCCGGCCATTCCGTACAGAACCAGCAGGCGCACAAAGGTCGCTTTTTCGGCCGAGACGTCGAACATGATCAGCAGGTCTCCGACCTCTCTGCCCGAAGCGTCCTGCAAAGGCATCACGGTTGCCATCCAGGTCTTCCCATCGCTTGTTACCTCCCAGTTCTTTTCGCCATGCGCATGGCGGCTCACTATGTGGCGATCCGCTATCGCCGCGAAGGCTTCGGAGAGGCCGTTTTGGGAGGTGTAGGTAATTACGCTGTGGGCCAGGCGGTTCCAGTCGCTCTTCCTGCCGAGCAGGCGCATGCCCTCTTCCCATGTCTGCCGGCTCAGATACTCCTTGCTGATGATCTTGGCCACTTGGATGCCGAACAGAGCGTGCAACATTTGCAGCACATCCTTGATCTCCTTGCCGAGTTCCACATAGCCGACAAGCTCACCGTCGGCAAAGACCGGTTGCACCACCCGCAGGGTGAAGGTGCCTAGCGGCCCTAGTTCTATGCCGTAGGCGATCTTGCCGGTCCGTTCGGCCTTGAGTGCCGTGAAACGACTGATAAGGTCGCCGCGTTGCTCCGGCTTGTGTCCGCGCAGGAGGCAGACGCGATTCCTGTCGAAAAAATAGAAGTGCGTGACTTTGTTCCCCCGGTGCAGCGTCTCGAACACGGGCTGCCAGACTGCCAGCAGACGCCCGGTGTTGCCCTCTCGCAGGGATTTTTGCACATTGGCATCGCCGGCGATTGTCTGCAAAGATATAGCCAGGCCGCATGCCTGTTCGTCCATGATTATGTGCAGGCCACGGCTTGCCTCGGCAATTTTTATTGCGGTCTTTTCAGCCAGTCGCTGCCGATGCGTTTGGTACAAAAGCACCTCCATGCCAACCGTCAGCAGGATCACCATGACTGCCAGGGAGGGCAGAAGACGCCGCAGTATCGGCTTGGGCATTGTTTTTTTATCGTTCACAGAAAATCTCCTACCTTTTTTTACACAGGCATCAAATTTCAAATTTCTCACAAAGGAGGCAAGATTTAATGAGTATACAGCAACTGAAACCACTTGTCGAGATATTACAGAGTCTCGGAGAAAAAGGTGCAGACATGGTACATTACACAAATTTGTTTTGCCACACCTGTGACAAATATGCTATAATGGAAAACAAGAGAAATATTATTACGAAACAAGCTCAACAAGCTCATTGCTGCATGGTAGAGGGAATAAGCCACTTTTGCAAAGGAAGATGAAATGGATCCGATAGAAAAAAAATCTCTCGATTTTTTAACGGAACTCGGTCGTGTCATCAATTTTATGCAGATGTACAACGAAAAACACCCGACGGTACGTGATGCCTTACAAAAAGCGTATCGCTTGCTGGAAGAGGTGCTGCGTGCCCAGCCCACTCTCAATTTCGGCAAGGGTGAGGATGTACTTCTCATTCAGAACAAGCAGATCACCGAAAAAAGTATCGTCGCCGAAAAGTTTGTCAAGATGCTTGGCGAACGCAACATGAGCGGTGTAGCGATGCATCAGGGTGCGTCCATGAGCGAACTGGAGGCATTTGTCAAGCTGATGAGCAGCAAGCCTGACCAGGTGGTGAAGGATGGCGAGATCATACCGGATCTCTTGAAAAATTTCAAAAAGATTTCCGTCAAAGAAGTCAAATACCTGATGGTCGGCGAAGATGAAACACTGGAGAGTCTCACCGAAGCGCGCAAATTTTTCAACACCATCTTCAGCGAAGAATTCAAAAATCTCAAAGGCACCGATGCCCTCAACCATATCGGCAAGGCGCTGCAGAAGATCATGCCTAAGCTGGCCGAACAGAATTTTGAAAACACCGGCGAGGAAATGTGGGAGTTTTTCGAGAAATCGATATCCACCTTCGGCGGCGGCGGCATCCGTCAGACCCGCCAGGGACTCCTTACCGCAGTCAAAGGCATGGATCCGAATGTCCAGAAGAGTTTGTTCGGTGAAGTGATCCGCTCGCCGCAGCAACTGGAGGCGGTACTCAAAAAATTCTCGAAAGACCGCAAAGCATCTTTGCTGGTTGACGAGGTCAATAAAGGCACAGAACTCAACACCGCCCTCGATTCTTTGCTGCAGAGCAAGGGTGAGATCGTGCAACTGGCCGAAGCGCTGGCCAAAAAGCTCGGCGGCAGCGCCGATGAAGACAAACTGGACAAGATCTTCAGCCTGTTGCAGCAGATGGAGTCGGGCGAGCGCATCGTCTTCCGCAAACGTGGCAAAGTGGTGATCGCCGAACCGGACAAAGAGTTCGAAAAACAGTACCAGGATCTGTTTGCCAAGCTCAATTTTGAAACCGAAGTGATCAACAACGGCCGCGATCTGTTGCAGAAGATACGAATTCCCGCCAACCGCCCGGATATCATCGTCATGGATGTCAAACTGCCAGGGTTGTCCGGTCTCGAGGTGCTGAACGCTCTCGATATGGAAAAAATCAGGACACCGGTGTTGCTGTGTACTGAAATGGTGGCCATGAAGAACGCCTTCGAGGTGCAGATGTACCCGAAGATCAAATTCCTCACCAAACCGTTCAACTACAAAGATTTCATGGACAATGTTGACGAGCTGTGTCCGAAGGTCGAGGAGAAGACCGTGACCGTCGGTAAAGCGGGCAAAGATGGCAAGCCGGCCGAGATGTCGGAGGAATTGAAGGCGGAAATGAACAAGGCGCGCGAGATTCAGCGCAATCTGATGCCGGCCAAGTTCCCGGAAACGCCTGGCTACGACCTGTACGGTTTCTACAAGCCGTTCGATCAGGTAGGTGGCGATTACTACGATGTCTTTCCCATCGGCGGCGACCATGTCGGCATTTTGATTGCCGACGTGTCGGGTCACGGTATCTCCGGCGCTATGGTGATGGTCATGGTGCGCTCGGCCATCCGTAGCTGGACGCATACCACCACTTCGCCCAAGGAACTTCTCATCAAGGTCAACCCTGTCGTCGTGCGCGACATTTTGCCGGGCATGTTCGTGACAGTGTACTACGCGGTGGTCAACATGCCGGAGAAAAAAGTCACCTGTGCCTGTGCCGGTCACAACCCAGCGATCTTGTGGCGTGCCAAGACAAAGGCCAGTGCCTTTACGCAGAAAGGCGGTATGCCGCTTGGCATCATGGCGGGTAAGGCTTTTGAAAACACGGTCAAGGAAGAAGTGATCCAGTTTGAAGTCGGCGACCGCCTGACGCTCTTTACCGACGGTGTGGTGGAAACCAAGAGTCCTTCTTATGAAGATTTTGGCGATGACCGCTTCCTGAACATCATCAACAAGCTGGGGTTCCAGCCATCGCAGGTGTTCATCAACCAGATCATGCACGCTATCACCAGTTTCCAGTCAACAGCCGAGCAGAACGACGATATCACTCTCGTCACCATCCGTTCTGTGAAATAAGCGAATAGGGCGGCGTTATGCCGCCCTTTGCTTGGAGCGATCTATGGAAAAATTGCAAACCTACATCGGTGCCCTGGCCGTAGAAAAAAATTTTCTCACGCAATCACAACTGGACGAGTGCATCCACCTCCTCGATCAGCAAGATGCGGAGGCAGAGAGTAGCCAGCACACCATCGAAAAAATATTGCTGCAAAAGTGCTATCTCAGCGAAGATAAACTGAAAATATTGCAGGGTAAACGCAATTTACATCTGCGTAAACTGGAGACACAGGCACTCGTTGATTACATCAAAAAAATGAAGGCGGTACCGCCGGAAAAACTGGTCAAATGCCTGGAAATCCAGGAAAAAGCCCAGCAAGAACAGAAAAAATATATTCCGCTCACCAACCTCCTGGTAGCGCACGGCCTTATAGAAGCGGAAAAGGCCGAGGAGCTGCTGCAGAGTAAAGCGGTGCGGCGTGTGGTGCAGCAGGCGATCTGGAACGACGATCCCCGGCGCAGCGGTTTTGTCGGCAGAGTGCTCGGCGGCTACGAAATAGTGTCAAAAATCGCTGCCGGCGGCATGGGCGTCGTCTATCGCGCCATGCAGATCGAGCTGGAACGTATCGTCGCTCTCAAAATTTTATTCGAGAAATTCGCTGTCCAAAAGAAACATCTCAACCAGTTTTTCCGTGAAGCCAAGCTATCAGCCACCTTCAATCACCCCAACCTGGTACACATCTTCGACATGGGCCATGAACAAGGGTTTCACTATTATGCCATGGAACTGGTGGAAGGCAAAAATGTCGGCGATTACCTGCACGAAAAAACGAAGCTGGCGCAGCAAGAGGCGCTCGACATCATCACCCAGGCAGGACGCGGGCTGGAACACATACACAGTTTCGACGTGATGCATCGCGACATCAAGCCGTCGAACTTCATCATGCGTGCGGACGGCATCGTCAAGATCATGGATTTGGGGCTGGCCCAGGAAATCACGCGCGGGATGCCGCCCAAAAGCGCTCAGGTCGGTACTCCTTACTACATGTCGCCGGAACTTATCCACAATCCGAGCGAAGTGGACCAGCGTGCCGACATCTATGCGCTTGGGGTTGCTTTTTATCGCCTCCTTACCGCCGAATATCCTATTACCGGCAGCGATGCGAAAGAAATTTTGAAAAATATTGCCGAACAGACGCCCGCGCCTGTGACACAACACGATTCCTCTATCTCGCCGGAAATCGAGAAAGTAATCAACAAAATGCTGGCCAAAGATCCCAAAGTTCGCTATCAGAATATGAGCGATGTACTGAACGATCTCGATAGGATATTGCTGGAATAGGCCGTTACCATGCCCGCCGAAAAAGAGAGCCAAGGGATCAGGGATGGATCAGGGGCGTCTCTGCAACGCATGCTATAATGGAAATATGCCTACATTCCGTAGGCTCTACACTATGCTTCTAGGAGAAAAATTATGCCTGTTTCGTTAGCGATTCAAGCCAATCTGGATTTGTTGAAAAACCTGAACTTCGATATGTACAACAACGATTTCCTGTTGACCTGGGAAAAGAGCGACGAGGAAATCAAGGCCGTCGCTCTGTTGGCCGAATGTTTCAAAGAAATGCACCGTACGGGGCTTTCCTGCAAAACTTTCGAGAGCGGGCTGGCCATTTCCATTTTCCGTGACAAATCCACTCGCACCAGGTTCAGCTTTGCTTCTGCAGCCAATGCTTTAGGACTGGGGCTGTCGGATCTGGACGAGGAGAAATCCCAGGTAGCGCACGGCGAAACGGTGCGCGAAACCGCCAATATGATCTCATTCCTGGCCGAGGTCATCGGCATCCGTGACGACATGTTCCTGGGCGAAGGCAACAAATACATGCGGGAAGTGTCTGCCGCGATCCAGGAAGGTTATGAAAAAGGCGTCCTGCCTCAACGTACTTGCCTTGTCAATTTGCAGTGCGACATTGATCATCCCACGCAAACGCTGTCAGATATGTTGCAGATGAAGAGGCACTTCGGTTCGTTCGAAAAACTACAGGGCAAAAAGATCGCCCTCACCTGGGGCTATTCCCCCAGTTACGGCAAGCCGTTGTCTGTGCCACAAGGCATTATGGGTCTTATGACGCGTTTCGGCATGCATGTGGCACTGGCTTATCCCAAAGGATACGACCTGATTCCCGAGGTCGCAGAAGTGGCCAAAAAGAATGCCGCTCGCTATCATGGCAAGTTCGAGATCGTAGACAGCATGGAAGCCGCCTTCCAGGATGCCGACGTCGTCTATCCAAAATCATGGGCGCCTTATCATGTCATGCAGAAGAGAACCGATCTCCTGAAGAAAGGGGACAAAGATGGCCTCAAGGTATTAGAGAAAGAGTGCCTTGCCAACAATGCCATCTACCAGAATTGGGAGTGCGATGAAGCGAAAATGAAGCGTACCAAACAGGGCAATGCTCTCTATATGCACCCGTTGCCGGCAGACATTTCCGGTGTCAACTGTACCAAAGGTGAAGTGGCGAAAGATGTGTTCGAAAAGTACAGGATCGAAACCTATTGCCAGGCAGGCTTCAAACCGTTTGTCATTGCTGCCATGATTTTCCTGTCCCGCGTGAAAGACCCGATCCGCAAACTGGATGCCATGTTGAAGGCGGAGCAAAAAAGAATCATTTGATTTTTTACACGGACATCAATGGGCGTATCTAACACTTCGGGGGGATAGAAAAATTATGGGTAGAGTATAACCTCTCCCGCCAGGGGCTGTTTTGTACCCACAAGTTTCGTGGCAGTTTT